>JAURLT010000158.1 GCA_030831085.1 Gammaproteobacteria bacterium
CAACGCGCTGTCGGAGATGGTCGTGGAGGGCATCAAGACCAACACCCCCCTGCATCAGGAGATCTTCAACCACGCTGCCTTCAGGCAGGGTGGCTTGGACATTCACTACCTGGAGCGACGTCTCGGCCTGAAGTGAGGCCAGTGGTGGGCGATCCTTACCTGCGCATCCACATCGACCTCGGCGACTGCGATCTGACAGCCGCCGAGGAGGCCTGCTTTGCGGCCGGGGCACTCTCGGTCACCCTCAGCGACGGCGCGGACAACCCGGTGCTGGAGCCAGCGCCCGGGGAAACCCCCCTCTGGCCGGCTATCCGGCTGAGCGCGCTGTTCACGCCGGGCTCGTCGGGACCGGCACTGTCCGCTGCCCTCTCGATCGCCCTGAACCTGGCCGAGGCCGCGGTGAGCCACGACCTGCTCGACGACCGCCCGTGGGAACGCGAGTGGCTGAGCGATTTCCATCCGATGCAGTTCGGGCGCAGGCTCTGGATCCGACCAGGCGGACAAGCCATCGACGCCCCCGGAGCGGTGGTGCTTGAACTGGACCCCGGACTCGCCTTCGGTACCGGGACTCATCCGACCACCGCCCTGTGCCTGGAGTGGCTGGACGGGTTTCCGCTGGCGGGTGCCCGCGTACTGGATTACGGCTGTGGCTCCGGCATCCTCGCTCTCGGCGCGCTCGCGCTGGGCGCAGACCACGCCCTCGCCGTGGACATCGACCCGCAGGCCCTGCTCGCCACGGCGCAAAATTCGGCACGCAACCGGCTGACGCAGCGGTTGGAGTCCGGACCGCCCGAAGTCGTGTCCGGACGTCGCTTCGATCTAGTGCTGGCCAACATCCTGGCCGGCCCACTGGTCGAACTGGCCGACGTGCTGAGCCAGGCCGTCGAGCCTGGCGGTCGCATCGTCCTCTCGGGCCTGCTCGAGGACCAGTCGCCCGGCGTGGCGCGCGCCTATGCGGCGCACTTCGAGATGAAACCGCCGGTGGTGCGCGATGGCTGGGTGTTGCTGGAGGGTGTGCGGACGAGGGAACGTGGCACCATGCAACCGTGCTGACGACCTGTCCCCACTGCCAGACCCGCTTTCGGGTACCCGACTCCCTGCTCGAGAACGGGCCCGGCAGGGTGCGCTGCGGCGTGTGCTCGGGAGCCTTCGACATGGACCCGCCGCCAACAGGGCCTGTGCCGGACCCCGCGGCGCCAGGCTTCGGCACGGACTTCCTGCTCGAGACTCCGGCAGCCACCGCAGGCGCAGGTCTCAGGACCTGGCTTCTCGCCCTCGGCCTGGCAGCCGCACTGGCCGTGCAGGTCGGCCTGCACTGGCAGGAGCCCCTCAAGGCGCTGGTCGGACTTGAGGCTCACCAGCAGGCGCCGGATCCGGCGGTGTATGAGGTCAGGCAACTCGGTGCGACCGGTGAACTCGGCGCTGCGGGCCGGGTCAGGCTGAGGGCCGCCATCGTAAACAAGGACCGGTTCGTCCAGCCGAGCCCGATCCTCAGGCTGGTCGTGGAAGACCGCTTCGGTGCACTGATTGCTGGCCGCGACGTGGAACCCGGCGAATACCGGGTGGGTGACGGCCCGCCTCCGGAGACGATCGCACCGGGCGAGCGGATCGACGTCGAGGTCCTGTTCCAGGACCCGGGCAGCGACGCTGTGGGCTTCGTGATTGACGCCTGCCTCAGGGCCAACGGCCTGCTTCGCTGCGCCGGCGAGGCGAGCGGATGAAGCTCGCTGGTTTCACCTTGCCTTCGCCGGTTGTCCTCGCGCCCATGGCGGGCGTCACTGACCGTCCCTTTCGCATTCTCTGCCGCCAACTGGGGGCCGGACTGGCCGCCTCTGAGATGCTGACCTCTGACACTCGGCTCTGGCACAGCGAAAAATCGCGACGGCGGATGGACCACGAGGGCGAGCCCGAGCCCAGGGTGGTGCAGATCGCGGGCAGCGAGCCAGCGAGGATGGCCGAGGCCGCAGCCATGAACGCGGCCCTCGGCGCTCAGGTCATCGACATCAACCTCGGCTGTCCAGCCAAGAAAGTCTGCAATCGGGCCGCGGGGTCGGCCCTGATGCGCGAACCCGAACTGGTGCGGAGCATCCTTGAGTCCGTGGTGGCGGCCGCAGGCGTCCCGGTCACCCTCAAGATGCGGACCGGTTGGGACCGCAGTCATCGTAATGCCGTGGACATCGCGCGGATGGCCGAGGACCTCGGTGTGGTGGGCCTGGCCGTTCACGGACGTACCCGCGAGGACATGTACCAGGGCAACGCCGAGTACGACACCATCGCCGAGGTCGTCAGGGCGGTGTCGGTGCCCGTCTTCGCCAACGGGGACGTGACCGACGGCGACCGGGCCCGCCTGGTGCTGGTTCATACCGGCGCAGCGGGGATCATGATCGGCCGCGGCGCCTGCGGGCGCCCCTGGCTCTTCGCGGAGATCAACGCGGCGCTGGGCCTCGCCGGGTCCCCTGCGATCCCGGACCGCGGCAGGGTTCGTGATATCATCCTCGAACATCTGGACGCACTGCACACCTTCCACGGTCCGTCGCAGGGCGTTCGAATCGCGCGCAAGCACCTGACCTGGTACGCCCGGCAACTCGGCCTCGGAGACCGCCTGCCGAAGGCCCTGTCTTCGACCGAAGATGGCGCGGAACAGGTGGCGCTTGCACGAGACCTGTTCGCACCGCCCGGCGAGTGCCAGGAGCGGGCCGCCTGAGGGGAAGACATGGCAGGGCATGACGGCAAGATGGGGATTAACGGCGGGGAGGTTCCGCCGCTGCTACCGCTCAGCAGCCACACAGAGCGGGCGTTGAGCGCCTACTTCGGCGCGCTCGATGGACACCCACCGGGCCGGCTGTACGAGCTGGTCATGCGGGAAGTCGAAGTGCCCCTGTTCCGGTCGGTGCTCGACTACGCGGGTGGCAACCAGAGCCAGGCGGCAACCATCCTGGGCATCAACCGCGCCACCCTTCGCAAGAAACTGCGCGAATACGGGTTGGCAGCCCGCGCATGAGCGTCGCCGTGCGGCGGGCGCTGATCAGCGTCTCGGACAAGTCGGGCGTCTCGGAACTGGCCACGCAACTGGCCGGGATGGGCATCGAGCTGCTGTCCACCGGGGGCACGGCCCGCCTGCTGGCCGAGACGGGCCTGGCCGTCCGGGAGGTCGCCGCCTACACCGGCTTTCCCGAAATCATGGACGGAAGGGTCAAAACCCTGCACCCGAAAATCCACGGCGGCCTGCTGGGACGGCGCGGCGTGGACGACGCCGTCATGCAGGCCCACGGGATCGAGCCCATCGATCTCCTGGTGGTCAACCTGTATCCCTTCGCCTCGACCATCGCCCGACCCGGTTGCTCTGACGAGGACGCCATCGAGAACATCGACATCGGTGGTCCGGCCATGCTGCGGGCGGCCGCCAAGAACCACGCCCACGTAGCGGTGCTGGTGGACCCGGTCGACTATGCCCCTGTACTGGAGGAGCTGGGTCGCTCCGGGGGCCTGGGCTTCGAGACCCGCCGCAGGCTGGCTGCCAAGGCCTACGCGCATACTGCCGGCTACGACGCGGCAGTCGCCGCCTACCTCGCTGGCCGCAGCGGCGAGTTTCCCGAGACCCTGGTGGTCGGCGCACGGCGCAAGGACAAACTCCGCTACGGCGAGAATCCCCATCAATCGGCGGCCTTTTACCTGGACTCCGGGACAAGCGGCGCGAGCATCGCCACCGCCAGCCAGCTGCAGGGCAAGGAGTTGTCCTACAACAATATCGCCGATGCCGACACCGCGCTGGAATGTGTCAGGCAGTTCGCCGAACCGGCCTGTGTGATCGTCAAGCACGCCAACCCCTGTGGGGTGGCGGTGGCCTCCGGGGCGCAGGAGGCTTATGACCTTGCCTATCGCACCGATCCGACTTCCGCCTTTGGCGGGATCATTGCCTTCAACCGCGAACTGGATGCCAGGACGGCGACTGCGATCCTCGAACGGCAATTCGTGGAGGTCATTGCCTGCCCGTCGGTGGCGATCGAGGCACGCGGCGTGTTGGCCGGCAAGCCCAATATCCGGGTGCTGGAAACCGGCCCGCTGGCTCCTGCCTCCGCGCCGACCATGGAACTGCGCAGCGTGCGCGGCGGACTGCTGGTGCAGACGCCGGACACTGGTGAGGTGGCGGCCGGAGACCTCAGGGTGGTCTCGGCGAGGATCCCCGACGAGCAGGAGCTGGCCGATCTGCTGTTCGCATGGCGGGTCTGCAAGTACGTGAAATCGAACGCCATCGTGTATGCCCGACAAGGCATGACGGTGGGCATTGGTGCCGGCCAGATGAGCCGGGTGGTCTCCAGCCGCATCGCCGCGATGAAGGCGGCCGAGGAAGGGCTGGAGGTGAAGGGTTCCGTGATGGCCTCCGATGCCTTCTTTCCCTTCCGCGATGGACTGGACGTGGCAGCCAGCTTCGGCATCCGGGCGGTCATCCAGCCCGGCGGTTCCATGCGGGATGCCGAGGTCATCGCGGCAGCCGACGAGCACGGGATGGCCATGGTCCTGACTGGCATGCGCCACTTCAGGCATTGAGTCCGGCATGAAGGTCCTGGTGGTCGGCAGCGGAGGTCGCGAGCACGCCCTGGCGTGGAAGCTGGCCGCGTCGGCGCGAGTCAGCGAGGTACTGGTCGCGCCCGGCAATGCGGGGACGGCTCTCGAACCGGGCTGTCGCAACGTCGCCGTGGAGGCCGACGACATCCCGGGCTTGCTCCGCTTGGCTCAGGCCGAACACGTCGGCCTCACCGTCATTGGCCCGGAGGCGCCCCTGGTTACCGGCATCGTGGATGCGTTCCAGGCAGCAGGGCTTCGCTGTTTTGGACCCTCGCGCGACTCCGCCAGGCTGGAGGCCAGCAAGGCCTTCACCAAGGCCTTCCTGGAACGGCACGGCATCCCCACCGCCCGCTATGCGCGCTTCACCCGCGAGGATTTCGACCGCGCATGGGTGCGGGCCCAGCGCAGCCCGATGGTGGTCAAGGCCGACGGGCTGGCTTCCGGCAAGGGCGTGATCATTGCGGCCTCGGCAGACGAGGCCATCGCCGCTGCCGAGGGCATGTTCACTGGCGCCTTCGGAAGCGCCGGCGAGACGGTGGTCATCGAGGAGTTCCTGGAGGGCGAGGAAGCGAGCTTCATTGTCATGGTCGATGGCAAGCACATCCTGCCGCTGGCGACCTCGCAGGACCACAAGCGCCTGCTCGACGCCGACCTGGGCCCCAACACTGGGGGCATGGGCGCCTATTCGCCGGCACCAGTGGTCGATGCCGCAGCCCACGAGCGCATCATGCGCGAGGTGATCGTGCCCACTGTGGAGGGCCTGGCCGCTGAAGGCACGCCTTACACGGGCTTCCTGTATGCCGGGCTGATGATCGCCCCCGACGGCACGCCCAATGTGCTTGAGTTCAACTGCCGTTTCGGCGACCCGGAGACCCAGCCGATACTTGCCAGGCTCGAATCCGACCTGGTGGACCTATGCGAGGCGGCGCTCGACGGGCGTCTGAACCAGGTCGAGGCCCGGTGGGACCCGCGGGCAGCAGTCGGCGTAGTCATCGCCGCTGGCGGCTACCCAGACGCCCCTCGCAAGGGAGCTCGCATCGCCGGCCTCGATCAGGCAGGCACGCTGGCGGGCAAGGTGTTCCATGCCGGCACGCGGCTGGTGGCCGGCGAGGTGACCTGCACCGGCGGTCGCGTGCTGTGCGCAGTCGGCCTCGGCCCGAGCGTTGCCGCCGCGCGGCGTGAGGCCTACGCGCTGGTGGACGTGATCTGTTTCGAGGGCATGCAGTACCGCAAGGACATTGGTTGGCGTGCAGTGGCCAGGGAAGAGGCACAGGGAGGTATCGACCAGTGAGCGAGATCAGCATCAGGCGGACACACCAGCTCGGGCTGAACGAATTGCGGTCGAAGGTCGAGCGGATCGCCGCCAAGCTGGAAGACAAGTTCGGCGTCACCTGTAGCTGGGAGGGGGACGTGGCGCAACTGCGGCATGCCGAGTTCAACGGCCAGGTCAGGCTGGGCGAGAGCGACTTGTGTATCGACGCGAAGCTGGGCTTCATGTTGTCCATGGCCCGGGGCAAGGTCGAGTCCGAACTGCAGCGCATCCTTGACCGCGAGCTCGGGCCCGGCAGCTGATCAACCCGCCGCGCGCTCCAGGTCGACGGCCCGCCACAGGTACCACGCCGCAGTCGAACGCTCCGGCGCCCAACGCAGGCCATGTTCGCCCAGCTCGCCTGGCGTGGGTAAGCGGTCGAGTCCATAGGCGATGCGAAAACCGTTGCGCACCCCGTAGTCGTCTACCGGCAGTACATCCGGACGACCCAGGGTGAAGATCAGCAGCATCTGCACGGTCCAGCGACCGACGCCGCGGATCTGCACCAGCTGATCGACGATTCTCTGGTCGTCCCAGCGCTGCAGGATCCGGCGCGGCGGCAGGCTGCCGTCAAGCGCACGTGCGGCAATGTCGCGCAGGGCCAGCACCTTGGCGGCCGAAAAACCAGCGCCGCGAAGTGCTTCCACCGGAAGGGCGAGCAACGTCTCGGGCGCCGGGCAGGACTTGCCACCGTCCAGCGCATACAGTCGCGACAGGATGGTGCGCGCCGCCGCGCCCGTGAGTTGCTGATGCGCGATGGCGCTGACCAGGGCCTGGTAGGGCGAGCGGCGCCGGTCGGGCTGCAACAGGCAGGGACCCACCCGGCGCATGAGGCGGCGCATGGCCGCATCACGCTGCAGCGGGGGAGCGCTACGCCCTGCGGGCAAGCCCGACTGCCCTCAGCCGCGCTTCATGGCGTCGAAGAACTCCCCGTTGGTCTTGGTGTCCTTCATCTTGCCAATCAGGAACTCGATGGCAGCGAGCTCATCCATCGGATGCAGCAGCTTGCGCAGGATCCACATCTTCGCCAGCTCGTCGGGAGCCGTGATCAACTCCTCGCGCCGGGTACCGGAACGGTTGATGTTCAGGGCCGGGAACACTCGCTTCTCGGCCACCCGGCGGTCGAGGTGGATCTCGGAGTTGCCCGTGCCCTTGAATTCCTCGTAGATCACGTCGTCCATGCGCGAGCCGGTATCGATAAGCGCGGTGGCGATGATGGTGAGGGATCCACCCTCCTCGACGTTCCGCGCCGCGCCGAAGAAGCGCTTCGGGCGCTGCAGGGCGTTGGCATCCACGCCACCGGTCAGGACCTTGCCGGAGCTGGGCACGACCGTGTTGTAAGCCCGGGCCAGGCGGGTGATGGAGTCGAGCAGGATTACCACGTCGCGCTTGTGTTCGACCAGGCGCTTGGCCTTTTCGATAACCATCTCCGCCACCTGAACGTGGCGACTGGCCGGCTCGTCAAAGGTGCTGGCGACCACCTCGCCCTTGACCGTACGCGCCATCTCGGTGACCTCTTCCGGTCGCTCGTCGATGAGCAGCACGATCAGGTATACCTCGGGATGGTTGGCCACGATCGAAGTGGCGATGTTCTGCAGCAGCATGGTCTTGCCCGCCTTGGGCGGCGAGACGATCAGGCCGCGCTGGCCCTTGCCCAGCGGGGCCGTGAGGTCGATGACCCGGGCAGTGAGGTCCTCCGTCGACCCGTTGCCCCGCTCCAGCTTGAGCCGCTTGGTTGGGTGCAGCGGAGTGAGGTTCTCGAACAGCAGCTTGTGCCGCGCGCTCTCCGGCGAGTCGAAGTTGATCTCGCCGATCTTGAGGAGGGCGAAGTAACGCTCGCCGTCCTTGGGCGGCCGGATCAGCCCGGAGATGGAGTCGCCCGTACGTAGATTGAAGCGACGGATCTGCGACGGGCTGATGTAGATGTCGTCAGGGCCCGCCAGGTAGGAACCCTCGGCCGAGCGCAGGAAACCGAAACCGTCCTGCAGGATCTCCAGCACCCCGTCACCGTAGATGTCCTCGCCACCCCGGGCGTGCGCCTTCAGGATGGAGAAGATAACGTCCTGCTTGCGCTGGCGGGCGGTGTTTTCAAGGCCCATGGCCTCGGCCATCCGTACCAGCTCGTGAACTGGCTTGGCCTTCAACTCGGTGAGGTTCATCGAGCGGCGGGAAGCCGCGAGTTCCTCCGGGGAGATGATGTCGAGGTCGCCACCGTCCGGATAATCGTCCTGGGGCAGTCCCTCCGGCAGTTGCCGGTTGCCGCCGCGATGACGCCCCTGGCCCTTGCGACCGCCGCCACCACCGCCACCACCGCCGCCACGGGCCTGGTTGCCGAGATAGCCCCTCACAGGTGCTGATCCAGCAGGGCAGCCAGCTTCGCCTTGGGCACGAGGCCCACTTGCTGGGCCTGCGGCGCGCCATCCTTGAACAGGATCAGGGTGGGGATGCCGCGCACACCGTACTTGAGCGGGGTGCTGCGGTTGTCGTCGATGTTCAGCTTGGCGATGCGAACCCGGCCACCGTATTCCTCTGCCAACTGGTCGAGGAGGGGGGCGATGGCCTTGCAGGGGCTGCACCACTCCGCCCAGAAATCCAGCAGGACAGGCAGGTCGGAATTCAGCACATCGGCTTCGAAAGTGGCATCAGAGGTATGGACTATGTCATTTCCGCTCACGCGGGGATCCTCCAGGGAGAGGGTGAAAAGGAACTGTGGGATGAGGGTGGGGCCGCGGGCGTTCGCAACGAGTGACGAGAGAAGGCCGGATGCGGCACAATACGTTCTGGCGCTGAACCTGGTTTGTCTGGTTGAGTCTTTGGCTCGATCGGGCCCTGGGGACCCCCGGATAGAGCCGGGTTCGGGATTGACGGCGGTGTAACCGTCGTTGTTGGCGCTCTTTGTAGCCTGTCACGCGACAATTTTCAAGGGATGCCGGCATAAAAGGGCATCAGTGAGCGAGCAAAACTTTTCGGAACTCTCCTTTACCGGACTTCACCTGCCAGAGGCCCTGGCCCGCGGCATCGCCGACGCCGGCTTCGAACGTTGTACGCCGATCCAGGCGGGGTCCCTGCCCCGCGCCCTGGCCGGCATGGACGTGGCGGGCCAGGCCCAGACCGGTACCGGCAAGACGGCGGCCTTCCTGGTGGCGCTGTATGCGCGCCTGCTGCGCAACGAGCCCGCGGCCGGTCGGCCCATCAGCTCGCCCCGCGCGCTGGTACTGGCACCCACCCGTGAGCTGGCGATCCAGATCCATCACGACGCGACGCTGCTCGGACAGTACACCCCCCTCCGGCTGGGCCTGGCCTTCGGGGGCGTCGACTACGACAAGCAGCGCCGCCAACTCGAGCAGGGCGTCGATGTCCTGATCGGCACCCCGGGCCGCCTGATCGACTATCTCAAGCAGCGGGTCTTCGACCTGCGGTATTGCGAGGTCCTGGTCCTCGACGAGGCTGACCGCATGTTTGATCTCGGCTTCATCAAGGACATCCGCTACCTGCTCAGGCGCCTACCGCCTCCCGACCAGCGCCTGAACCTGCTGTTCTCGGCCACCCTCTCCCAGCGGGTGCTGGAGCTGGCCTATGAACACATGAACGATCCGGAGTTGGTGCGCATCGAGCCGGAGCGGATCACGGCGGAAAAGGTCACGCAGCTCATCTACTTCCCCTCCATGGAGGAGAAAGCACCGCTGCTGATCCACCTGCTTCGCCAATCAGGGGCCACCCGCACCATGGTATTCGTGAACACCAAGCGCTCGGCCGAGTACGTGGAACGCAAGCTGCGGGCCAACGGCATCGAGGCCGCGGCGATGTCCGGCGACGTGCCGCAGGCACGCCGGCTCCGGATGCTGCGGGACTTCCACGATGGCGCCATCGCGGTGCTGGTCGCCACCGACGTGGCCGCCCGCGGGCTGCACATCCCGGACGTCAGCCACGTCTTCAACTACGACCTGCCGCAGGACCCCGAGGACTACGTCCACCGGATCGGCCGCACCGCGCGTGCCGGCGCGACCGGGGACGCCATCAGCCTCGGCTGCGAGGAATACGTAATCACGCTCCCGGAGATCGAGTCCTTCATCGGCCGCAAGATCCCGGTGGGGAGCTTCGATCCGCAGGCGCTGCCTGAGGTAGCCTCCGCCAGCGCGGTGCCACGCCACAAGGACACGCAGTCCTGGAAGGAGCGTGAGGAGCGGCGCGCGAAGGCGCCGGGGGGCGGGTCCGGCGGGGGCCAGCGACGACGGCGTCGCAGGGGAAACTCGCCCGGCAGCAACGCGCGGTGACCGACTCAGGCGAGAAGTTGCTCGAGCCGGTGAGGCTGCTCTGCCGCGAGGCAGGTCGGGCGATCATGGAGGTCTACGCCTCGCCGTTCGCGATCGAGCACAAGGAAGACGACTCTCCGCTGACCGAAGCGGACCTGCGCTCACACCACATCCTGGAGGCAGGGCTCCAGGCACTGCTGCCCGAGGTGCCGGTCCTGTCGGAGGAGTCTGCCTCCGTGTCGCCCGCGCTGCGCCGGGGCTGGGACTGGTTATGGGTGGTGGATCCTCTCGATGGCACCAGGGAATTCGTCAAGCGCAACGGTGAGTTCACGGTCAACGTCGCGCTGGTCCACCAGGGCCGGCCGGTGTTGGGCGTAGTCCACGCCCCGGCGCTCGACCTTGACTATTGCGCGACGCGCGGCCGCGGGGCGCAGCGCCATCGGGCCGGCCAATGTGAAGCCATACGCGCCGCCGGCGTGATCGGCACGCCGCTCCGGGTGGTGGGCAGTCGCTCCCACCGCGGCAGCAGCCTGGACGGTTTCCTGGCCCGCGCCGGCGCCCACGAACTCGTCGCGGTCGGCAGCTCGCTCAAGTTCTGCATGGTGGCCGAGGGCGCCGCTGACGTGTACCCACGCCTCGGCCCGACCAGCGAATGGGATACTGCGGCCGGGCAATGTGTGCTCGAGCAGGCAGGTGGACGCGTGCTGGAATTGAGCGGCGAGCCCATGCTCTACAACCAGCGCGACACGCTGCTCAATCCGAACTTCATTGCCTGTTCGGCCGCCGCCAACGACTGGACGGCATGGCTGAGTTGAGCTGGACCACGCTGGCGGCCATGCTGGGCCTGTGCCTGGTAGGCTGGGCCTGGCACGCGGGGCTCGCGGCGCGCGAGCTGGCGAACCGCGTGGCGGCGGAGACCTGCCGCGAGGGTGGGGCGCAATTCCTGGATGGCACGGTGGCCAGTCACGGACTGGCCTTCGCCCGCGACCGGGACGGGCGCCTCATCCTCAGACGCACCTACGTGTTTGACTACTCGGAGGATGGCTACAACCGCAAGCGAGGCTTCGTGGTGGTCAGCGGTGGCCGGGTCGACAGCGTGGGCCTGGCGCCGAGGGCGGTGCATTGAGCAGCCCGGTCGACCTTCATTCGCACTCAACGGCCTCCGACGGTCTGCTCACCCCTGCGGCACTGGTACAGCTGGCGGCCGAGCGAGGTGTCAGGGTCCTGGCCCTCACCGATCACGACACCGTGGCGGGACTCGAGGAGGCGGCCCTGGCAGCGGCGGCGGCCGGCGTCCTGCTGGTACCCGGCGTGGAGCTCTCGGCAACCTGGCGCGGGCAGACCGTCCACGTGCTCGGCTTCGGCATCGATCCCTGCGCGCCTGACCTTGCTGCATTATTGGATCTCATGGCGGGCGAGCGGCTGCGCCGCGCCGAGGAAATTACCCGCAAGCTGGAGCGGGCCGGCCTCCCCGGCGCGGAGATCCTGCGCGATGTCCTCGCGGTCACCCCACGGCCAACCCGAACCCACTTTGCGAGGGCCCTGGTCAAGTGCGGGGCAGCCCACAGCCAGGCAGCCGCCTTCGAGCGCCACCTTGGTCGTGGTCGGCCCGCCGCCGTAGCCTCGCACTGGCCGGCACTCGAGGAAGTATTGCGGTGCTGCCTTGCCGCGGGCGGGGTCGCGAGCCTCGCGCATCCCCTCCGCTACCGCCTGTCCGCCGGCGCCCGCCGCGAGCTGTGCGCCGACTTCCGTCAACACGGGGGCCTGGCCCTGGAGGTCGCCTGCGGAGGCGATTCGCCCGACCGGGTAGCCACTGCCGCCAGCCTGGCTGCGCGCCAGGGCCTGGCGGGATCGGTCGGCTCCGACTTCCACGACCCGGCAACTCCGTGGAATCAACCCGGCCGTTTGGCTAAGCTGCCAGCGCCGATCCAGCCGATCTGGCTGGACGCGGCCTTCCCGGCCCGGGCCGCGGAAGTACTGGCGGCCTGATGGCCAGCCGATGGAGCTTGCCGGTGAGCGATGAGGACAAGGTCAATACCGAACTGGTCCAACGGCTGCAGAAACTGCGTGACCTGCGCATTCAGCACCGCGACCTTGACGAGGTCATCAGCCGCCTGGCGATGGACATGCACGTGGACGAACTCCAGCTCCGCCGGCTGAAGAAGCGCAAACTGGTGCTCAAGGACCAGATCACCAGGCTCGAAAGCGAGCTGATTCCGGACATGAACGCATGAACGGGGAAGCACTCGACCTGCTCGACGCGTGGCTGACGGCCTCGATGCTGGGACAGGCATCCGCGCTGCTGCTCGGGCTGGCGCTGACCCTGATGGCCGCGAGCGCTGCCAATCGCTGGTACCTGCGCCGCGAGGAATCAGACATGCGCTGGCGCAACCTGCTGACCGAGGCCGCCGTCGTCGCCTCTCCGTACTTGCTGGCGACCCTGCTGTTCGGCACGGGCGCCCTGCTGCTGCAGGCGGCCGACCGTGCCCATTCCATCATCGACCCGGCGGCGCGGATCGCGGCGGCGATGGTGCTGATCAGGATCCTGTTCTTCGCGGTCCGGCGCTCCTTCTCGCCGGATTCACGGCTTAGGAGCTACGAGAACCGCCTGGCACTGGCGGTGGGTGTGCTGGTGGCGGCGCAGATCCTCGGCTGGCTGGACCTGCTGGTTGCCTTGCTCGATTCCATTGGACTCTCCAGCGGCGAGGGGCGGATCACCATCTGGTCGGTCATGTCCGCACTATTCGCCGTCTCCATCTGCGTCATTCTGAGCCTCTGGGCCGCGCGCTGGCTGGATCGACGGGTCTCGAAGCTGGATGCCCTGGCGCCCTCCACCCGGATCGGCATCGTCAAGACCAGCTACGCGTTTTTCATCGGCCTCGGCGTGCTGCTGGGCTTGCGCGCTTCCGGGGTGGACCTGACCGCGCTGACCATCTTCTCCGGCGCCATCGGCCTCGGCCTGGGCTTCGGCCTGCAGGCCATTGCCGCGAACTTCGTCAGCGGCTTCGTGCTGCTGGCCGACAAGTCCATCAAGCCCGGGGACGTGATCAGCTTCACCGGGACTACCGGCACCAGCACCCACGGCTTCGGCTGGGTCGAGGAACTGAGGGGCCGCTACATCGTCGTGCGTGACCGGGATGGGGTAGCCACCCTGGTCCCAAACCAGAACGTGATCACCAACCAGGTCATCAACTGGAGCTACGGCAGCCCCCGGGTCCGGTTGAGGATCGCCCTGCGGGTCAGCTACCAGGACGACGTGGAACTGGCACTGCAGCTGCTGCTCGATGCGGCGGCTGGCCACCCGCGCATCCTCGCCGAGCCGGCGCCGGTATCGAGGCTCATGGACTTCACCGACTACGGCATGGAGCTGGAAATACGCTTCTGGATTGCCGATCCGGCAGAGGGCGTCAACAACGTGCGCTCGGACGTCAACCGCCGTATCTGGTCGCTGTTCAGGCAGCATGGCATCACCATCCCGCCCGCCCAGCGCGAGATCCGGATTCTCGAGGGTAACCGCAGTGCCTCGACCCTGGCGCCACGACCCGGCGAGAAGGTGATCGACGCCGATGACGGAGAAGACTGAGCGGCAAGTCCGGGCCACCGACATCCCGGCAGCGTCCTATCGACTGCGCTGGGTGCGCGCCCCGGGGCCCGGCGGACAAAACGTCAACAAGCTGGCCACGGCCTGCCAGCTGCGTTTCCAGGTGGGCTCGACCGAGCTGCTGGGCGAGGCGGGTCGCGAGCGGCTGCGCAAGCTGGCCGGCCGGCGGCTCAACAAGGACGACGAGCTGGTTATCGAGGCGCACGCCTTTCGCACCCGCGAGGCCAACCTGCGTGATGCCCTGCGCCGACTGGCGGCGCTACTGGAGGCTGCTGCGCGCGAGCCGAAGAAGCGGGTACCCACCCGGCCAGGTCGGGCTGCGCGCGAGCGCCGGATGGCCGACAAGCGCCACCGCCAGCGCATCAAACACTGGCGGGGCGGTGACGACGACTGAGCCTCAGGTGTGGGTGACCTGCAGGACGCTGTTGCGGATCTGTTCCGAAAGCACCATGCGGGCATCCACTTCTGCGCGGGCGAGGCCCTCGTCAAAGGTCAGCTTGCCGCCACTGTCGAGCGACAGCACGTCACGCTTCAGCAGCAGGGCGATGAAATCCCTGAACAGGTTACGGTCGGAAAATTCGGGCGTTTCGAGGCCGTAGAGCATGGCGATCCGGCTGGCCATGGCCACGCAGCGCTGCTCGAGCTCATCCCGCGCGACCCGACCGCTGCCGGCGCGCAGCAGCATGGAGATGACCAGGTAATACCGCTCCAGCGTCTGCACCGTGGTCTGAGCCAGCAGCGACAATTGCACCGCTTCGGCACTGCCGGTGCGGGAGCGCCGCCAGACGGAGCCGGTCGGATCGCGCTCCAGCAGGCCCTCGCCCGCCAGCGCCAGCAGGATCGCCTCGACCTCACCCTCCAATTGTTTTTCCTCCCAGCGCAGGGTGAGCTCCTGACGGATGAAGGGATAGACCCTGGCCACCAGTCGCTGGACGTCCTCGCCGCGCATGGTGACGTTGTTGAGGAAGGCACAAGCCACCAGCGAGGGCAGTGCGAACAGGTGGATAGCGTTGTTGCGATAGAAGGTGCTTAACACAGCGACGTCTTCGGGCATGCGCAGGACGTCGCCCATGGGATGGGACTGGCGCACCAGCAGGCCGAGGCGCTCACCGGCCCTGATCATCTCCGGTCCATCCGGCGCCGGCAGCACCGCACCCTCGGCGTAGGGATGGCGATCGAGGAGCCGCACGCAGATTTCCAGCTGCCTGGCCAGGTCTGCCTCGACCATGGCCTGGCGGGGTGTCGACAGCAACACGATGCCCAGCAGGTTGACCGGCGTGATCGCCGCCGCCGAATTGATACCGCGCACCACTGCCCCGGCGAGCTCATCCACGGCGACACTGAACCATGGCGGGCGGGCATCGGCGTCCAGCGGAGTCTGCGACCATCCGGGGCAGCGGTCATTCAGCAGATCACCGAGCAGGATCGGCTGGCCAAAGCTGACCTGAACCCTGCCGAAGCGACCCAGCAGGGACGGCAGGCTGCGCAGCAGGCCCAGGATGCTTTCCTTGCGCTTGGCCTGGCCAGAGAGCTCATCAAGGTAGGTGCGCGCCTCGAACACGCGTTCGTAACCGAAATAGACCGGGACGTACGCCACCTGCCGGCGCTGATGGCGCAGGAAGCTGCGCACGGTCATGGCCAGCATGCCGGTCCTGGGCGGCAGCATGCGCCCGCTGCGGCTGCGCCCTCCCTCGATGAAGAACTCCAGCGGATGCCCGCGACTCATCATGACGTCCACGTAGCGAGTGAAGACCGATGGGTAGAGGCCGTTGCCACGGAATGAGCGACGGATGAAAAAGCCTCCGCCCTTGCGCAGGAAGCGGCCTATCACCGGCAGGTTCAGGTTAATGCCGGCTGCCACGTACGGCACCGGATACCCACGGTGGTAGATCACCCACGACAGCAGCAGGTAGTCCATGTGACTGCGGTGGCAAGGCATGTAGACCACCTCGCAGCCGGCGGGCAGGCCCTCCAGTCGCGAAGCGTTATGGACCTCCACGCCGTCGTAGAGTCTCGTCCACAGCCAGGTCAGCAGTCCATCCATCAGGCGAATGAAGGCGTGGGAATAGTCCGCCGCGATCTCGTGAACCAGCCTGCGCGCGTTGAGCAGCGCCTCGCGCCGCGAGCAGTGACGTTCGCGCATTTCCTGCCTCACCGCCTGCCTCACGGCCCGGCTGCGCAGCACCGCCTGGGTGACCGAACGACGCGTGGCCAGTTCCGGCCCGAGGGTGTCGAGCCGCATCTGGCGGAACTCATGGCGCAGGTCACGCAGCAGGCGCCTGGCGGAGCGGGAAGGCTCACCACCACCCTCCAGCCAGCCGCGCAGCGGTCGCGGCTCACCGAAGCGCACCAGGGTGGCCCGCCCATTGAACAGGATCGACAGCAGGCGGCGCATGGGACCCATCAGGGCCCAGCTCTCGGAAAATGCCAGGTCCAGCCAGGAGCGCTCCTTCTGCGGGGCCCGGCCCCAGAACACGGCCACCGGAATCACGTCCAGCTCCAGCGCCTCGTCGTCGGCGAGGGCCGTCAGCAGATCACGCAACTCACCGGGGAGGCGTCGGTCGGGGCGCTTGCGCAGCACACCCGAGCGTCTCTCGATCGCCAGAAAGGAGCGCCGGAGCGTGAGGCTGCCAAGGCGGATACGCCTGAGCGGCCCGCGCAGCCCGGCAGCCTCACAGCCCTTCTCGAGGGCGAGCAGGTTGGAGAGTCCGCGCTCCTCCATCACGTAGAGCACCGGACGCTTGCGGCCGGGCAGCCTGTCTGCCACGTCGCGCGGCATGAGGGTCGTGCGCAGGAACGGCCGGGAGAGGCCGCGGAGCAGCCAGAGTGCGGTGCGGTCGGTACCCAGGTAGCGCATGCCGGCTCAGCGGGCGCGCAGGTCCGACAGGTCGAGGCTGACCAGGAAGTACTCGAAGAGGTAATTGATCAGGGCAATCTGCTCCTGCATGCGATGGTCCGCATCGATGAGGTGGAGGGTCGCTCCATGCTCGCGCGCGAAGCGAATGCTGTTTTCATGGGGCACCACCTCGTCCGACCAACCGTGAACTATGGTGATGGGACAATCGTGCGGCGTCGGTGTGAGTTGCTCGAGGCCGGGCATGTAAAAGGCCGGTGCCAGCAGGAACAGGCCCCGGGCCCGGAGCAGCGATGAGGCCTTGGTGGCGACGTGACCGCCCATGCTGGAACCGACCAGCACCAGGTCGCCCTGCAGGTCGCGACAGAAGCTGAGAAGGCGAGTCACCCTCACCTCGGGATCGTCGATGCCCCGATAGTCGACCGAGTCGGCCTCGTAGCCCTCGGTGCGGGCCAGATCGGCCATGGCGGAAATCTTGGAGCCCCAGGGGCCGCTTTCCTTGCCGTGCGAAAAGATGACGTAGCGCCGTGGCATGGCGCATTTTATCACCCCGGACCCCACAGCCACTCGTCGAGTGTCATGAATGGCCCCCGCCCGTCTCCCAGCGGCAAGGGCCGCGTAACATCGAGTCCCTCCGCCCGCAGGCGGGCAAGCTGCTCGGCGTGCTCCGGGGTGCCGGCAGGCAGCCCGGGGCGACCACGCGAGTTCACCACCCGGTGCCAGGGCAGCTGCAGGTCGAACGGCGCCAGCCGCAGTGCGCGGCCCACCTGTCGAGGACCGCCCGGCAAGCGCGAGCGCCTCGCCACCTCGGCGTAGGAGAGGACCCGACCGCTCGGGATGGCGGCCACCACGCGCCACACGCGCCGCAGATCAGGCTCGGTGGGCACGCTCTCGACGGTCTGTCAGCAGGCTGACACCCAGTGCTACCACGAAAGGCAGGACCCTCTCCAGGACATCACCCTCGGCGTTAGGCGCGAGATAGAGGATCACGGTCAGCAGGAAACCGGTCCACAGCCCGGCGAGCGCTGCGACCGGCCGGCAGGGCCTCCCTGCCACGGCGAGCAGTACCAGTGGGCCGAAGGCCGCACCCAGCGCGTTCCACGCGAACAGAACCCGGCTGTAGATACTGGCGGGAGCGAACAGAGCCACGGCGACTGCGGCCAGTCCGAAGCCGACCAGGGCGAGGCGCGTAGCGAACAAGCGTGGTGCACCGGCGGCAGGCGCACTCGCACCCTTGAGGTCGACCGTCAGGCTGGACGTGGCGGTGACGATCTGGCTGTCGGCCGTGGACATGATGGCCGACATCACCGCGACCGCCACGATGCCGCCTACCACTGGCGGCAGCCAGGCGGCGGCGCCAAGGTAGATGACTGACTCGGGGTCGGGCACGGTGAGGACACGCGCGCACCAACCCACGACCAGCATGCCGGCGAGAATCGCTGCAATCCACACCAGCGCGATCACCCCACCCCGGCGAATGGCCTGTTCGTCACGGGCGGCCATGAAGTGATTGACGACATGCGGCTGCCCCGGTGCGGCCAGCCCGATGCCAAGCGTGCCCACGACGAAGGCCACCGCGGCCACTCCCGCTCGTCCACCCAGCCAGTCGGCCTGTTGCGACCCCGCCGAGTCGAGCAGGCCCAGCATCGCCACCGGACCGCCCACTGCCAGAAGTCCCGCAATCGGCAGCGCGATAGCCACGACCAGCATCAGGCAGGCCTGAACGCCATCCGACACGGTCGCTGCCCAGAACCCCCCGACCAGCGTGTAGGCGATGATCAACAGCGCCCCGGCCAGGATGCAGGCCCGCAGGTCGAGATCCAGGGTGACGGCGAATGCCGAGCCCGCGGCCTGGAATTGGGCTGCGGCGTAGAACAGGAAGGAGCAGACGATGACCAGCGAGGCACTACGCCTGAGCCAGAGTGCTGGTGCGTTATTCTCCGAACCGGCGAGCAGCTGGACCAGGGTCAGGCTGCCCTGCTGGCGCGACAAGCGCCGCAGGCGCGGAGCCACCCAGCCCCAGTTGACCGCATATCCGGCCACCACCGACAACCAGATCCACACTGCGGAGAGGCCCCATGCGTAGGCAGCGCCGCTGACTCCCACGAGTGTCCAGGCCGACGACTGGGTTGCACCCTGGGAAAGCGCCGCAAGGGTGGGGCCGAGGCGACGGCCACCGAGGAAAAAATCTTCCTGGTCACGCGTGCGGGTAGCCGCCCAGGCGCCGATAGCGAGCATGAGCAGGCAGTACGCGCCCATGGCGGTCAGCGCCGCTGTGCGTGCCTCCATCAGCCGGCCTCCGCCAGTGCCTCTCCCCCAGCCCGGTCGGGGCGCCTCGCCCCGGCCAGCAGGTTGCCGATGGCCATGGGGTCCAGCTGACGTGGCCTGAACTGGCTGCCGCCGGGACGGTGGCTGAGCAGCCAGGCCGAGAGGCGGGGCACCGAACCGGAAGCAAAGCCGACCAGCAGGTTGATGCACGCCTGATCGTCGGTCAGCGGATTCAGGCGCTCGTCACAGGTTACGAACCAGCGCTCGCCGGGCTTGGCTGCAGCAAAGGCGCCGTCCTGCTCCAGCGCGGCGAGGAAGCCGGCCACCTGCCCGGTCAGCGCTTGCCAGGTCGCCGGTCCCGGCGCCTCGAAGACCGCCCAGCGGGTGCCACGTTCGATGGAATTGAGGACGAACAGGCTGAAGCGGCGGGCGGCCAGTTCCCGCTTGTGGGGCTCCATCGCCCGGCCGGCCAGGGTGCGCGGGGAAACGCCCACGCCAGCACCGGGACGGCGTGCGCTCAGGCCGTTCACGCCCCAGTTGGCCAGCTGCTCGCGCTGCGCGTCGGAGAGCACCACCTGCGGGCGGAACCCCGGACGCAGGCCGGCAACGTCCGACAGGTCCTCGCGCCAGACCGGGCTGCGCCGATCCGCTCGGGCCAGCATGCCGGCCACCGCACCAGAGGGACCGAAGGCCTCGAAGCGGCCGCGCAGTTTATCGAGGGCGAACAGGCGCGGGAAATACATCACCGCATCCTCACTGTTGAGCATCCACTCCCGGGAGCCGAGCAGCGCCTTGTCCGGGGTATCCCAAGCCTGCGGAGGGTCCGTAAGCAGAATGGCTCGCCTTGCCACACAGTAGCGGTGTGCCACCAGCAGGGCGCCGGGGCCAATGTCCTGTTCATGGGCATGGGGCGGCAGGCAGAGGAAATTGAAGACTTCGGCACCCTCCAGGGCGAACAGGCCGGTCCGCTCCTCGGCGGAGCCGATGAGGTCATAGTCGGTCAGCATTGTGCCGTCGTCGCCGTCGGACCCGCTGTGCACGTAGGCCATGCTGCCGGTGGCGGAAAGGGTCGGGGCGGGACGAACTCGCGGCGCGTCGCCTGCCAGCCTGACCAGGCTGGACTCGGCCAGCGCCGAGGCTATGAAATTGGAGGATTCCGGATCTACCGACAGGCCGCGAAAGATCTCCTGCGATTCAATCTGCTCGGTGCCGGGAGTGCGCAAGCGCTGTACGGTGAGGTTAAACCGTTGCTCCTCGTTGTCTCCAATTCCATCAAGGTCCACGGCCGCCCGCAGGAACTCCCTGGTGCCGGGGGCGATGGCCCTCAACAGCAGTGGCTCGGCACCGGTTTCCACCCGGAGGGTGCAACCGCGTGCGCCGTTGGCCACCCGCACCACCACAGCCTCGGTGCCGCCGTTCTCGAAGAAC
This sequence comes from Gammaproteobacteria bacterium, assembly GCA_030831085.1. GTDB lineage: Bacteria > Pseudomonadota > Gammaproteobacteria > Steroidobacterales > Steroidobacteraceae > SG8-30. The sequence continues at coordinate 20,280 of JAURLT010000158.1, forward strand.
TGGTCCACGGCATAGGACATTGGGCTTGGCTTCCAGAGCCCGCCGAACACGGCCTGAAAATCGGCAAAGCTGTGCACGGCGATCGGTTGGTTGAGGGGCCCGCGCAGGCTGCGACCAACGAAAGCCGTAATGCTGGTTGGCTGGCGCTCAATGGCCTGCCCGAGGCCAGAGCCGTAACCCACCTGGACTCCTGAGCCGGAACCTGGCATCCGCGTCAGCCCTTCCCGGGAACGGCCATGGACTCAGGGCTTCCCGCGCGTGGGGCTGGGGGCCACGGGACCCCTCGACGGACTGCTGGCTGCCGTCGGGTGCTGCACGCCCGACCGCTGCGCTTCTTCCCTGCGCCGGGCCACCTCTTCCATCATCACCTTGAGCCACTCGCTGAGCACGTTCAACGCCCCCCCGCGACCGGTGCCGGTTCACGCTCCGACAGCATCTGCTTGAAGCCCTCCTCGTCCTCGGCGTACTGGTTCTCGCTGCCATCCCAGTTGGCGCCCAACGGGATGGCATTCCTGACCACCGGCGCGGCCGCCAGCAGGTTCTCCAGGCTGTCCTCGGCGCCGAGCGAGATAGGCAGGGCGATCCCGGTCGGACTGGCGGACAGGGACCGTGCGCGCTCCCAGTCGACGCTGCCCTGAGCGTCGGCCGCGACGATGCGCTTCCACAGCTCGGATTTCGAGCGCGCGCCCTTCTTGCGCAGGCCGGCAGGGCCGTGCGCCCAATCGCGCTCATCGTCCTCCAGGGGACCGTAGGCCTGGACCAGCAGAAGGTCGCCCTGCCAGCCAAGCAGGTAGGGCTGGTTCACCACCGTGACGCTGGTGCCGACCTTGATCTCGTCGAACAGCGCCTCGATGTCCTCGGGGTAAAGACGGATGCAGCCGTGACTCACCCGCATGCCCACCCCATAGGGCTTATTGGTGCCGTGCATGAGGTAGCTCGGCCAGTCGAAGCGCAGCATGTGACGACCGAGCGGATTGTCCGGCCCCGGTGGCACCTTGGCGGGCAGGGGATCGCCATTCTTGGCATGCTCCCTGCGCACCGACACCGGCGGCGTCCAGGTCGGGTCCTTCACCCGGGAGATGATTTTGGTCTTGCCCTCCGGCGTGCTCCAACCCACCTTGCCGATGCCGATCGGATGGGTGATGACGTCGAGCCCCTCACCGTCGCCCGCCGGCAGGAAATAGAACAAGCGCATGGCAGCGAGGTTGATGACCACCCCTGCGCGGGGCGCGTCGGGCAGGATGAAACGGGTGGGCAAGGTGATACGCGTGCCTTCACCAGGCAGCCAGGGATCCACCCCGGGATTCGCGCGGACGATTTCCTCGTAGCCTACGTTGAAGCGGCGGGCGAGGTCGGGCAGCGTGTCCTCGTGACGGGCGATGGTAACCTGCACGGTCCCGACCAGGTCACTGCCAGGCTCCACCCGGAAACGGTGGCTGGCGCTGGCCATGGGCACCTCGACCGGCGCCGGCGGCATCTCTGGCCCTGCAAGAGGCGGAGCCTCCTTGGACTTCC
>JAURLT010000159.1 GCA_030831085.1 Gammaproteobacteria bacterium
AGATCGTCGAGCCCCCCTGCAGGGTTCTCTATCGGGAACACGACGGCCGCGTCGTCATCCTGCACGTCATGCGGGTCGAGCAGCGGCTTGTGCCGGACTACACCGGCTCCTAACCTCAACATTGTTGCCCGCCACCAGCGCGAGCTTGATCACCCTCTGTGACAGAGTTCACATTCAGGGTGCTGATAATTCGCGGTTTTCCACCTTGCCAATCCGCGCCTGACATTACAGAATCCGGACTCGCCCCCTGAGGAGGACACGGACGTGCCGGATGCAGGCAACCCCGCGCCATCGCTGGACTGGTACCTCGTGCATGCCCGCCCGAAGCAGGAACTGGTCGCGGTCGAGAACCTGGAGCGGCAGGGCTATGCGGCCTACCTGCCGCGCCTGAAGCTGCCGCGCTTTCGCCACCAGAAGTGGCAGGAGAGCGTGGAACCGCTATTCCCGCGGTATCTCTTTGCCGGCGTGGTGCCAGACGAACAATCCGTACACCCGATTCGCTCCACCCGAGGGGTGGCGTCGCTGGTGCGGGCGGGGGAGGCCTACGTACCCGTGCCTGCGGCCCTCATCGGCTCGCTGCGCGCCCGCGAGGACGGCGAGGGCCTCCACCAGTTGAAGAGCGAGTCCCTCCAGCCGGGCGACAAGGTCCACGTCATTGCCGGGCCTTTTGCCGGGCTCGAGGCGGTCTTTCAGGCCCGTCAGGGCGCTGACCGGGTGCGCGTGCTGCTGACGATCATTGGCAACACCACGCCGGCCACGCTGCCGGCGGGGCTGGTGGTGGCCCAGCGCGGCGTGGCCTGAGGGACTCGGGCCCTGTTTCTCATCGTCTGCACGGCGAACGTGTGCCGCAGCCCCATGGCGGAGGCCTTGTGGCGCGAGGCGGCCAAGGGCCGCCGCCGCCCGCTGCCGGTCACCTCCGCGGGGGTGGATGCCGAGCCCGGGCGCGCGGCGGATGCCACCTGCGTGGAACTCATGGCCGCCCAGGGCATCGATATCAGCACCCACCAGGCCCAGCGCTTCAATGCCGAGCGGGCCTGGGACTGCGAGCTGATCCTGGTGATGGAGCCCGAGCACCAGCGCCGCATCCAACAAACCGCGCCCGAACTGGCGGGTCGGGTACAATTGCTGGGCCGCTGGAGCGCGGGTCCGATCGCGGATCCGTATCGGATGGAGCGCGAAAAATACGAGGACTGCGTGGGCCAGCTGGAACAGGCCATCGCGGACTGGATGAAGAGAATTCCATGAACGGAATCAAATACATGGCAAATCCACGAGGCGCCCTGGCCCTGTTCTTGCTGGCCGGTGCCGCGCTGCTGTCCGGCTGCCAGTCGGCCAAGATCGGCTCGGCCACCGTGCAGGAGGCCAACCGCGAGGGTCCGCAGATCGCGCCAGTGGGTATGTTGCCGGCGGCGCCCGTGCTCGGCTCCGTCGACTATCGGGTGGGGCCGCTCGACGTGCTCGACATCGAGGTGTTCGGTACCGAGGACCTCACCCGCAGCGTGCGGGTCTCGGCCAGTGGCGAGTTCACGCTGCCTCTGATCGGGCGCATCCGGGCCGCGGGGCTCACCGTGACCGAAATCGAAGACGCGGTGGCGGCCAAGCTGGCCGAGAACTACATGGAAGACCCGCAGGTGACGGTGTTCGTGAAGGAATACCTCAGCCAGCGGGTCACGGTGGAGGGCGCGGTGCGTGAGCCGGGCATCCACCCGCTCACCGGCCGCACCTCGCTCTTGCAGATCATTGCCATGTCCAACGGGCTCGACGACCTGGCCAACCCGCAGGGCATCGTCGTCTACCGGGTGCTGGAGGGTAAGCGCTACGCGGCGGCCTTCGACATCCGCGAGATCCGCGCCGGGCGCATGGTGGATCCGGAAATCATCGGCGACGACATCGTGGTGGTGGACTACTCCGGCGCGCGCTCGGGCCTGAGAGACTTCCTGACCAGTATTCCTGCTTTCGCCTTCTTCGCCATCCTCTGACCATGGCCATCGAACCCAACCTGCCACCGGACGACGACGAGGACGAGCCAGAACGTCGGCCTGCCGAGCGCCCCGTGGCGCGCGCCCGGCCCCGCCGACGCACCGACGTGGCGGAATACGCCCCGCGCGATCTGGGCCTGGCCTTGCCCCCGGAGCCGGCCGAGGAAGAGGAAGACGAACTCTCGCTGCGCGAGATCTGGCGGGTGCTCAGCAAGCACCGCTGGCTGGTGGCCGGCTGCGCGGCGCTGGTCACGGTGGTGGCGCTCATCGCAACGCTCCTGGAAACGCCGCTGTATCGGGCCAACACCACGGTGCAGATTGCCGATGAGGGCCTGCGCATCGTCACGGTCGAGGGCCTCGAGGCCATCGGCTCCCGCTCCAACGACTTCATCGGCACCCAGATGGAGCTCATCAAGAGCCGCGGCATTGCCCAGCGCGCAGTGCGGCAGATGGGACTGGTCGGCGACGACGCTTTCATGGACTCCATCTCGCAGAAGAGTGGGCTGGTGGCCGTGATGGCGCTCATCAAGGGCGAGGATGGGGATGACGACGAGCCGCCGTCGCTCGAGGAACTGGAAAATCGCGCCATCGGCAACCTGATGTTGAATCGTGAGGTCAGCCTGGTGCGGGGCTCGAACCTCGTCTCCATCGGCTTCGTCAGCCCGGACCCGCAGGTGGCAGCACGGGTGGCGAATGGCATCGCGAAC
>JAURLT010000160.1 GCA_030831085.1 Gammaproteobacteria bacterium
CCGTTGTAATAATCCCCCACGCCGTCCTTATTAACTGCGCGGAAGGTGACCAGCCGCAGGCGGTTGTCGCAGCCCTGCAGGTCGAAGGCCGACTGGCCCACCGGCTTGCCGAAGGTGTCTGCTCCAATCATGGCGACATTGGCCCAGCTGTCCATGGAGTTCACGGTCAGTTCGCTGGCCGAGGCGCTGGCACCGGTGGTGATGAAGGCGATGCTTACCGCGTCGACTGACTCAGCCCGGGGGGCGAAGAAGACCGACTCGTTGTTGCCTGATTTGCTGTTGCGGAATTGCAGGCGGAAATACAGGTCATCCCGGCTGCGCAGTTGTCCCATCAGGTCGCCAAGCAGGGCCGCCACCGAGAGCAGGCCGCCGCCGTTATAGCGGAAATCCACGATCAGGTTCTGCACCCCCTGGGCGCGGAAATCGGCAAAGGCCTGCCTGAGCGGCGTTTCGGCGCTGGATATGAAGGTCCTGAGGTTGAGATAACCCACCTTGATACCAGAGTTGTCGGGCAGGGCCAGGATCCGCGCTCCGCCATCCGGGATGGGCTGGATGGTCACCACCCGCTTGGTAAGGCTGCGCTCAAGGACGGTGCCCGTGGGAGCCTGCGCGAAGCGCAGCCCGCGTGTCACGCCCTCATCCGAGGGCCCGAAGGCGTTGGCGAGATTGGGATCCTGCTGAAGCAGTTGGGCCACGCTGACGAACCCGGAGCCAGAGTCCACGGCCAGCAGTTCGGCGCCGCGGGCGAGACCCGCGTCGGCTGCCGGGCTGGTCTCGTAGACGTCGAGGAAAAATGCCTGCGAGCCGCGAATGACCAGCCGGAAACCGAACCCGATGAACTGCCCCTCCTCAAGGAAGGAACTGTCGGCCTGCCGGGTGGTGAGGTAACTGAAAAAACGGTCCTTGCCCTCGGCCCGGGCCTGGGCCGTCAGGGCGTCAAGCAGCTCGGTGGCGTCCGCATAGGCTGACAGGTCGACCTGCGAGGGCAGCAAATCGGGAAACAGGTACCACTCGTTGGTGACGTTGCGAACCCAGGTTTTCTGGGCGCTGGCCGAGCAGGGTCCGCCAGCCGAGAAGCTGCCGTCGCCACCTCCGCCGCCCCCGCCGCAGGCGGCGAGCAGGGCACCCGTGAGCAGCGCGCCGAGGGCGCGGATGGCGCGAGGGCCGGATCCTGGGGGGGTCACTTTTTGTCTCCTCCGAACAGTGATTCAAGGGCTGCGAGCGCCCCCTCGGCCTCTCCCGAAGCGCCTTGATGTGCCCCGGCGACCGGCGCAAAGTAGTCGCAGAAATTGGCCCGGGTCTTGTCGCGCACCTCTTCAGCTACTGGTTCACGGCAGGCCTTGGCCACCGCGGGATCGTGGAACCGGCACAGGCGGCAGACGTGCAACTCCGCGCGGCAGGCGCCGCACTCGTCCCGGCGCCCCAGCGGCAGGCTGAGGTGGGCGAGCGAGGCCCCGCACTTCCAGCAGACCAGCCCGGCGATGGGTTCGAACATGGAGCCTCCCGGCAGGATGGCCCAGAATGCAGCGTCGGCAGGCGCTTGATCAAGAGGTATAAACCGTGACTCACAGGCCAGCATTTCTCGTGGTACAGGGCATCGTGACGGATCGCGAGGGCTTTAGGGCCTACAGCGAGGCCTTGCCGCCCATCTATCGCAAATATGGCGGCCATTACCTGGCGGTGGCGCCGGCGCCCTCGATCGAGATCCTGGAAGGCGAACCCGAGCGGCGTAGCCTGGTGATCGCTCGTTTCGACTCTGCCGAAGCGGCCCGAACCTTCTGGCACTCACCCGAGTATGCCGAGGCCAAGCGCCTGCGCGAGGGCAAGGGCACGTTCTACGTGATGCTGGTGGAGGCGCTCCCCGAGGCTTGACCAGGCCGTCGCTCGGGGTGGTCAAGTCCTCCCTCATCTGTTAGGGTCAATGAATCAGGGTCGCACGCGCCTCGCTGCGAACCCACCCCAAGAATGCGGCTTCATCTTCGCAGCCGCCCCGTCGGAGCCGACGGGACGTGAGGCATCGCCCCAGCGTTTCCCAGGCCCCGCCCACCGCGAGGAATCGACATGGGAGCAGACCAGGCAGGCCGCTACGAGGCCTTCACGCTGAAGACGATGGACCGGATCCGCCAGCTCGAGCGGCTCTCGGAGCGCCGCCGGCTGGCCATGCGAGCCGTGGCGCAGGTGCTGCCGTTCCGCACCAATCGGTACGTGACCGATGAGCTCATCGACTGGGACAACATTCCCGACGACCCGATCTTCCAGCTCACTTTCCCGCAACCGGGGATGCTCGATCCGGAGGACCTGGCGCGGATGATGACGCTGCTGCGGCAGTCTGCCACCACCGTCGAATTGCGCCGCGCCGCCAACGAGATCCGCCTCAAGCTGAACCCGCATCCGGCCGGCCAGATGGAGCACAACGTGCCGCGGCTGGATGGCGTGCCCTTGCCCGGCCTGCAGCACAAGTATCGCGACACTGTGCTGTTCTTCCCCAGCCGGGGCCAGACCTGCCATGCCTACTGCACCTACTGTTTTCGCTGGGCGCAGTTCGTGGGCATGGACGAGTTGAAGTTCGCCCAGCGCGAAACCGACAGCTTCCATCGCTACCTCAGGCGCCACGACGAGGTGAGCGACGTGCTGTTCACCGGTGGTGATCCCATGATCATGCGCGCCTGGCACTTGCGCTCCTACATTGAGCCACTGCTTGCCCCGCGCATGGAGCACATCCGC
>JAURLT010000161.1 GCA_030831085.1 Gammaproteobacteria bacterium
GCGTTGGTTTTGCGACACGCTTCACTTTACATATGGCGGCTTCCACGTAAAAAGGTCCCCGAGATTCAGACAAGGGCAAAGTCACCGAAAGGTGGCGACGCAAAGTCTCCGGTCTAACGGGCCTTCGGGCTCCACGATAGCGGGACTGCCGGAATCCGGAACAGTCATGGACTGCCTCGGGTTGCTTTGCCCCTCGAATCAAATGGCTCATGCCACGGGGAAGCAACATGATCCGCAGTCAACACAAATCGTCCGTTGTTCAGCAGGCCGTCAGCCGTACCGGCTGGTCACTCGGCCTCGCGTTACTCTTCGCAGCCGCACCTTCCTGGTCTGCCCCGGAAAGCGACCGGCAGCAGATGAAGAGCCTCGACGAGCAGGTCCAGGAGATCAAGTCCGACGTGCTCGGCATCGCGGCGGAGCTCAACCTGCTCGAGGAAAAGCTCCTGTATCCCTCCGGAACCCAGGTGGCGGTGTTTGTCGCCCTCGAGCACGGCGATCCGCTGCGCCTCGATGCGGTCCACCTGAGCATCAACGGCCAGCCGGTGGCCCACTACATCTACAGCTTCAAGGAACTGGATGCACTGCGTGCCGGTGGCGTCCAGCGGCTGTATGTCGGCAACTTGCCGAGTGGCGAGCACCGCCTCGAGGTGCAGGTCAACGGCAAGCAGGAGGGCGGTCAGGACTACACCCGTACCCAGGAGTTCACCTTCAGCAAGGGCATCGAACCGGAGCTGGTCGGCCTGACCATCTCGGGTGGCGCGCCGGTCACGCTGGGCAGCTGGTAAGTCATGAATCGGACCACCTCACTGGCCGGTCTTGCACTCGCCACCGCGCTTGCCTCCGGGCAGGCGGCGGGCGGCGAGCTGCGTGACCTGCACTACGGTGAGGCCGTTTTCGAAGCCCATCAGGGCAGGTACTTCGAGGCCCTGCAGCGGCTCGATACCGAGCTGGCCCAGTATCACGGCCTGGACGAGCCGTCGCTCGACAGCCTGACTCCGCACCTCGGCAGCGCCGAGTTTTCGGTCGGTGACTTCGAGCTCAACTACCGCATGCACCACCGTGCCGGGCGCGCCATCCAGCGTGTGCTCGAGGCCGACGTGGAGGATTCCATTCGCAACGAGGCCGCCTTCCGGCTGGCCCGCATCCATTTCCAGAAGGATCAGCTCGAGGAGGCCCTGGCGGCCCTGGGCCGGATCCGTGGCGACGTGCCGAAGGCCATTCGGGACGACATCGAGTTCTTACGCGCAAACGTCTACCTTGCCCAGGGACGGGCCGGGGCAGCAGTGAGCGCGCTGCGCGGTCTCCCGACGGGCCCCGACCTGACCGGCTTCGCCGCCTACAACCTCGGCATTGCGCTCCTGCAGGACGGGCAGCTGGCAGAGGCCGTGGAGCAGCTCGACGACGCTGGCCGGATTGGCAGCTCGGACGAGGCCACGCAGGGCATCCGCGACAAGGCCAATCTGGTGCTGGGCAGCCTCCTGTTCGAGTTGGGTCGGTTTGACCGGGCCGAGCAGGTCCTCGACCGGGTTCGCCTGGAGGGCCCGTTCTCCAATCAGGCGTTGCTGCGGGCCGGCTGGTCGGATGCCTCCGCCGAGCGTTTCGACCGTGCGCTGGTCCCCTGGCAACTGCTGCTCGACCGTGACCAGACCGACGCTGCAGTGCAGGAAGCGCTGCTGGCGGTGCCGCAGGCCTATGCGAGCCTGGATGCCCACGGTCGCGCCGCGCTGCTGTTTGGGCAGGCGCTGGAGTCCTACGGCGTGCAGATCGAGCGGGTCGATGCCTCGATCGACAGCATCCGCGACGGCCGCTTCCTCGAGGCGCTGGTGCGCGAGGAGATCCGTCAGTCCAAGGACTGGGTCATCCGCCTGCGTGACCTGCCTGAGTCGCCTGAAACTTTTTACCTCATGCAGCTGATGGCCTCCCACGACTTCCAGACGGCGCTGCAGAACTACCTCGACCTTGAGGACCTGCGTTCCAAGCTGCAGAACTGGCAGGCGAGCTTCGATGCCTTCGAGGACGTCATTCGCGTCCGTGGCAAGTACTACGATCCAATGCTGCCCGAAGTCGATGCCGACTTTCGCGAGCTGGACGCCCGTATGCGTACCCGACTGGAGCAGCGTCGCCACCTGGCTACTCGCCTGCAGGGGCTCCTGACCGCTCCGCAGCCGGAGCTGCTGGCCACCGAGGAAGAACGGGTGACCAGCGAGCGCCTCTCGGCACTGGCCGCGCAACTCACCAACAGCGGCAGCCCCGAGGCTCTGGCCTTGCTGCCGAGGGTGGCCCGCCTGCAGGGTGCCATCACCTGGCAGGTGCGGACCGATTACCACGAGCGGCTCACGGCGGCCCACACCCACCTGGTAGAACTGGTGGAGCACGTAGAGGCCCTCGAGAAGCAGCATCATGCCTTCGTGCGCAGCCGGCAGGCCGCCACCCACGGTTACCTCGGTTATGACCGCCAGATCGAGCAGCTACGCCAGCGGGTTGGCACTGCGCTCGCCCGTGTGGACCTGGTGATGGGTCGCCAGGGTCACCTGATCGAAATGGTTGCGGTGCGCGAGCTCAAGGGACGGCGCGAGCGGCTGGTCTCGCTGCAGACCCAGGCGCGCTACGCCGTAGCCGACAGTTACGACCGCGCCGTGGGCGCCCAACAGATCGGGCAGGTGCAGTGATGCGTCGCCTCCTGCTTCCCGTCGCGATCAGTGCCGCCCTGGCGGCAGGCTGTGCCGGCAATCCGCCGGTCAAGGAAACCCTCGCTGAGCTCCGCAGCGCGAAGCCGGACATCGAGGACATCAAGGTCGAGCAGGGCCTCGAGAAGGCCATGCTGGCCTATCGGCGGTTCCTGGACGAGACACCCGGCAGCGAGCTGACGCCAGACGCCATGCGGCGGCTGGCCGACCTGCAGGTCGAGCACCAGTTCGGCATCCACGGTCCGGGCGAAGCCGCCCCCGAGATGGCCGCCCCGGAGAGTGCCGAGGTGGTGAGCGCGCCCCTGGAGGCGATCAGGCTCTACGAGAACCTGCTTACTGAGTATCCCGGCTACGAGCACAACGACGACGTCCTCTACCAGATGGCCCGCGCCTATGACGAGCTGGGCCAGACCGAGGAAGCGATGGCGACCATGGATCGCCTGGTGGAAGAGCATGCGTACTCGGGACGGCTCGACGAGGTGCAGTATCGCCGCGGTGATTTCTTCTTCACCCGTCGGCAGTATCGGGACGCCGAGGCTGCCTATAACTCGGTCATCAGCATGGGCCAGGACTCGTCTTACCACGAGTTGGCGCTCTACAAGCTCGGCTGGGCGCTCTACAAGCAGGACTTCTATGAGGAAGCCCTGCACCAGTACACCGCGTTGCTCGATTTCAAGCTGGCTGCCGGCTACGACTTCGATCACCACCAGTCCGAGGACGAGGAGCGCCGGGTCAGCGATACCTTCCGCGCCATCAGCCTGAGCTTCAGCTACCTCGGCGGGGCCGAGGTGGTGCGCGAGTACTTCGGCGAGTTCGGCAACCGCGGCTACGAGGATCGCGTTTACGGCAACCTGGGCGAGCACTACCTGGAGAAGCAGCGCTACCAGGATGCCGCCATGTCGCTCCGGACCTTCGAGGACCTCTACCCCAATCATCCGCAGTCGCCGCGCTTCGGCATGCGGGTGGTGGACGTGTTTACCCAGGGCGGCTTCCCCCTGCTGGTCCTGGAATCCAAGAAAGAGTTCGCCGGTCGCTATGGCGTGCAGTCCGCTTTCTGGTCCCACAACGATCGCGAGGCGTCCGGCGAAGTCCTGAGTTTTCTCAAGACCAACCTGCGTGACCTGGCCAACCACTACCATGCGCAGTATCAGGATCCCGAACTGGCCGACGAGAAGCTCGCCCACTACGGCGAAGCGCGTCGCTGGTACGGCGAGTTCCTGGGTTCCTTCCCCGGCGAGGCGGAATCGCCGACGATGAACTATCGCCTCGCCGACCTGCAGCTGGAGAACAGCGATTTTTCGGATGCCGCTCGCGAATATGAGCGCACCGCCTACGACTACCCGACGCACGAGAAGTCGTCGGCGGCTGGCTATGCCGCCGTCTATGCCCACCGGCAGAACCTGAAGTCCGCGCCGCCCGAGGGTAATGGCTCAATCCGGCGGGCGACCGTAGAGAGCTCGCTGCGCTTCGCCGATGCCTTCCCGGCGCACGAGCATGCCGCCCAGGTGCTGGGCGCTGCTGCCGACGACCTGTACGGCATGGGCGAGCGGGACCACGCGCGTGAAGTCGCTCAGCGGGTGGTCGATGGCTACCTGGCTGCCAACCCGGCCATCCGGCGCGCAGCCTGGACGGTGGTGGCCCATGCTTCGTTTGAGTTGAATGATTTCGCGAGGGCCGAGGGCGCCTATGCCGAAACCCTCGCGCTCACCGATGCCTCCGAGGCGGGTCGGGCTGACCTCGTCGAGAACTACGCCGCCTCCATCTACAAGCAGGGCGAACTGGCCAGCGAGGCCGCGGACTACCGCGCGGCGGCCAATCATTTCCTGAGGATTCGCGAGGTGGCTCCCGCTTCAACCATCCGCGTGGCGGCCGACTACGACGCCGGCGCTGCCCTGGTCAAGTTGGAAGACTGGTCCGCGGCGGCAGTGGTATTCGACGAGTTCCGCAAGGCGCATCCCGAGCACGAACTCGCCCGCGAGGCGACCAAGCAGGTGGCCTACAGTCATCGCGCCAACGGCGATCTGGGCACTGCAGCGGGCGAATATGGCCGGGTTGCTGCAGAGTCCACCGACCCAGCCATGCGGGCCGAGGCCCTGCTGGTGGCCGGCGACCTGTACGAACAGGCCGGGCAGGCGCAGGCTGCGCTGGCGGTCTACCGCGAGTACGTCGGCGAATTCGTCAGCCCGGTCGAAACCGCGGTCGAGACCCGTGGCCGGATGGCTGCCATCCATCAGGCGGCCGGCGACAGCGCCAGCTACTACCAGGAACTGGAATCCATCGTGCAGGCGGATGCGGCAGCGGGTGAAGAGCGCACCGCGCGCACCCGCACGCTGGCCGGGCGCTCGGCCCTCGTGCTGACCGAGAAACTCTACGGTGAATTTGCCGCGGTACGCCTGGTTCAGCCCTTCGAGGCGAGCCTGGAGCGCAAGCAGGCGCTGTTGAACACGCTGGTCGGCCGACTGGGAGACCTGGTCGACTATGAATTGGCCGAGGTGACCGCGGCCGCCACCTACTACATGGCAGAAACCTACCTGCGCTTCAGCGAATCGCTGCTGGCCTCCGAGCGCCCCGGCGACCTTTCGGCTGCCGAGCTCGCCGACTATGAACTGGTCCTCGAGGAGGAAGCTTTCCCCTTCGAGGAGCGGGCCATCGCCATGCACGAGCAGAACCTCGGCTTGCTGCGCCAGGGCGTCCACAACAACTGGACAACCCGCAGCCTCGGCCAGCTGGCTGGGCTGGTGCCAGGCCGCTACGCCCGCGCCGAGTTGAGCGCTGGTGTGCTGCCCTCGATCGAGACCTATGCCTACCAGACCCCCGCGGCCGCCGAGGCAGCCCGCCTTGCGGCCCTGAACGCACTGCTGGCCAAGGGTGAGGGGAGCGAAGCGCCATGAATTCCAACTCTAGGTTTTCACCATTGACGTTGACCCTTGCCGCCGGCCTGGGATTCGCTGCCATGCTTGCGGCCGAGGCGGGAGCTGCGCCAATCCGTGCCGCCGAGCCCGCTGCACGGGGGGCGGTGCGCGTGGACGTGCAGCAGCAGCCTGGTGGCTTCACCCTGACCCAGAAGATTCGCGTCAGCGGTGGCAGCACGGCCCGTCACGCCGAGGCAGTGCGACTGCTCGAGTCCGGCCGTCATGACGCGGCGGTGGCCATCTTCGATCAGGTCGCAGAGCAGAACCCGGAGGCGGTGGCGGCTTACGTCAACCTCGGCATCGCTCACGCGGCCAGCGGCCGACTGGACCAGGCCGAGGAAAACCTTCGCATCGCCCTGGAACTGAATCCGCGTCATCCCGTGGCCCTCAACGAGCTCGGCCTGGTGCTGCGGCGCAAGGGCGAGTTTGCGGATGCCAGGCAAAGCTACGAGGCCGCCCTGGCCGCCTTCCCCGATTTCCACTACGCCCACCGCAACCTGGGGGTCCTCTGCGACCTGTACC
>JAURLT010000162.1 GCA_030831085.1 Gammaproteobacteria bacterium
CATGTCCAGGCCGGTCTGCCGCATGGTGGCGATCACCTGGTCGAGGGACACGAGGTGCGTGCCATCGCCGCGCAGGGCGAGCCGGGCGGCATTGATCGCCTTGACCGCGCCCATGGCGTTGCGTTCGATGCAGGGGACCTGGCGATCGAGAGGCCCTGCTGCTCGCAGCGCTGGACCAGTTCGGCGGCACTCGCGAAGGGATGGGGCAGTCCCGGCTGGGGCCCGGGCGAGAGCCCACATTCGGTCTCCGCCAGCACGACCCCGCCACCGATGGAATAAAAGACCTCGGCGGCAAGGGCCTGGCCAGAGGCATCGAGCGCGGTGAAGCGCAGGCCGTTCGCATGCCAGGGCAGCCGTTGGCCGGCGCGTTCCCGCAGGTCGGTGCGCGGATCGAAGCGAATCGCGTGCGTGCCGGCGAGCGCCAGCGTACCACCCGCCATCACCCGCTCATGGAGGGGGGCGATTATGTCGGGGTCGAGGTCGACCGGGTCATGGCCCTCCAGTCCGCAGAGCAGCGCCCGATCGGTGCCGTGGCCCCGGCCGGTCAGTGCCAGGGAGCCGTAAAGGTCGACGTGGACGGCGCCGACCGCAGCGAGCAGCCGCTGGTCACGAAGCTGGCTGACGAAGCGCCGCGCCGCCTCCATCGGACCCATGGTGTGCGAGGAAGAAGGGCCGATGCCACGACGGAACAGGTCGAAGACGGAGACCTCGACCACGCGGTCAGTCTCGAGGCATGGCCGGCAACGCAGACAGCCGGGCGGTGACCAGCACCACCAGCTCGCGGGCCAGAGCCCGCCGTATGTCCTCTTCCTCGTGCTGCATGGCCAGCACGGCGGTCTCATCGTAGGCGTAGTCGCGGACCAGGGTCAGCACCTGGCGCGGCAGCACTTCCTGGCCCTCCACCTCGACCGAAAATTCGACGGTGTAGAACAGTTCGTATTCCTCCGGGGTGTTGCGCGCCGAGATGGTCAGCACCTCGCGTTCCACCCGGTCGCGGTGAACCCGGATCACCGCCGTCGCCTCGGCACTGGCCGCCACCGCAGGCGTCCCGGCCAGCGCGAGCCCCTCAAGCAGCGCGGCGTGGAAAGGCGTGTAGCGATCAACTGCCTCCACGTAAGGGCGCTGCAGGACCGCGGGCATCTGCCCGGCTCCGCGCAACTGGAATCCGCAACCGGCTAACAAGACCGTGGACAGCAGCGCCAGCGAGAGGTGGCGACCCACTCAGATCACCACGTTGACCAGGCGGCCGGGCACGTAGATGAACTTGCGCACCACTTTGTCACCTATGAAGCGCGCCACCGCCTCGTCAGCCAGGGCGGCCGCCCGGGCCTCTGCCTCACCCGAGCCAACCGGCAGCGAAACCTTGCCCCTCAGCTTGCCGTTGACCTGCACGACGATCTCGACCGACTCCTGCTGTAGCGCCGCTTCGTCGGCGGTCGGCCAGCGCGCATCGACCAGCAGGCCCGGATGACCCAGCGCCTGCCACAAGGCCTGGGTGGCGTGCGGCACCACCGGGGCGAGCATCAGCACCGCAAATTCGAGCGCCTCCTGGATGACTGCACGCCCCTGCTCGCTGGCATCCTCAAGGCGGTTGACCGCGTTAAGGAGTTCCATGATGGCCGCGATGGCGGTGTTGAAGGTCCGCCTGCGGCCCATGTCGTCGGTGACCTTCGCCACCGCCTGGTGGGCGAGACGCCGCAAATCACGCTGCGAGGGCGACAGGGCCCCGACGTCGAGCGTCGGCACGGGCCCACCAGCAAGGTGGGCGTGAACCGCTTTCCATAGCCGCTTCATGAAGCGATAGGCGCCCTCCACACCCTCGTCGGACCATTCGAGGGTCTGCTCGGGCGGTGCGGCGAACATCATGAACAGGCGCGGCGTGTCTGCGCCGTAGCGCTCGATCAGTGCCTGAGGATCGACGCCGTTGTGCAGGCTCTTGGACATCTTGGCCATGCCGCCGTGAATCACCGGTGCACCGTCCGCCTTGAGCACCGTGCCCACCCGGGCGCCACGCTCGTCGGTGACGCCGGCGCATTCGGCGGGATTGAAGTACTGGCGGCGACCACCCTCACCCTCGCGATAGCAGACCTCGTTCAGCACCATGCCCTGCGTGAGCAGGTTGGCAAACGGTTCGTCCAGCGTGGTCAGGCCGCAATCGCGCATCACGCGGGTCCAGAACCGCGAGTACAGCAGGTGCAGGATGGCGTGCTCGATGCCGCCGATGTACTGGTCCACGGGCATCCAGTAGGCAGCCCGCCGGTCCACCATCGAGGCACTGCTGTCGTGGCTCGCATAGCGGAAGAAGTACCAGGACGAGTCCACGAACGTGTCCATGGTGTCGGTTTCGCGCCGGGCGGGCCGGCCGCAACGGGGACACTCGCAGGCGAGAAAATCCTCCCGCTTGGCCAGCGGATTGCCTGAGCCGTCCGGAACCAGATCGTCCGGCAGGACCACCGGCAACTGGTCATCCGGCACCGGGACGTCACCGCAGTCACCGCAATGGATGATGGGGATCGGACAACCCCAGTAGCGCTGCCGCGAAATACCCCAGTCGCGCAACCGCCAGTTGACCTGCTTGTGACCCAGGCCCAGCGCCTCGAGGTCGGCGGCGATGGCGTCCACCGCCTCCTGATAGCCCATGCCGTCGTAGCGGCCACTGTCGATGCAGTGCCCGTAATCCCGGTACCAGTCCGCCCAGGCCGAGGTGGAATAGGCCTTGCCCTCGACATCAATCACCTGACGGATCGGCAGCCCGTATTTCAGGGCGAAGGCAAAATCACGCTCGTCGTGCGCCGGCACGCCCATGACGGCGCCCTCGCCATAGCCCATCAGCACGTAGTTGCCCACCCACACCGGCACCGCGTCGCCGGTCAGTGGGTGGCGGACGAACAGGCCGGTGTCGATGCCCTTCTTGTCGAGGGTGGCCACGTCGGCTTCCATCACCGACCCCCGCCTGCACTCCTCGACGAAGGCGCGAACCGCCGGACGGGTGGCGGCTGCCAATTCGGCCAGCGGATGCTCCGCCGCCACGGCGACGAAGGTGGCGCCCATCAGGGTGTCAGCCCGGGTGGTGAACACGCGCAGCTCACCGCCGCGCCCCTCTACCGCATAGGGGAAGGCGATGTTGACGCCCTCGCTCTTGCCGATCCAGTTGGCCTGCATGACCCGAACGCGCTCGGGCCAGCCGGCGAGCCCATCCAGCGCGCCCAGTAGCTCTTCCGCATGGCGCGTGATGGCCAGGTAGTACATTGGGATCTCGCGCTTCTCGATGAGCGCGCCGGTCCGCCAGCCGCGACCGTCAATGACCTGCTCGTTGGCCAGCACGGTCTGGTCGACCGGATCCCAATTGACCACCCCGGTCTTCTTGTAGGCGATCCCCTGCTCCAGCATGCGCAGGAACAGCCATTGGTTCCACCGGTAGTACTCGGGACTGCAGGTGGCCAGCTCGCGCGACCAGTCGATGGCGAAGCCCAGCGACTTGAGCTGCTGACGCATGTAGCCGATGTTGTCCCAGGTCCAGCGGGCCGGTGGGACGCCGTTGGCCATGGCCGCATTCTCGGCGGGCAGGCCAAACGCATCCCAGCCCATGGGCTGCATGACGTTGTAGCCGCGCATACGCATGAAGCGCGCAATGACGTCGCCGATGGTGTAGTTGCGGACGTGGCCCATGTGCAGGCGCCCGCTCGGATAGGGGAACATCGACAGGCAGTAGTACTTGGGTCGGCCCGGGTCCTCCTTGACCTCGAAGCAGCGACTGGATTCCCACAGCGCGCGGACGGCCGCCTCGACGGCAGCAGGTTCGTAGCGTTCTTCGATCATGGTGTGAAGGATAGCAGCGCGCGAACTAACGGCGCTGAGCGGCAAATTCGATGCGGCAGGGCAGGCCCGCCTGGTCCACGCCCTCGCGATCAGCCAGCACCGAGAAGCCCGCGAGCCCGGGGGCCTCAAAAGCAGGCACACGCCCGGCCAGGGCAGCCCACGAGTCCGGGCTCCGGAACTCCAGCCACCCGCCCTCCAGCTCGACCCTTGCCTCTGCCTCGCCACCGGTCAGCCGCCCACCGGTCAACGCTGCATAGCGCTCTGCCATGACCAGCGGCCGGTCGGTCACCAGCATCACCCCCTCGATGTCGCGGGCGCCGTTGGGATGCTGCTGGACCTCGGGCTGAAAGACCACTTCCGGGGTCAGGTGCCGGACAAAGCAGACCAGCGCCTCGGGAGTCGACTCCGGATCGAGCATGAACCACTCAAATCGAGCCTCGCCGGTCCGGGCCCCGTAAGTGACCCGCCGGCTGGCCCGGGCGAGCTGCCCCGGGGAATACCCGGCCTCGAGGCTGCGCCGCCTCGCATCAGCGAGGTCCTCGGTACCGAACGCGAGAATCAGCAGACCCTCCCGTCGGGCCAGCCATGGAGCCAGGTGATGGGCAGGGGAACGGCTGCGCACGGCAGTCAATTCCACATAGGTGTTGCCAAACACCAGGTGGGCGCTGGATTGCTCGAGTGGCACCGGCCCTGCCGGCCCGGCGGCCATCAACTCCTCGGGACGGGTCGGCTCAAAACCCAGCCCGACTGCGCCCGAGAGCAACGACTCGAGTTGGCGGGATACCAGACCCAGATGGTCGAGCCTGATCTGCGGGTCAGGCCGGCCGGTCATGAGCGGGCTCCAGTTGCTCGAGGGGCAGGCGGCCGGTCTCCTTGACCGTAGTCAAGGCGATGCTCGAGCGCACTTCCTGCACGGCGGGAATGTTCGAAAGTTTTTCGCGGAGGAAGCGCTCGTAGCTCGCCACGTCCTGCGCGACGACCTTGAGCAGGAAGTCAACGTCCCCCATCAGCATGTGACACTCCAGCACTTCCGGAAAGCTGCGTATGGTGGCCTCGAACTCCGCCAGCGACTGACGCGCGCCGCGAGCATAGCGAACGTGGGCGAAGACCAGCACGCCGAAGCCGAGGCGGCGCCGGTCCAGCAGGGCAGCCCGCTGAGTGACGAAACCGGCCTGCTCCAGACGGGCGACCCGGCGCCAGCATTGTGACTGGGACAAGTTGACCGTCGCGGCCAGTTCGGCCGCACTGAGTGAGGCATCACTCTGGAGCAGGTTGAGCAGGCGCAAGTCCAGGGCATCGGGCTGGTAATGCATGATTTATTCACTTTTATACTTATTCGCAAAATTTTAATGCATTTTTTACCGGGGAGTCGAGCATCATCGCATGCTCATTTCCAGTCGGGAGACGTTTCGGGCAAACACCGATTCCCTATGATTATCAGCATAGAACCGCTACGGACCAAGCCTGGCGTAGCGCCGGCGCAACGCCCTTGCCCGCAGATCCAAGCTGAACCATCATGTGCGCTCCGCAGCAACATTCATGCAGGAGAGCCTCGTGACCGCACATCGCAGCACCCTCATCGCCGTTTCCGTGGCAGCCGCTCTCGCGACTGGCTCCGCCGCCGCCCAGGACGGGCTCTTGCAGGAAATCATCGTCACCGCCCAGAAGCGCGCGGAATCCTCACAGGACGTGCCAATCTCGATCGTCGCACTTAGCGGCGACCAGCTGGCCCGCACCGGACAGAACGATTTCCTGGCGATGGCGGCGCGGGTCCCGACCCTGCAGTACAGCCAGGCCGGTGGCGAGTCCCAAATTTACATCCGCGGTATTGGCAGCAACTTGCTGGCGGTCGGCGCCGACCCCAGCGTTGCCATTCACCTCGATGGCGTGTACCTGGGCAGGCCCAACATGGGCATGTCCCAGTTCCTCGACGTCGAGCGAGTCGAGGTCCTGCGCGGGCCGCAGGGCACCCTCTACGGCCGCAACGCCACCGGCGGCTCGATCAACATCGTGTCCAACCAGCCGACCGAGGAATTCGAGGGCTACATTGGCCTGGGCACCGGCAGCTTCCAGCGCTATGAGGCCAAGGGGGCCCTGAGCGGCTCGATCGCCGAGGGTCTGACCGCCCGCATCGCGGGGCGAATCGCCAACGACGAGGGTTACGTGAAGGACCTCGATCCGGCCGGCGGCGACCAGCTGGACGATCAGGACCTACAGGCCATGCGGGCGATCCTGCGCTATGCGCCCAACGACACCTGGGCGGCCACCCTGTCCTGGGACCATAGCAAGTTCGAGAATGGCAACACCGCCGTGCGACCCAATGACGACACCGGCACCGCGCAGGTCTTTGGTGCCGTGCCTACCGCGTCCATCCTTGAGGAGCGCAACGACGTTCCCACCTTCATGAACTGGGAAACCGGCGGGCCCACCTTCACCCTGGAATATGCCGGCGAGTCCTTCACCTCGACCCTGATCGTGGCGCACAAGACCTTCGAGATGGATTTCCTGTTCAACACGGACGGCACCGAGATTAACGTCACGCGTACCACCGAGGTCTTCGATACCGAGCAAACCTCGGCTGAGCTGCGTTTTGCTTCCAACGGTGACGGACCCCTGAGCTGGATCGGTGGCCTGTACTACCTGGAAGAAGACAAGCGTGGCGCACTGGGCCTGGTGCGTGAGGTCGGTGCTCTGGCCGGCGGCGGCACCTCGCTGCGGTCCTTCAATATTTTCGCCAACAACGACACCACGGCCTGGGCTGCCTTCGGCGAGCTGGGCTACCAGCTGACGGATAGCGTTCGCCTGACCGCTGGCCTGCGCTACTCGGATGAGAAGAAGGACGACTACAACGAGCTCAACTTCGTGCTGCCGAGCGCCGCCAACCCGGCCTCGGAGGTGATCCAGGGCCTGTTCGGCAACATCAACTATGCCGCCTGCGGCGCGCTGTGCCCTTTCCAGTCCCGCAGCGACTCGCAGTCCTGGGACGACTGGACCCCGAAGCTCGGCCTGGAATGGCGCGCCAGTGACAACCTGCTCGTCTATGCCAGCTACACGGAGGGCTTCAAGTCAGGCGGCTACAACGACTATCAGCCGACCAATCCCGCCTATGACCCGGAGACCATCAGCAGCATCGAGGTGGGCGTCAAGAGCGACTGGCTGGACGGTCGCCTGCGGGTAAACGCTGCGGCCTTCACCTACGATTACCAGGACCTGCAGGTCACCACCTTCTTCAACAGCCTGACGCTGGTGAGCAACGCGGCCGATGCCACGGTCAGTGGCCTGGACCTGGAGATCCTGGCCCAGCCGGCGGACAACCTGGTAATCGGTGCCTCGGTGTCGTTCCTGGATGCCACCTACGACAGCTTCGACGTACCCTACGGGGTCTGCTCACCCTACGTGGTGAGCAACTTCAATGACCCGGGTTGCGCCGACGTGCCCACTACGCGTGCCTTCGGCTCCCCGCGCATTTTCGACGCGTCTGGCAACACGTTGAACAACGCGCCGGAAATGAAGGGCAACCTGTATGCGGAGTACACCATTCCGATGGGTGAATCCGGATCCCTGACCCTGTTCGGCCAGTTGAGCCATACCGACGACATCTACTACAACGCCGCCAATGCCGACGTCGCCCGTCAGGAGGCCTATACACTGGTGGACGTGCGGGTAGGCTGGACCAATGCCGCGGGCAACCTGGAGGTCTCGGCATGGAACAGGAACCTGACGGACGAGCGCTACTTCCACAACATCGTTCAGTTCACGTCCTCCTCGCTGCCACCGCCGGCCACCAGCCAACCGGCGCCGGGCTCGATCATCACCGACCCGTTCGCGGTCGGTCATGCTTTGGGTTATCCGGCACCGGGGGCGACCTGGGGCCTGGAGATGACTTACCGGTTCTGATGGAATCCGCTCGGGGGCGGGACTACCGTCCCGCCCCCGGAGGCACCCCATGACCCCTCAATGGCCATCGCCGGCGCGGGCCTGGTACGCCACCCTCGTGCTGATGGTGGCCTATACCCTTTCGTACATCGACCGGCAGATCCTGTCCATGCTGGTCGGCCCCATCAAGGCAGATCTCGGCGTGTCGGACACCCAGATCGGCCTGCTGCAAGGCCTGGCCTTCGCCGTTTTCTACACACTGGTAGGCATTCCAATGGGGCGCCTGGCGGACCGGGGCAACCGCAAGCGGATCATCGCCTGGGGAATTTTCGTCTGGAGCCTCGCGACCGCGCTGTCGGGTCTGGCCCGGAACTTCAGCCAATTGTTCGCAGCCCGGGTGGCGGTCGGGGTCGGCGAGGCCGCGCTGGGCCCCGCTGCCTACTCGATGATCGCGGACAAGTTCCGGCCTGAGCATCGGGGTCGCGCGCTGGGCGTGTACTCGATGGGTGTCTACCTGGGCATTGGCCTCGCGGCGATCATCGGTGGTGCCGTCGTAGGCCGGTTGGGGGGCCAACCGCCGCTGCAACTCCCGCTACTCGGCGAACTGGCAGCCTGGCAGGTGGCCTTCATGGTGGTCGGCCTACCGGGTCTTCTGGTTGCGCTCTGGGTAGCCACCCTCACGGAGCCGGCCCGGCAGGGGCTGCCTACGGCCACCGACAGCCTGCCCCGGCCAGCCGAGGTCGTCGGGCTGGTGCTGGAGCACCGCCGATTCTTTTTGGCCCACTTCGCCGGGATCTCGCTGCTCACCCTGTCCTTCAACGCGGTCGCCTTCTGGATGCCGCCCTTCCTGCAGCGAGTGCACGGTCTCACACCCGGCGAGTTCGGCACCTCACTTGGCTTGATCCTCGCCATCGGCGGTGCATTGGGCATCCTGGCCGGCGGGATGCTGGCCGACTACCTGCGCCAGCGTGGTCATGCCGATGCAGAGATCTGGCCCGCGATCATCAGCGCACTGGCCGTGGCCCCGCTGGGCATTGGCGTGACGGTCGTAGGCAGTGGGCAGGCGGCGCTGGCAGTCTTCGCCGGCTTCATGTTCTTTTCGAGCTTTCCGTTCGCAGCCGCGGCCGCTGCCCTGCAAGCCGGCAGTCCCAACCGCATGCGCGGCCAGGTCTCGGCCGTCTACCTCTTCTTCGTGAACCTGGCTGGCATCGGACTCGGCTCGTTCCTGACCGGGTTCCTCAACGACTTCGTCTTCGCCGACGAACTCCGGGTCGGTGAATCGATGGCCTGGATCGTAGGGGTCGCGGCGCCGCTGGCCGCGCTGCTGATGTGGTCGGCTCGCGGACCCTACAGCCGACGCCTGCGAGACAACTGAGAGCGGAGCAGAACCGCCGCCAAACCCAGCAGGCACAGCAGCAGGACCGGTCCATTGCCCACCCGTGCGTAGGGGGTCAGGCCCGTATGGGCGCGCGCCTGCGCGCGCAGCACGACCGGCACGAACTGCTCGGCGCGGGCCCGCAAGCCACCCTCCGGGCCGATCACGGCGCTGATGCCGTTGGAGGTGGCACGGACCAGGTAACGACCCGCCTCCAGGGCGCGGAAGCGCGCCATCTGCAGTTGCTGGTGCGGTGCGTTGGAATCACCGAACCAGGCATTGTTGGTGACGTTGACCAGCAGCGTCGCCTCATCGAGCACGGCAAGCTGCTCCGCGCCATAAGCATCCTCATAGCAAATGGTCACGCCCACGCGCTGCCCCGCGATGCGCAGCGCAGGCTGTGACTCGGGGCCCGGCGTGAGGTCCGAGTAGGCAAGGCTCATTAATCGCATCCAGCGACGGACCGTGGCCGGCACCGGGAAGAACTCGCCGAAGGGCACCAACCTGCGCTTGTAGTACCAGGCCGGATCCTGGTCACCGAGGCCGATCACCCCGTTGTACACCTGGTCCTGGTTGGCGTCGTAGCGCAACAGGCCGATCATCAGATGCGACCCGGCCCGCGCCGATTCGCGCCAGACGCCGGTCAGGAACGGCATGGCCTGGTCGGCGAGTACCGGCAACGCCGCCTCGGGCCACACGATCAGCCTTGCGCCCAGGGCCTCGCGGTTAAGGCCTTGATAGAGCTCCAGCGTCCGCCTGCGATGCGCCGCGTCCCACTTGAGGTCCTGGGGCACCGCACCCTGGAGCACTGCGACCTCCATCGGATCTCCCGCCACCACGGTCCAGGCCCGACCCTGCAGGGCTGCGCCGGTCACCCAGGTGACAGCCAGCACCAGCAGCGCGGAGGCTCGCTGCCGCGAGGTGCCGAGAATGGCAGCCAGCAGGCCGCCTGCCGTCAGTGCCGCAGCCAGGCCGACGAGATGGATACCCCCAACAGGGGCCAGACCACTGAGCGGCGAATCGATGTGCGCGTAGCCGGCCTGCAGCCAGGGGAACCCGCTCAGCACCCAGCCGCGGGCCCACTCCACCAGTACCCAGACAGCGGGCGCCACCACCAGCCAGCGCTGAGGACCCGAACGAGGCGTCAGTGTCACCACCACCCAGGCCAGCAGGGCGTACCAGGCGGCCATGATGGCCACCAGTCCCAGCAGCAGTACCAAGGCCAGCCAGGCCGGTGCCCGTCCGAAGACGTACACCGCAGTGAAGATCCAGTAGGCACCGGCCACGAACAGGCCGACGCCCCAGGCGAAGCCGTACAGGGCCGCACGCTGCGCCGAGGTGGACTCCCAGGTCCAGAACAAGCCGGCGATACAGGCCGGACCGAGCAGGTAGAGGCCGGCAGGCGCGAAAGACAGCGAGTAAGCCGCTCCCAAGGCGAGCGCCAGCCAGGGCGTCGCCCGGGCTCCCAGCAGGTTCATCACTCCTCGGTGCGACGCGGCTCGAATCCAGCCGGCGGCTCGACCCGCAGCAGGTCGATGCGACGGCGGTCGGCACGCAGCACCTTGAACTCGAATCCGTCAAGGGAGGCCTGTTCACCCCGCTTGGGCAGGCGCCCGAACTGGTGCATGACCAGACCGCCGATGGTATCGAATTCCTCGTCGCTGAAGTCGCTGCTGAAGAAGTCGTTGAAGTCCTCGATGAGGGTCAGTGCATGTACGACAAAGGCCCCGTCGGCATCGCGGCGGATGGTCTGATCCTCCTCGATGTCGTATTCGTCCTCGATGTCGCCGACTATTTCTTCGACGACGTCCTCGATGGTCACCAGGCCGGCCACGCCACCATATTCGTCAACCACGACAGCCATGTGGTTGCGACTGCCGCGGAATTCCTTGAGCAATACGTTGACGCGCTTGCTCTCCGGCACGAAGACTGCCGGCCTCAGCACCTCACGCATGTCGAAGCTGGCCGGATCGCCCTCGGCATAGTGACGCAGGAGGTCCTTGGCCAGCAGTAGACCCACCACCTGGTCGCGATCCTCGCCGATGACCGGAAAACGCGAATGACCGGACTCCACGATCACCGGCAGCAGGCTCGCAGGCGGTGCATCGCGGTCGAGGACCACCATCTGGGAACGTGGAATCATGATGTCGCGCACCTGCAGGTCGGCCACCTCCATCACACCCTCAATCATGGCCAGCGCATCCGCATCCACCAGGCCATCGGCGCCGGCCAGCCGCAGCAACTCGGTCAGCTCCTCGCGGCTGCGCGGCTTGGCGGCCTCCAGCAGGCGTCGACGCCAGCCCTTGCTGCCCTGCTGACTACTCATCCTCTTTCTCCCTGGTAAGGATCGGGAAAGCCGAGTCGGGACAGGATACCCGCCTCCTCCCGTTCCATGCGCGCTGCGGCGCGTGGCCGGTCGTGGGTGCGACCCAGCAGGTGCAGGACACCATGAACGACCAGGTGGGCCCAGTGCGCTCGCACTGGCTTACCCTGCTCGCGCGCCTCACGGGCCACGACTGGAGCGCAGATCACCACATCCCCAAGGTGCTGCCCCGACTGCAGGTCCCAACCCGGGAAGGCGAGGACGTTGGTCGCTTGGTCGCGACCGCGAAACCGACGATTAAGCCGCTGGCCCTCGGCACCGGAGACCACACGAATACCCAACTGCCCGCCCCCGTCCTGTTGACCCAGCGCGGCCAGGGCCCACGCCCGCAGGCTGGCGGCCGCCGGAGCCCAGGGGCGACGGGTTCCATACTGGACGATCACCTGCGAGCTCATCCCCGCTCCCCGGCCGGGGTGGCCCGTTCGTAGGCCTCCACGATGCGCGCCACCAGCACGTGACGGACCACGTCACGCGCGGTGAAGCGACTGAAGGCGATGCCGGGCACCCCGGACAGGATCTCGGAGGCATGCCGCAAGCCGGAGGGCCTGCCCGCGGGCAGGTCGGTCTGGGTCAGGTCGCCGGTAACCACCGCGCGCGAGCCGAAACCGATGCGGGTCAGGAACATCTTCATCTGCTCGACCGTGGTGTTCTGGGCCTCGTCCAGGATGATGAAGGACTCGTTCAGGGTTCGGCCCCGCATGAACGCCAGCGGAGCCACCTCGATCACGTTGCGCTCCATCAAACGGGCCACGCGCTCGAAGCCGATCATTTCATACAGCGCGTCGTACATCGGTCGCAGGTAGGGGTCGACCTTCTGCGCCATGTCGCCGGGCAGGAAGCCCAGGCGTTCGCCCGCCTCCACCGCCGGTCGAACCAGCACGATCCGGCGCACCGCCTCGCGCTGCAGGGCCTCCACCGCGCAGGCCACGGCCAGATAGGTCTTGCCGGTGCCAGCCGGGCCAATCCCGAAGGTCAGGTCATGCTCGCGAATGTTGATCAGGTAGCGGGCCTGATTGGCCCCACGGCCGCGGATCGCACCGCGCTGGATGCGGACCACCGGCTGGTCGGGATCGTCATGGGTTTCCATGACCACCTCACTCAGCGCCAGGTGGACGTCCTCGGCGGTCACCGGCCCCTGACTGGCACGGGTCGCGAGGGCTTTGATGACCTCGGCGCCGGCCTCCGCCATGGCACCGGTCACGCTGAACTGGTCGCCGCGCCTGCGGATCTCGACGCCCAGGCGATCCTCGATCTGGCGTAGGTGCCCATCCAGCGGGCCACACACTGCCGCCAGGCGCTCATTACCAGCCCCCTCCAGGGAAACCTCACGATGAGCTGCGGGCTCCACGCCGGCCTCAGGCACTCCTGGCCTCGGGCACGCCCGGGGCCAGGAGCCGTCCACGCAGGGAATTGGGCAGCGCCTCGGTGACCTGCAGGTCCACGAACCGACCAATCAGTTCCGCCGGCCCATCGAAGTTCACCCAGCGCATGTTCTCCGTCCTGCCAGCCAGCTGCCCGGGATCCTTGCGCGAGGGCTTTTCCACCAGCACCCGCTGAACCAAGCCCACCATGCCCTGGCTGATCTGCCGGGCCTGCTGGTCGATCCGGTGCTGCAGCAGCTCCAGCCGGCGCTGCTTGACCTCGCGCGGCACGTCGTCGTCGAGGGCCGCAGCGGGCGTACCGGGTCGGCGGCTGTAGATGAAGCTGAAACTCTGGTCGAAGCCAACGTCGGCCACCAGCTGCAGGGTCTGCTCGAAGTCGCGCTCGGTCTCGCCGGGGAAGCCGACGATGAAGTCCGAGGACAGGCTGATGCCCGGCCGCGCCTCGCGCAGGCGCCGGATCTTCTGCTTGTACTCGAGCGCGGTGTAACCGCGCTTCATCATGGCCAGCACCCGATCCGACCCGCTCTGCACAGGCAGGTGCAGGTAGGAGGCCAGCTTGGGAACCTCGGC
Organism: Gammaproteobacteria bacterium; assembly: GCA_030831085.1. GTDB lineage: Bacteria > Pseudomonadota > Gammaproteobacteria > Steroidobacterales > Steroidobacteraceae > SG8-30. The sequence goes on from JAURLT010000162.1 coordinate 13,406, forward strand.
ATAGGCCTCGACCAGGCTGTCGGTGAACTCCAGCGGGTGGGAGGTGGTGAAACGGATTCTCTCGATGCTCTCGAGACGGGCGACCAGCCGGATGAGCGTGGCCAGGTCGGCCTCGTCACCACCGGCCATGGGCCCACGGTAAGCGTTGACGTTCTGGCCCAGCAGCATGACTTCCCTCACGCCCTGGCCAGCCAGCGAGGTGACCTCCGCCATGACCTGTTCCAGCGGCCGGCTGACCTCCTCTCCGCGAGTGTAGGGCACCACGCAGAAGCTGCAGTACTTGCTACAGCCCTCCATGATCGACACGAAGGCCGAGGCGCCCTCGGCCCGCGGTTCGGGCAAGCGATCGAATTTCTCGATCTCGGGAAAGGAGATGTCCACCTGCGCCCGGCCGTTGCGCTGGACCGAGGTGAGCATGTCGCCGAGGCGATGGATGGTCTGCGGACCGAACACCAGGTCGACGAACGGCGCGCGCTTTAGCAGCGCCTCGCCTTCCTGACTGGCCACACAGCCGCCCACGCCGATGACCAGCTCAGGCCGGGCCTGCTTGAGCTGTCGCCAGCGGCCCAGGTGGGAGAACACCTTCTCCTGCGCCTTTTCGCGGACCGAGCAGGTATTGAGGAGCACGACGTCCGCCTGTTCAGGATCGTCGGTCGGCAGCAGGCCGTGCGACTCCCTGAGGACGTCCTGCATCCTCTGCGAGTCGTACTCGTTCATCTGGCAGCCGAAGGTGGAGACGTAGAGCCTGCCTGGCATCAGGAACCGGG
>JAURLT010000163.1 GCA_030831085.1 Gammaproteobacteria bacterium
ACCGCCATTCGCCTGCCGCGACTCGCCCGGGTTCTGCCTAGTGGAGCGGGGCTCGCGCTGGCGACCCGACTGCCGGAGCCAGAGCTCCTGGTCTGGCGGCCGCTGGAAGACGATCCGGATACCGGGGAGCTCCGTGCGCGGGTGATGGCCGCGCGAGCCCTGGGCCATCGGGTGGTGGTGGCCGGGGACGCGGTGCAGGCGGCCATGCTGGCGGTGGCCATGGGTGCCGACGGTGTGCTGCTGGATCCGGGCAGTGGCGCGGTCAGTGTCGATCCGAGCGATCCGTCCCTGGTGGGCGTGGCCTGCGACGATGCCGCCGCGGCTCGGCAGGCGGTGGATTCAGGCGCTCATTTTGTTGTGCTCAGGCATTTCGGCCCGGTATCCCGCACTCGTCTGGCGCCATTGCTCGCCAGCCTCAAGGTACCGGTCCTGCTGGGCTGGTTTGCCGACACTGATCCGCTGGAGTCCGTCCGCGAGGCGGGCGCCCACGGCTGTGCCGTCGACCCGCGTCTTGCCGGCGTGCGTCCGCGATGATCGAGGTCACCAACCCCTATTCCGGCGAGGTCGATTTCCGCTTCGAGGCAGTGGGCGTGGATGACCTGATCGCCCGCTGTGCCGCGCTACGGGCCAGGCAGCCCGGTTGGCATGCCAATGGGCTCCCCGCTCGCATCGAGGCGCTCACGGCTCTGAGTGCTTCGCTGGTGCGCCACCGCGTGGCCATCGTTGACGCACTCGCTGCCGACACCGGTCGCCGGCTGCTGGCCGAGGGAGAGCTGTCCTCGCTGCTGGGCAGTCTTGCCCGCTGGTGTGCGCTGGCGCCCGGGCTCATGAGCGAGGCGGCCGGGCAATCGGCAGTGCCCGGCCTCAGCTACCGCAACCAGTGGGTGCCCTTGCCGCTGGTGGGCGTGATCAGTCCATGGAACTTCCCGCTGGTGCTGGCCATGATCGATGCCGTGCCTGCGCTGCTGGCCGGCTGCGCGGTCGTCATCAAGCCCAGCGAGGTAACGCCCCGCTTCATCGAGCCGCTGCGACGGGCCATCTCGGAAGTCGAGGCGCTGGGTCCGGTGCTGGCCTTGGTCGAGGGCGACGGCGCTACCGGCCGCGCCTTGATCGATCAGGTTGATGCCGTCTGCTTCACCGGCAGCCTGCGCACTGGTCGCAAAGTGGCAGAGGCGGCTGCCCAGGCCTTCATCCCGGCCTTCCTCGAACTCGGTGGCAAGGATCCGGTCATCGTAACCGCCAGCGCCGACCCGCAGAGGGCCGCGGCTACTGTACTGAGGGCCTCGGTGCTGGCTACTGGCCAGGCTTGCCAGTCGCTGGAGCGGGTCTACGTCCATCGTTCGCTGCAGCAGCCCTTTCTGGAAGAGCTCCTCAGACTATGCGCCGAAGTGCAATTGAACTGGCCGGACCCGGCGGCCGGCCAGTTGGGCCCCTTCATCTGGCCGCAGCAGGCAGCGATCGTTCAGGCCCAGCTCGACGAGGCAGTCGCCCGCGGCGCGCGGGTGCTCTGCGGTGGCCAGGTCGAGGTACACGGTGGTCGCTGGCTACGGCCCACGGTATTGGTCGACGTCGATCACCGGATGGCGGTGATGCGAGAAGAGACCTTCGGTCCGGTGATGCCGGTGATGGCCTATGACACGGAGGAAGAGGCCATTGCACTCGCCAACGACAGCGAGTATGGCCTGTCGGCGGCGGTCATCGCCGGCAGCCTCACCGAGGCCGAGCGTATTGCGCTACGCCTCGATGCAGGTGGCGTCAGCCTGAACGATGGCTCACTCACCGCGGTCATGCACGAGTGCGAGAAGCACTCCTTCAAATGTTCCGGTCTTGGGGGCTCGCGCATGGGACCGGCCGGTTTCACGCGCTTCTTCCGGCGCAAGGCGCTGATCTACCAGTCCGGCGAGCCGCTCTCCATCCAGATTTTCAGCGAGCGCCCACGCTGACCAGTTGCTTGCCCACGTTGCCGCCCTCGAACAGGCGGATGAGCGCGCGCGGCATCTGCTCAATGCCCTCAAGGATGTCCTCCTGCCAGTTCATCCGGCCCTCGCCGATCCAGCCGGCCATCGCGGCCTCGGCCTCGGCGAAGTGCTCGGCCAGGTCGTAGATGAAGAACCCTTGCATGCGAGCCCGCTGCTTGCCGATACGCCACCAGTTCTGCAGCGCGTAGCGCGCCTGTTCCCCGGCAAAGTATTGCGAGATGCGCCCGCACAGGACCACGCGTCCGTGGCGGTTGAGATGCGCGAGGGCAGCGTCCAGCACCGCGCCGCCCACGTTGTCGAAGATCAGATCCACGCCCTGTGGGCAGAGTTCGCCGATGCGGGCCTCGAGGCTCTCCTCGCGATAGTTGATGGCCGCCTCATAGCCGAGTTTGCCGGTCAGCAGCGCGCATTTCTCGCGGGTGCCGGCGATGCCTACGGCTGTTGCGCCGAGATTTCTCGAGATCCAGCCGCAGTTCGAGCCCACCCCTCCTGCTGCGCCAGAAACCAGCACGCGATCGCCAGCGCGCAGGCCGCCGATCTGCGTGAGTCCCAGGTAGGCGGTGAAGCCGGTGATGCCCAGCACGCCGAGCGCGGTGGAGACGGGCGCGACGCGCTGGCGGACCTTGTAGAGCATGAACCAGGGTGAACCGTCGCAGAGGCAGTATTCCTGCCAACCGAGCTTGCCATGGACGATCTCACCCACCGGATAGTCGGGATGGCGCGAGGCCACGACTTCCCCGACACCCCGCCCGAGCAGCGTATCCCCCACCTCCAGCGGTTTCTCGATGCCCGCACCATCGATCATGTACATGCGCATGACCGGCGCGACCGAAAGATACAGGCTGCGGATCAGGAACTGTCCGGGACCGGGTTCGGGGATCGGTCCTGATTCCAGGCGAAAGTGACGGTCCTGGAGGTCGCCCGTCGGGCGCTCGGCCATCACCCAGCGCCTGCTTAGGCTCGACACGACTCAGCGCCGCTCGAGCAGCCAGCAGGATTCGTGGTAAGCCTTCAGCCCGCGCTCAAGGAAGCGCGGATTGTCGGCGAGCGCATCGACCCGCTCCAGTAATTCGAGACGGAAGTGGCCTTGCAGCGTGTCCCGCACGATGGCTGCATCGAGTGGGAAAGGCGGTGCCTGCATCTCGCCCGCCTGGTATTCGGTCGCCACCAGCAGGCCACGCGCACCCGCGGGCAGCACGCGGGCCAGCGTATCCACGTAGCGCCCCCGCAGCTCCGGGGGCAGGGCCACCAGCGCGCCGCGGTCGTACCAGGCGCCCAGGCCAGGGCAGTCCGCAGCCTGCAGGTTCATGAAATCACCCTGCAGGATTTCGATGCCCTGACCCGCGTAGACGTCATACGCGCCACGATGAGTGACCTCGGCACTTAGGCCGGCCAGCGCGAAGAAGTCCCGCGCCGCGATCGGGCTTAGCTCCACCCCGCGCACGGGATGCCCGCGCCCGGCCAGCCAGGCGAGGTCGAGGCTACGGCCGCACAATGGCACCAGCACGGACCGGGTGCTGTCCGGGGCCACGGTGGCCCAGTGGCGCAGCAGATGGGGATTGGTGGCCGGCAGGTGCCAGCCCAGTTGTCCCTCACGCCAGCGCGAGAGCCAGAATTCGGCGTCCACGTCAGTGCGCCTTCTCGGGGCTATCGGGCACAGCGGCTGCCTCGCCGGGGATGGCGCGTCTCTCGGAAATCCACTCACCCAGGTCGATCAGCTTGCAGCGCTCCGAGCAGAAGGGCCGCCACCGATTGTCGGGATCCCAGGCGTGGGTGCGTCCGCAGGTCGGACAGGTGACGTTCGGTGCTGGCATCAAGTGCAGGATGTGAGCAGAAACTCGACGTCTTCGCCGGGCGGAACGGGACGCGTGTCCAGCCCGGTCCAACGCAGGAAGCGGATGCTGCAGCGGTAGTGATTGCCGCTGATCTGGGGGAACAGGTCGGACTCTGCCGGCAGCAGCAGCCTCAGCAGCTGCGCCGGCTGTTCGCGATCGAAGGTGACCTGGTACACGCCGGCTTCCGCCACCAGCCGGGAGGGGCGGGCGTTTTCCCGGGTGACCCACAGCAGCTGGCCGATCGCCTCGCACAGGGGTCGCACCCGGGCCACCCATTGTTCGAGCTCCGTATCCCTGGCCTCGCGGGGCCGTGCAAGCCAATGGTGGAAGTCGGGCAGGTCGAAGGCACAGGTGCCGCCCGGAATGGCGCTGCGATGGTTGATGCCGGCGAGGAACTCCGAGTGCCGAAGCGGCTGCAGGTAATGTCCGCCGGCCGCGTTCAGCTCCTCGCGGCAGCGCATCAGCCGGGTCATCACCGCGCGCAGGCGGCCGGGGTCGACGCCCGGCTTGTCCTGGTATTCCCGCAGCAGCCCCAGTTGGCGCTCGAGATCCTTCAGCACGTCGCCGCGGGTGTCACCGCGGGCGGTGACGGCCAGGATCTCGAGCAGGGCATCCACGGCCCCGCGCATGCCCCATATGCCCCCCAGGGCTGAGTGTTCACCGAGCTTCTGCCACAGGAATTCCAGCCGTAGCAGCGAACGCATGCGCTCGCTGAGCGGGTGCTCATACAGGACGGTGGGGCTGGACTCCGTCATTGCACTATTCTGAGGCAGGGGTGGGGGAGGGTAAACCTTCCCGTGCCCCGGCCATTGAGAGATACCGCACATGCAGGGCTTTTACGGCGCCCCGCAGGGCATCCGGGCTGCCGGTATTGTCGATCAGGTCGTCCGCAACGGCGTGCCGCTGCTCGCGACTGGCCTGGGCCTCCAGCATGGCCCGGGCCGTTGCGGGGTCGCCGCCGTCCCGCTCGAGCAAACGCTGCAGCTGGATCTCCGGGGGGCAGTCCACCAACAGCACCCGATCCACGCGGTCCTGCCCGGCGCCCTCGACCAGTAGCGGAATGACCCACACCTGATAGGTGCCGCCGGCGGCGGCCGAGCGCCGCGCCAGTTCGGCGCGAATCCGGGGGTGCAGCATGGCCTCGAGCCGTTGGCGCAGGTCGGGATCGGCGAAGACTTGCTGGCGCAACCAGGCGCGGTCGAGGCGCCCCTCTGGGCCGAGCGCGCGGGGACCGAAGCAAGCCAGCACTTCCTGGAGCGCGGGCTGGCCGGGCTCGACCACGTCGCGGGCGATCTGGTCGGTATCCAACACGGGGACGCCCAATTCGCTGAACAGGCCAGCCACGGTACTCTTGCCGCTGGCCACCCCGCCCGTCAGTCCAACGATGAAGGTCATGCCAGCCCGCTCAACGCAGGCCCGACAGGCCCAGGTAGCCGCCGACGATGTCCGGACCCCAGAGCATGGCGATCCAGCCCGCGCCGGCCAGGTAGGGGCCGAAAGGGATCGGCACGTCGCGTCCCAGTTTCTTGACCACCATCAGGCTGATGCCTACCAGTGCACCAACCACTGCGGAGAGCATGAGGATCAAGGGCAGCATCTGCCAGCCCAGCCAGGCGCCCAGCGCCGCGAACAGCTTGAAGTCGCCAAAGCCCATGCCTTCCTTGCCGGTGACCAGCTTGAAACCCTCGAACACCAGCCGGAGGAACAGGTAGCCGGCTGCCGCGCCAATGACCGCATCACGGGTCGAGACGGGCAGCGGCCAGTGGGACGACGGGTCGTGAGCAAGGCTTGCCAGCAGGCCCAGCCACAGGAGCGGCAGGGTGATGGCATCCGGCAGCAGTTGGGTGTCGAGGTCGATGCCGGTCAGGGCCACCAGACACCAGGTGATGGCGAGAGCACACAAGGCCTCGAAGCCAAAGCCGAAGTGCCAGGCCACGGCAGCGCTCAGCACCCCGGTGGCCAGTTCCACCAGCGGGTAGCGCGGCGAAATGCCGGCCCCGCAATCCGCACAGCGACCTCGCAGGATCAGCCAGCCGAGCACCGGCAGGTTATGCCAGGCGCGGATCGGGTGCTGGCAGTGCGGACAGCGCGAGGGGGGGGACACCAGTGAGAGCGCTTCGCCGGGTTCCGGTTCGCGGCCCTGCAGTTCGGCGCATTGGGCCTGCCAGTCGCGCTCCATCATGCGCGGCACGCGCAGGATGACCACGTTCAGGAAACTGCCGATGGCGAGCCCCAACAAGCCAGCCACGGCGGCAAAAGCCACCGCGCTCTCCTGCAGAAGAATCAATGCGTCCACGGGCACCGGGCCAGGCTGGTCAGATGGCCGCGCCCATCTTGAAGATCGGCAGGTACATGGCGACGACCAGACCGCCCACCAGCACGCCGAGGATCACCATGATCAGGGGTTCCAGCAAGCTGGACATGCTGTCCACAGCGCTGTCCACTTCCAATTCATAGAAGTCTGCCACCTTGGCGGCCATGGCATCGAGCGAGCCGGCTTCCTCGCCGACGGCGATCATCTGTACCACCATGTTCGGAAACAGTCCGCTGTTCTCCATGGCCCGCTGCAGGCGGATGCCGGTGGCCACTTCGTCCTTCATCTTGAGGGTGGCCTCCTCGTAGACGATGTTGCCGGTAGCGCCGGCCACCGAATTCATGGCTTCCACCAGCGGTACACCCGCAGAAAACATGGTGGACAGAGTACGGGCGAACCGGGCAATGGCTGCCTTCACCAGGATAGGCCCAATCACTGGAAACTTGAGCATCATCCGGTCGAGCAAATGGCGTAGGGCACGGGACCGCTTGTGAAAATGCAGGAAACCGCCGACCACGCCGCCGACAATCAGGACAATCATCCAGCCCTGGTCCTGTACGAACTTGGACAGGTCGATCACCATTCTGGTGAAGGCGGGCAGGTCGGCGCCAAAACCCTGAAACAGCGATTCAAACTGCGGGATGACAAAAATGAGCAGGATAGTGGTGACGATCACAGCCACTGCCAGCACGGCGGCGGGATAGAACAGGGCCTTCTTGATCTTCTTCTTGAGTGCTTCGGTCTTTTCCTTGTAGGTGGCGACCTTGTCGAGCAGGCTCTCGAGCGCACCGGCCTGTTCACCCGCTTCAACCAGGTTCACGAAAAGGTCGTCGAAGTACAGAGGATGTTTGCGAAGAGCCTCAAACAGCGCCGTACCGGACTCGACGTCTGTCTTGATGGCCAGAATCAATTTCTGCATCGCCGGCTTCTCGTGGCCGACGCCCACGATCTCGAAGGACTGCACGAGCGGGATTCCGCTGGAAAGCATGGTGGCCAGCTGGCGACTGAAGATGGCGATATCCAGCGGGGTAATTTTTCCGCCGCCAGCCTGGAAGAGCTTGCGCTCGCGGCGAACGCGGACCGGGACCACGCCTTGCCGGCGTAGTTCGGCACGCACGTCTTTTTCGTTTGAACCCAGGGAGCGCCCTTTGACGCGGTTACCCTTGCGGTCCGTGCCTTCCCACAGCCAGGGGGTTTCCTTGCCAGCGACTGCTGCCTGCGCCATGGCTCGACTACTCCACCGTGACCCGGTTGACTTCCTCGAGGCTGGTCATACCGGTGCGCACTTTGTGCAGGCCGGAGGTGCGGAGGTCCCAGATGCCGTCACTGTTTGCTTGATCGCGGATATCCGGTGCACTGCCCCCGGCCAGGATGATGCGCCCGATGGCGTCGGTCACCGGCAAGACTTCGTAGATGCCAACCCGTCCCCGGTAGCCGTCCGTGCACTGGTTGCAGCCCACCGGACGATGAACCCGGAATTTCGGGTCGTTGGCCTCTTCCTCGGTAAAGCCTTCCTTGATGGCCGCTTCCACCGGAAGTTTGACCGGCTCCTTGCAGTTCTGGCACAGCCGACGTGCCAGGCGCTGGGCGATGATCAGCGAGACGGCCGTGGCGATGGAGTAGGGCTTCACACCCATGTCCATCAGTCGCGTGAGCGACTGGGGCGCGTCGTTGGTGTGCAGGGTCGACAGCACCAAGTGGCCTGTCTGGGAGGCCTTGACGGCGATCTCTGCGGTTTCCAGATCGCGAATCTCGCCCACCATGATGACGTCCGGGTCCTGACGCAGGAAGGCACGCAGGGCGGAGGCAAAGGTGAGTCCTACCCGCGGGTTGACGTTCACCTGGTTCACCCCCGGCAGGACGATTTCCGCCGGGTCCTCCGCCGTGGAGATATTGGTCCCCTCGGTGTTCAGGATGCCGATGCCGGTATACAGCGAGACCGTCTTGCCGCTGCCGGTGGGGCCAGTAACCAGGATCATGCCCTGTGGCCTGGCCAGGGCCGCCATGTAGAGATCCTTCTGGAACGACTCATAGCCGAGCGCGTCGATGCCCATCATGGCCGCGCTGGCATCGAGGATACGCAGCACGATCTTCTCGCCGAACAAGGTGGGGCAACTGCTGACGCGGAAGTCGATGGAGCGTGACTTGGACAGCTTCATCTTGATACGGCCGTCCTGGGGAACGCGACGCTCGGCGATGTCGAGTCTGGACATCACTTTCAATCGGGCCGACAGCTTTTGGGAGAGCTGCACTGGCGGTTGGGCTACCTCGCGGAGCACCCCGTCCACCCGGATCCGTACCCTATACTGTTTCTCATAGGGCTCGAAATGGATGTCGGAGGCGCCGCGGCGAATGGCGTCCAGCATGACCTTGTTGACATAGCGGACGATCGGGGCATCTTCGACCTCGTCGCGGGTAACGGCCTCGGCCTCGGTCTGGTCGTCGATTTCAACGTCCAGGCTGTCGAGATCAAGCCCTTCCTCATCCAGCTTGGGTAGCACCGAGGTCTCGGAAACCTCGATGGCCCTATTGACCGCTGCCTGCAGCTTGTCGTCCTCGACCACCACTGCCTCGATGGTGAGGCCGGTCTGGAACTTGATTTCGTCGATGCCGTGCAGGTTGGTGGGGTCGGAGACTGCCACGTGCAGGCGCTTGCCCCGCTTGGCGAGTGGCAGGACCCGGTGCTTGGCCAGCAGCTTTTCATTGACCAGACGGATCGTGTCCTGATCGGGAACCAGGGCATCGAGGTCGAATAGCGGGACGCCGAATTCCTGGGAGGCCGCAATGGCCACCTCGCGCGCGGCCACCAGTTTCTGGCTGACCAGCCAGGTGACCAGTTGCACCCTGCGCTCGCGGGACTCAGCCATGGCATTCATCATGGCGGATTCGTCGAGGATCCCGTCCTGGACCAGCCTTTGGGGTAACCCGCCAATGCCAGAGCGGATGCCCGTCTGGGTGGCGTTGGACTGGGCGCTAGCGATGGCTGCCGGTTGGCTCATGGTTTCAGCTGGTTCCGCCGGTTCTTTGTGGGATTTTGTGACCACACGGTAGTGTAGCGCACTCCCCTGCCTGTGCAATGTCAAATACCCGGCGATGGTGGCAGATAAGGGTGAGCTGACGGGTGATGGACCTCACAAAAGCAGACGGGCCCCGAAGGGCCCGTCCGTGTCCCAATGGCCGGTTTGGCGCCGACCAGCCAGGCCTGAAATCAGGCGCGGCAGTTGGCAGGCAGGTACTTGCCTGAAACGGTCGTCGTCACTGAAGCGGAGGAAGTGTTGGCCAGGTCCGTGTCTACTGCACCGCCACCGGGAGCCGCGGCAAAGCCGCACTTCCAGACCACGTCGCCGTTCAGGTTACGGTACGGCTGCAGACCTACGACGTTCGTTGAGATTGCGGCCGACGCATTGAGCCCGTAGGTGACGGTGATCGTTCCGGTGTTCACACTGACGGCGCTGACGTAGCGGCCCGTCTTGTTGCCGGCGGTGGTCACTCCGGTAGCCTGGGCAGCGTTCACGGCCCACGCACCGGTTTGCGCGTAGTACTCGGCAACGCCAGTCTTATAGTCACCCGCTAGCATCAGGCCCTCGGACACCTGGGCGCGGATGGTGTAGTCCTGATAGGCCGGGATGGCAATTGCAGCCAGGATGCCGATGATCGCGACAACGATCATCAGCTCGATCAGGGTGAAACCCTTCTGGACGGTCTTCATTTGGCTAAACTCCTAGTTATGGTCAGGTACGTTATGTGTACTGGATCCGGATCCGCCGGACGAGAGTAAATAAGCAGAATTCATGCCAGATTCCCCGGGCTCACTGGTAACTGATTGAATTGATGTGACAAATATTTTTTCAGCTGGGATTCTCATCGCAAGTCGGCGGCAAAAAGCCTGGTCCGGTGAGACTGGAATCCGACATTTTTTGTCACTTTGTGACCCTATCGGGTCCTCTGGGTGACCCATTGGATGCGCCGTCTACCAGGATTTGCCCTGGCAGGCGTGCTGGGCTTTGTGGTCGACGCCGGTCTGATGGCGCTGTTGCAGGCTGCCTGCCAGTGGCATCCAGTCCAGGCGCGCTGCATCTCCTTTCCGGCGGCCCTGTCCGTCACCTGGCTGGTCAACCGGCGCTGGGTGTTCGCCATGCCCCCTCAAACCGATGTTTCGGTCGAATACGCGCGCTACGCGGTCGTGCAAGTTGCCGGCGCGGTTTTCAACATGACTGTTTTTACAGCCCTCGTTTACGCAGTCCCACCGTTAATGCAGGCTCCAGTGGTGGCGCTGGCTATCGCCGCAGTGGGCAGTCTGGTCCTTAACTACGGGTTGCTGAGCAGATGGGTGTATCCGCTGCCGAGGCACATCGATTCCGCCGAGAGTCCGCATGAGCCAGAGGCCTACTCCGGAGTCGCCAACCTCGAAGTCATGGCTGTGGCGGAACGCTATAACAGTTTCCTCACGACTACAGTCATGGCGGCTGCCCCCCAAAGTCCGCGGCAGGTGATCGACTTCGGGGCCGGTACTGGCACGTTCGCAGCGCCGATGGCGGCCATGGGTTGGCCGGTTGTGGCGGTAGAGCCCGATGAAGCCCTGCGCCGACAGTTGGGTGACATGCGCTTGTCGGTGCGTGAGTCACTCGATGGTGTTGCAGACGGTTCGGTGGATTACCTGTACACCCTCAACGTGTTGGAACACATCGTCGACGACGAAGCCGTCTTGGCGCATTTTTCCCGCGTGGTCTGCGGCGGTGGCACCGTCCTGATCTACGTGCCTGCCTTCATGATATTGTTCGGGCCCATGGATCGACTGGTCGGCCACCTCCGACGTTATCGCCTGCGGCAGCTCCGTGATCTGGTAAGGCAGGCAGGCCTAGTGGTCGATCGGGTGGAATACGTCGACTCCCTGGGCTTTCTGGCCTCCTTGCTGTTGCGTTTTGCAGGTGCACGCTCTGGCGTGCTGAATACGGGGGCCGTTCGTTTCTACGATCGTTGGTGTTTTCCGCTGAGCAGGGTGCTGGATCGCTTCACCAATAAGATGTTCGGCAAGAACCTGCTGATCGTTGCGCATCGTCCCAGCGTCGGAGGGTAGAAGGTGGGTGAGTGCTGTCCGCCCGCGGGCTTGCAGATTGCGGTCCTGGTGCCTTGCCTGAATGAAGAAGAGGCAATCGGCAGCGTGGTGAGCGAATTCCGGGCTTTGCTGCCGGAAGCGCAGGTCTGGGTCTATGACAATGGGTCCGATGACCGGACGAGCGAGGTGGCCCGGCAAGCCGGTGCGAGGGTAAGGCTGGAACCCCGGCGCGGGAAAGGTAACGTGGTCAGGCGCATGTTTGCCGACATCGACGCCGATGTGTACCTCCTGGTCGACGGGGACGCCACTTATCATGCCTCCAGCGCGCGCCGCATGGTCGACCTGCTCCTCGAGGACAGCCTGGACATGGTCACCGGTGCCCGGGCTGGGCATGATGGTGGAGCCTACCGCCAGGGACACAAGTGGGGTAACAGAGTCCTGACTGGACTGGTCGGCCGCATTTTCGGCCGTCAATGCGACGATATGCTGTCTGGATACCGGGTGTTTTCGCGCCGTTTCGTGAAGTCTTTCCCAGCCCTGAGCTCCGGGTTCGAGATCGAAACGGAACTCACCGTCCATGCCCTGGAGTTGCGCATGCCAATGGCCGACCTGCCCACCCCTTACAAGGCGCGGGTGGAGGGCAGCAGCAGCAAGTTGCGAACCATCCCGGACGGACTGCGCATCCTGCGGACCATCTTCGGTCTGGTGCGGGACGAACGGCCGCTGGAGTTCTTCTCGGCACTATGGGTAGCGCTGGTGGTGGCGGCCGTCGCGATCGGATCACCAGTGGTGCTGGAGTTCTTTGCCACGGGTCTGGTGTTGAGGTTGCCCACGGCCGTTCTCAGCGTAGGGCTCATGCTGCTGGGCTTCCTCTCGCTGGTGTGCGGGCTGATTCTCGATACCGTGACGCGCGGTCGCCGTGAACTGCGGCGCTTGGCTTATCTCCAGGTGTCGCCGGTGGTCTCGCGTCGATCGGTCCGCAGGCTGGATGACGGGGCAATCCATGACCGCTAGTTTTCGCAGCTTCCTGCTGGTCATTGTGGCCACGCTCGTGGCACTGGTGGCGCAACTGGAGACGCTATCCGGAAGCTACACCCCTGACGGCTACGTGCCATGGGGCAATGATGCCTTTTACCACGCCAGGCGCATCCTCGATGCCGTAGAGGATCCAGAGTCGTTCTACCAGTTTGACAGGCGGATTCATGCGCCCGAGGGCAGCCTTATTGTCTGGCCATGGGGCTATGACTACCTGATGGCTGCCGTGGTCAGGGGTGGCCTGGCCTTGGGCCTGCACCATGATCCCATGACGATCCTGGCCTATGTGCCGGTGGCCGCCGTGGCCATTGCCATGCTTCTTTTGTTCTCGATTTCAAGGTCGCTGGACCTTTCTGCAGTACCGACTTTGCTTTTGATGCTGTGCTTCGCCTTGCTGCCCCTGACTGGCGCCTTGCATGGCGTGGGGCGAGTCGATCACCACTGGGCGGAATTCCTGGCAATCCTGGCCTTTGTCGCGGGCGCCCTGGGATGGTCGGCGAATCCCGCATCGCGCCTCCGGGCGGGCCTACTGGGTTTGGCGCTGGGATTTGCTCCCGCATTCCACACCGGTCTGTTCGTGCTCCAGGCCGTCTTGTTGGTCTTCCTGGGGTTGACCTGGCTGCGCGGCGCTCGATGGCCCACTACCAGCCTGGCGACGTTTGCCGTCACCTTGTTGGCCTCCACAGTGGCTATCCTGCTGCCTTCCCTGCCTTTCCAGCAGGGCATCTTCGAATATTTCCTGCTCTCCTGGTTCCACCTGTATGTGGCGGTAGTCACCGCTGTATTGGCGGTGGTGTTGGGCAGGCTCTCGCCTTCTTGGTCTGGCGTACTCACTCTTGGATTGCTTGCACTGGTGCTGGCCGTGCCTACGGCGGGTACGGTCCTGGACCTTGGCAGCTTCGCCAGCAAGGAAAACGCGGCACTGCAGGATATTTCCGAGGCACGCTCCATTGGCTCATGGAGTGAGGAGGTTGGCCTTTACACTGTGCTCAAAGCCTTTTCCGGATTTCTGCTGTTGGCCCCGGTCATCTGGTTGGCTTCTCTGTTCGGTCTGTTCAGGACGAACGATCATCGACTGACCTTTTTATGCGTCTACTCGCTTCTCTTCCTGCCGCTCTTATACGTGCAGTTTCGGTTTCACTATTACGGCACGCTGGCCTTGTTCGTACCCGCCTTGGTGGCCCTGGATTGGGTCCAGAAACGGTGGGACAAGAAGGCCGTTAAGCTGGTGGCCGTGGTGCTGGTGGGTTTCGCCCTTTACCCGTCTGCTCTTGATACGTTCAGGGCTCGCACCCCGCTGGGGGGTGACAGTTACTATCTGTTCACGGCGGCCGCCATGCCCGCCCTTGCCGGCGCCTGTGCGGAAAGCCCGGGCATCGTGCTGGCCCGCAACAACGACGGCCACCTGATTCGATTCAGGTCGGACTGCTCGGTCATCGCCAACAACTTCCTGTTGACCCCGCAACAGTTTCAGGCCTACGACCGTGTGGTCGAACTGTTCGAATTGACCCCGGAGGAGTTGCTGGGTGCCGAGCCTCAGGTCGACTATGTGTTCGTTCGCGCCCGCTCTGCCCTGGTGGAGACCGCAAGGGGCGTCGAACTGGCTGATCGCGAGTTCGCCAGCATGGCTGCCAGCGCCCTGGAGCGGCAACTCCTGTGGGGCGATCCTGCCGACCTGCCGGCCTCCTATGAATTGATCAGTGAGGTGACAGGGCCGCTCGGCTATCCCTTGTCAAGGATCTACCGCATCAACCGCGACGCTACTCGATCCCCAGCTTCTTGATCCGGTAGCGCAACGAGCGAAAGGTAATGCCAAGCTGCCTCGCGGTAGCCGTCTTGTTATAGCGGTTTGCCTCCAGCGCCCGTACGATCGAGGTGCGGGTGATGTCTTCGATGGCGCTGTCGAGGTCGGCCTCGCCACCGGCCGCAACGTTCATACGGTCCCCGCCGGAGCCGAGCGTTCTCAGCTGGATGTCCTCCGGGCCGATCTGGTGACCGTGGCACAGGGTGGTGGCCCGTTCCAGGATGTTCTCCAACTCCCGCACGTTGCCCGGGAAGCTGTAATCCAGCAGCTTCTCGAGCGCGGACTCGGAGAGTGTGGGTAACCTCGTGCCCAGCCGTGCCGCCAGCCGCTCAAGAATAGCGCCAGCCAGGAGTGGCAGGTCCGCCCGCCGTTGCCGCAGCGGGGGCACGTTGAGTTCGATCACGTTCAGCCGGTAAAAAAGATCCTCGCGAAACAGCCCCTCGGCGACGCGTTCCCCAAGGTCCCGGTGGGTGGCCGACAAGATGCGAACATCCACGGGCATCTCCCGCTGCTCGCCCACGGGGCGGACGGCCTTTTCCTGGATAAGACGCAGCAACTTCACCTGCATGGGCAGCGGTAGCTCCGCCACCTCGTCCAAAAACAGGGTGCCCCCTTCGGCAGCCTGGACCAGGCCTGGCTTGTCCGCGGTGGCGCCCGTAAAGCTGCCCTTCCTGTGCCCGAACAGCTCGCTTTCCATCAGTTCGGAGGGGATGGCGCCGCAGTTGACCGCGATGAATGGCCCCTCGGCACGGCTCCCGCTTTCGTGAATGAGGCGAGCCACCAGCTCCTTGCCGGTGCCTGATTCGCCTAAGATGAGGACCGGGGCCTGACTGCGGGCGACGCGGGCGATCATCTCCCGCAGCCTGGCCATAGCCACCGACTCGCCCAAGAGGCGCGAGCCGCGCTGGTCCTGCCTGGTACTCGAGGCACGAATGGCCTGTTGCACCAGGCGTCGCAGGTCGGCGACGTTCACCGGCTTGGAGAGGAAGTCGAAGGCACCCAGCTTGAGTGCTTTTACCGCGGCCTCCACGTTGCCGTGGGCAGTGATCACGGCAACGGGCGTGTCTGGCGTGTGACTCTGAATCCACTCGACAATCTCAAGCCCGTCGCCGTCCGGCAGGTTCAGATCGGTCAGGCACAACTGGAAACGCTTCAGCTCCAGCGCCTTGCGGGCGCTTTTAACGTCTTCTGCCGGCACGGCTTGCACGCCCATCCGACCGAGGGTGATGGACAGGAGTTCGCGCTGGTCGGGCTCATCGTCGACCACCAGCACCAGGGGGCTCGTTACACGTTCCATCGGCAGGTTCGCTTATTCCCAGCGGGCGGGATCGGCAAAGACGATCCGGAAGATGCTGCCGCCGCCCGGGCGGGGCTCGTAAGTCATCATGGCCCCAATGCCCTGGGCCAGTTCGCGGGAGATGAAGAGGCCGACCCCGGTGCCGCCCTGACGGGTGGTGAAGAACGGTTCAAAGACCCGCTCGCGCTGCTCCTCCGGCACGCCCGGCCCGCGGTCGAGGACTTCCACGAAGGGGCGCCCGCTGCCCACTATCCGGCCGCTGCGCAGCTCCACTCGCTTGTCGGCCGTATCCAGCCCGAAGTGGCACGCGTTCTCCACCAGGTTGCGCAGGATCTGGCGAAGCTGGGAGGGATCAGCGCGAATCTCAAGGTCGTCCTCCGGTTGCTGGAGATCAATTCGGTCCTGCGGCAGTTCACCGCCACCGATGCCTTCGGCCACAAAGTTCTCCAGCCATTCCTTGAGCGGCATGCGTTCCGCGTGGACCTCACGCCCCACCGAGAGCTGCATGACGTTTTCCACGATCTCGCTGATGCGCGCGGCATTGTCCCGAATGATCTCAATCAAGCGGCTGTCGTCGACCTGCCGGTCTGGCGATTCGGCCAGCAGCTGTGCCGCATGGCTCATGGCGCCTACGGGATTGCGGACCTCGTGGGCGATGCTGGCGGAGAGCCGGCCGAGGGCGGCCAGCTTGGACTGCCTGGCTTGTTCGCTTTGCTCGGACAAGTCTTTCAAGAAGACGATAGTGGGGCAGGGAATCCGCGGCCCCAGCGGGGCAAAGTTCGGTCGAATCTCCCGATCTCCCTCGGCACCCACCAGAGTGCCCGCAGTTTCTTCGCCTCGCGCCACCGCGTTGCGCCAGGTTTCCAGCAGGTACAGCAGCCTTGGCGAGACCTCGCCCAGCAGCCGCCCGCGCATGTCGCCGCTCACCCCGAGGATCTGGCGGGCGGATTCGTTGATGAGGCGGATGCGATCCTCTACATCCACCACCACGACACTTTCGCGCAATTTCTCCACGACGAATTGCGAGAGTTCGGCGAGGTTGGCGAGGTCGATATCACGCTGCCGCACCTGCGCCTCGCTGCGGCGCAGTCGGTTGGCGATGCCCGCGACGGTGGCCGATACCACCAGCAGGAGCAGCCCAAGCAGTCCGGCCCGCGGAAAGTCGCCCGCGGGACCCATGACCGACAGGGAGTGCCAGGTCTCCTGCAGCAAGATGAGCACCGCGGCATAGCCGGCAATGAAGCTGGCGTGACGCTGCGGGAGCAGCAGGCTCACCGCCCCGACGGGCAGGACAAACAGCAGCCCGAGTCCGCTGTCAACTCCGCCACTCGCCGCCAGCAGCAGCGCAATGACCGTCACGTCGAAGCAGGCGTGCACGTAAGCCTGGAGCGACAGGTCTGGCTTGCGCAGCTTGAGCATGGCAATGAAACCAATGCCACCTACCCAACTGAGAACCAGTGCCCATGTGAAGAGAGTCGGTGCCGCGGTGCCCAGTTCGCCCTGTTCGGGCAGCAGCGTGAACTGCACACCCAACACAATGGGTACCAGCAGGCGGAACAGGTTCAGCAGGCCCAGCACTCGCCACGCGAGTTCCGGATCTGGCGGCACGGCGAGGTCGGCAACATCGGCTTTCATGCGGCGAAATTTAGCATGGAGAAAGCCACCGAGCGGAGCCCGTGGAACGGTCTTTGCCTCGGGGTGGGCATTACTTCACAATATCGCCGCCCTCAAACCGACATCCGGGTCACCACACTGATGAATCTTCACGAATATCAAGCCAAGCAACTCTTTGCCGATTACGCGATTCCCGTGCCCCAGGGGGGGCTCGCGCACACCCGCGGCG
>JAURLT010000164.1 GCA_030831085.1 Gammaproteobacteria bacterium
AGGCCGGTGTCGAGAAACTGGGCACCCTGTTCGTCAACGACCTCGATCGCGGGCCCTACATCTCGGACACCCTGCGGATCGATGCGAGCAGGACCCGACTTGAGGCGCTGATCGAAATCTACCGCATGATGCGCCCCGGTGAGCCGCCGACCAAGGACGCGGCCGAGAACCTGTTCCACAACCTGTTCTTCAACGCCGAGCGCTACGACCTTTCGGCCGTTGGTCGCATGAAATTCAACCGCCGGGTGGGCCGTCAGGCACCCTCCGGGTTGTCCGAGGCCGATGCTGAAGCCTGGCTCGAGGAGCCGGGTATCCTCTACGACGGCCGTTACTTCAGCCAGCTGGTCGAAGGTGGTAAGGACGAGGCTGCCAAGGGTCTGGTTGAGCGTTATGGCGAGGGCGTATCCGACGTCATCGACGTGCTGCGCACGCTGATTGCCATCAAGAACGGCGATGGCCGCGTCGACGATATCGACCACCTCGGTAACCGTCGGGTGCGCTGCGTCGGCGAAATGGCCGAGGTGAACTTCCGCATCGGTCTGGTCCGGGTCGAGCGCGCCGTCAAGGAACGCCTGACGCTGGCCGAGAGCGAGGAAATCAACCCGCAGGACATGATCAACGCCAAGCCGGTGGCGGCCGCGGTGAAGGAATTCTTCGGCTCCTCGCAGCTGTCGCAGTTCATGGACCAGAACAACCCCCTGTCGGAGGTCACCCACAAGCGTCGCGTGTCGGCACTGGGAGAAGGCGGCCTCAAGCGCGAGCGCGCTGGCTTCGAAGTCCGTGACGTGCACCCCACGCACTACGGACGCGTTTGCCCGATCGAGACCCCTGAAGGACCGAACATCGGCCTGATCAACTCGCTGGCCGTATATGCCAGGACCAACAAGTACGGATTCCTTGAAACGCCCTACCGGCGGGTCAACGACAGTAAGGTGACCAACGAGGTTGATTACCTCTCCGCGATCGAGGAGAGCGAATTCGTCATCGCCCAGGCGAATGCCGCCCTGGACGGCAAGGGCAAGTTCACTGACGAACTGGTGTCCTGCCGGCACCAGAACGAGTTCACCCTCATGCCGCCGGACCGGATCCAGTACATGGACGTGTCGCCACGGCAGATCGTCTCGGTAGCGGCGGCCCTCATTCCCTTCCTGGAGCACGACGACGCCAACCGGGCCTTGATGGGATCCAACATGCAGCGGCAGGCCGTGCCCACGCTCAGGGCTGCTGCTCCGCTGGTGGGTACCGGTATCGAGCGGACGGTAGCGACCGACTCCGGAGTGACCGTCAACGCCAAGCGTGGCGGCGTGGTGGATTCGGTGGATGCCTCCCGCATCGTGGTGCGGGTCAACGAGGCGGAGGTGACCGCCGGCGAGCCCGGTGTGGACATCTACAACCTCACCAAATACACCCGGTCTAACCAGAACACCTGCATCAACCAGCGCCCGCTGGTGCGGGTGGGCGACACCATATCGACCAATGATGTGCTGGCGGACGGGCCGTCCACCCATCTCGGTGAACTGGCGCTTGGCCAGAACATGCTGGTCGCCTTCATGCCCTGGAACGGCTACAACTTTGAAGACTCAATCCTGGTCTCAGAGCGGGTGGTGGAAGAGGATCGCTTCACCACCATCCACATCGAGGAGCTGACCTGCGTCGCCCGCGACACCAAGCTGGGCTCGGAGGAGATCAGCGGCGACATCCCCAACGTGGGTGATGCCGCGCTGAACAAGCTCGACGAGGCCGGTATCGTGTTCATTGGTGCCGAGGTCAAGGCGGGCGACATCCTGGTCGGTAAGGTCACGCCCAAGGGCGAGACCCAGCTGACCCCGGAAGAGAAGCTGCTCAGGGCCATCTTTGGCGAGAAGGCCTCCGACGTGAAGGACACCTCGCTGCGGGTTCCGCCGGGCATGGATGGCACCGTTATCGACGTCCGGGTTTTTACCCGCGACGGCGTGGAGCGCGATTCGCGTGCGCTGGCCATCCAGGATGCCGAGATCAAGCGGGTCCGCAAGGACCTCAATGACCAGCGGCGCATCCTCGAGGAAGACCTGTTTGCGCGCCTGCGTGCAGAGCTGTTGGGCAAGGTCGCGGAAGGCGGGCCCCAGAAGCTGAAGGCCGGGGCGGTGGTTGATGCCGCTTACCTCGAAAGTCTTGAGCGCGAGAAGTGGTTCGAGATCCGGTTGCGCGACGAGTCGGCCAACGCCGCGCTTGAGGCAACCCGCAAGCGCCTCAGCGAACAGCACCGCGACTTCGAGAAGCGCTTCGAGGCCAAGAAGGGCAAGATCACTCAGGGCGATGACCTGGCTCCGGGCGTACTGAAGATGGTGAAGGTCTACCTGGCCGTCAAGCGGCGCATTCAGCCGGGCGACAAGATGGCGGGCCGTCATGGCAACAAGGGTGTGGTGTCCACCATCGTCCCGGTGGAAGACATGCCTTATCTGGAGGACGGCACGCCAGTCGACATCGTGCTGAACCCGCTGGGCGTGCCCTCGCGCATGAACATCGGCCAGATCCTCGAGACACACTTGGGCTGGGCGGCTCATGGTATTGGCAAGAAGATCCAGCAGATGGTGGATTCCCAGCAGGCCATGGTCGAGCTGCGCAAGCTGCTGGACAAGGTCTACAACGAGTCTGGCGGACAGAAGGAGAATATCGCTTCCCTGTCTGACGCCGAGGTCACTGAATTGGCCCACAACCTGTCGGCGGGCGTGCCTATCGCGACCCCGGTGTTCGACGGTGCCAGCGAGGCCGAGATCAAGCGGCTGCTGGAACTGGCCGGCCTCCCGACCAGCGGTCAGGCAGCACTGACCGACGGGCGCACCGGCGAGCGTTTCGAGCGCGAGGTGACCGTCGGCTACATGTACATGCTGAAGCTCAACCACCTGGTGGACGACAAGATGCACGGGCGCTCTACGGGCCCCTACAGCCTGGTCACCCAGCAGCCGCTGGGCGGCAAGGCCCAGTTCGGCGGCCAGCGCTTCGGGGAGATGGAGGTGTGGGCGCTCGAGGCCTACGGTGCCTCCTACACCCTGCAGGAGATGCTCACGGTCAAGTCGGACGACGTCACCGGGCGCACTCGCATGTACAAGAACATCGTCGACGGCAATCACGCCATGGACGCCGGCATGCCGGAATCGTTCAACGTCCTGGTCAAGGAAATCCGTTCGCTCGGCATCAACATTGAGCTCGAGCAGGAGGGCTGATCAATGCGCGACCTACTGAAGTTGTTCAAGCAGCAGCCGGAAGTCGAGAACTTCGACTCCATC
>JAURLT010000165.1 GCA_030831085.1 Gammaproteobacteria bacterium
AAATCCCGATAGGAAATGCCGAAGTTGTCGCCAGTGAAGATGCGGCGGGTGTCGAGGTCGACGATGCAGTAGTGATGCAGCGCGTGGCCGGGAGTATGAATGAGCTCCAGCGTGCGGCTGCCGAGGCGGATGCGCTCGCCATCCGCCGGCTCCAGCACCCGCTCCGCCTCGAGCGGCACCAGCTCGCCATAGAGGCTGTGGTAGCGCTCCTCGCCGTAGACGGCGATGGTGCCGGCAACCAGCTTAGAGGGATCGACGAGATGACGCGACCCGCGCGGGTGACCGACGCAGCGCGCGTACGGCAGGTGCTGCATGAGCGCGCCTGCGCCACCGGCATGGTCGAGATGCACGTGGGTGACGAGCACCCAGTCCACGTCACCGGGCTCCAGGCCGCGGGCCGTGAGGGCAGCAAGCAGGTTGGGGACCGAGTGGGTGGTGCCGGTGTCGACAAAGGCGGCCCGGCCTCCGTCCACCACCAGATGGCTGGCGTCGAGCCGCGGCCGGACGTAGTCGGTGTCGATGGCGGTGATGCCATCGGCGAAGTCGGTCAGGCGCGCCTCGATGTCCAAGCCGCGCGCCCCGGCAGCCTCAGCGCTTGGTCGGGGTGTAGAGGCCCTTCTGCGAGGAGTAGTAGGCCGCCAGTGCCTTGATGTCGGCATCGGTCAGCGCGCCGGCGAAGCCGTTCATGATGGCGTTCTGGCGACGCCCCTTGCGGTAGTCCTTCAGCGCCTGCTCGAGATAGTCGGCGTGCTGGCCGGCGAGCGTGGGGTACTCGGGCAGGATGCCGATGCCATCCTGGCCGTGACAGGCCACGCAGGTGGCAGCCTGCGGCGGGGCGGTACCCACCGTCGCGCCGGTGGACTCCGCCGCCTCGCCCTGGAGGAACAGGGCGATGTCGATCTTGTCCTGCAGGGTCAGCGTGGTCGAGAGCCCCTGCATGGTGGGGTGCCAGCGGGCCTTGCCCTCGTACTCGTTCAGGGCCGCGACCATGTAGTCGGCGTGCTGGCCGCCGAGCTTCGGCACGGAATAATTCGGGTAGGCGTTCTTGTAGTTCTCGATGCCATGGCAGCCATGGCAGGTGTAGGCCAGCTTGCGGCCGCGCTCGGCATCGCCCTGGACCTGGGCCATTACGGGGTGGGCGAGGATCGTCAGGCTCAGGACGACCACGGCACGAATGAACGCCATCTCTGTGCTTCCTGGTGTAGTTGCGGTGACCCCGCCCGGCAAGGCTGGGCGGGAGGGCATGTTACTGAGAAGTCTGGGAAAATGCCACCGCGATAAGGCACTTCCGGCCTTGACGGTCTCTCTCAGCTTGCCCACAGTTCCAGAGGTACGCCACACTGCGGAGCCTGCCCATGACCACCCTCGGCACACCCCTTACTCCTCACGCCACCCGCCTGATGCTGCTCGGCAGCGGGGAACTGGGCAAGGAAGTCGCCATCGAGGCCCAGCGCCTCGGGGTGGAGGTGATCGCCGTCGACCGTTACGCGAACGCGCCGGCCATGCAGGTGGCCCATCGCAGCCACGTCATCGACATGCTTGACGCCGCGGCCCTGCGTCGACTCGTCGAGCAGGAGCAGCCGACTTTGATCGTGCCCGAGATCGAGGCCATCGCCACGCCCGAGCTGCTGGCGCTGGAGTCCGAGGGCTACAGGGTGATTCCCACCGCCCGGGCGGCCCGGCTCACCATGGATCGCGAGGGCATCCGCCGGCTGGCGGCCGAGACGCTCGGCCTGCCCACCTCGCCCTATCGCTTCGCCGATGACGAGGCGGCCTTCGCCGCTGCCGTAGCCGAGCTCGGCATGCCCTGCGTGGTGAAGCCGGTGATGAGTTCATCAGGCAAGGGGCAGAGCGTGGTGCGCAGCCGCGAGGATGTGGACCGTGCCTGGCAATACGCCCAGGGCGGCGGTCGCGCCGGACGGGGCCGCGTGATCGTGGAGGGCTTTGTCGAGTTCGACTACGAGATCACGCTACTCACCATCCGTCACGCCGGCGGCACCAGTTTCTGTGCGCCCATCGGCCACCTGCAGATCGATGGTGACTACCGCGAGTCCTGGCAGCCGCAACCGATGAGCGCGGCGGCACTCGTCGAGGCCCAGCGGGTCGCGGAAAAAGTCACCGCGGAACTCGGCGGACACGGCCTGTTTGGCGTGGAGCTGTTTATCCGGGGTGACGAGGTGCTCTTCAGCGAGGTCAGTCCGCGGCCCCACGACACGGGCCTGGTCACCCTGATCTCGCAGGACCTCAGCGAGTTCGCGCTGCACGTGCGGGCCATCCTCGGCCTGCCCATTCCGACCATACGCCAGCATGGGCCGGCCGCGTCCTGCGCGCTACTGGTGGAGGGTGAGTCGAAGGACGTGATCTTCACCGGTCTGGAATCCGCGCTCACGGAGCCCGACACCGCAATCAGGCTGTTCGGCAAGCCGGAAGTGAAGGGCAAGCGCCGCATGGGGGTGGCGCTGGCCCTCGGTGCCGACCTCGAGGAAGCGCGTGCCAAGGCGCGACGCTCGGCCGCGTCGCTCGCGGCCGGCGTCAAGGTGTAGCGCTAGATCGACTCCTCGCGATAGCGGCGCACCCAGATGGTGGCGGCCATCAGCCCTGCGGCGGCGGCCCAGCCCAACCACATGTCCGGGGAGAAGAACAGGTACAGGCTACGGGATAGCAGTTCGCCACCGGCCATCTGGGCCCAATCGGCGTCGGCCCCGCTGAAGATCTGCTCCGGCATGCCGCTGATCCGGTAGTCGATCAGGCCGACCACCCAGTCCGTGCCCAGTGCCAGCTTCTCCAGGGCGGCCGCAGCAAACACCGGCAGCGTAGCCCAAAGGAAGGGTGCCCGGGGCGCCCAGGCCGAGGCCAGCAGCAGCCAGGCGATCACTGGCAACACCCACAGCACGTAGGTGAAGACGAAACCCGCCACCATTGCCAGCGTCTGCAGCATCACGCCGGGCATCCAGAGCAACGCGACGGGGCCGCCGAGCATCGCCAATTTCACCGAGGCGCCGATGGCGACGATGAAGTACCCAATCACACCCGCCGCCAGGCCGTGCAGCGGGATCACCACGGCGGCGGTCAGGAGCTTTGCAAGTACGGTCTCGAGATCGGATACCGGCAGCGACTTCCAGAACAATACGCTACGGTCGCGACGGTCGGCATAGAGCGCGTCGAGGGCATAGAACGTCCCCACGAAGGCCATGCTCGCCATGAATAAACCAATGATGACCGCAACCAGCACCGCAACGGCGGTTGCGCGTTGTTCATCGGTCATCTGTTGAAGATGCCCGCCACCAACATCGATCTCCAGGTTACCAAGCGCAATGTTGCCGGTAACGGCTGCCAGCAGCAGCAGGCCCAGGATGGCGGTGGGCACCATCCAGATGGCGCGGTGCTCCCAGAGTTCGCGGCGGATCAGCCAGGTCATGCTAGTCATGTTCATGTGCGGTCTCCCTCCATCATGGCGACGAACAGGTCGGCCACCGAGGGGGAGCCCAGTTCGCCGAACGGCGCCAGCCTTGCGGCTTCCACGCCGTCGAAGATCATGTGGACGCGCCCGAGACCCTTGCGCTCGGCGATGGGGCCGAGGCCGCGGGCCTCCTGGGCGCGGTCGGGCCTTGCCTCCAGGTGCAGGAAGCGGGAGTTCACCGCCTCCATGCTGGCATCGAGGAGGATACGCCCGCGGTCGATCAACAGCAGGTCGGTGAGCAGGTTCTGCACCTCCTCGACCTGGTGGGTGGTGACCAGGATGGTCCGTTGCCCGTCGAAATAATCATTCAGCAAGGTGTCGTAGAACTGCTTGCGCATGAGGATGTCGAGCCCGAGGGTGGGCTCGTCCAGCACCAGCAGGCGCGCGTCGATGGCCATCACCAGCGAGAGGTGCAGCTGGGTGATCATGCCCTTGGAAAGCTGCCGCACGCGACTGGTGCGCTTGATGTCCGTGCGCTTCAGGAAGTCGTCGCACACGTCGCGGCGGAAGTGCGGGTGGGTGTGGGTCATGAAATCCACCAGCTGGTCCACCCGCATCCAGCGCGGCAGGACTGCCACGTCGGCGATGAAGCAGACGTCCTGCATCAGGTCATGGCGCTCCCGGTACGGGTCGCGACCGAGAACCTTCAGTTCGCCCTCATATCGACACAGGCCGAGAATGGCCTTCAATGCGGTGGTCTTGCCGGCGCCATTCGGGCCGATCAGGCCGACGATGCGGCCCTCGCCCACCTTGAAGCTCACGCCGTCGAGTGCTCGGGTTGCCCCAAAGCTGCGCGAGAGCCCGCGGGCCTCGATCAGGTCAGTCACCTTGCGTCTCCTTGCTGTGCACCACGGCAGCAGGCGACACGGCAAGCAATTCCTCGGTGTGCAGCCCGAGGCGCTGGATGGTTTCCAGCACCCGCGGCCACTCCTCTTCCAGGAAGCGCTCGCGCTCGCCGCGCTTCAGGCTGCGGCTGGCTCCCTCCAGGACGTACATGCCCCTGCCCCTGCGTTTCTCGACGAGCCCTTCGTCCACCAGCTGCTGGTAGGCCTTCAGGACCGTCAGTGGGTTGAGCCGGTACTCGGCCGCGACGTTGCGGACCGATGGCAGCGGGTCACCGTCGCCGAGGGTGCCCTCGAGGATCATGGCCACCACCCGGTCGCGCAGCTGGCGGTAGATCGGCTGGCTGTCGTTGAAGGTGGCGTCCATGGGTGTTCCGCTGCTTGGGTGTACCGGATGAGTAAGCTACTGTGACACCACCGGCTGGAGGGCGCCAATCTCGACCACGCCCTTCGGCAGGCCGGCCTCGTGGCCGTATTCGAACATCCAGCCGCTGGCGAAAAAGATGGCTGCAACGGCCACCATGACGGCGGCGCGGTGGGGGATGTAGCTTTGAACGGTATTCATGTCTGTCTCCGAAATGTTTGGTTGGGTTACCCCTCTGGTGTTGTAGTAAACTATAACACCCAACCAGACGCAAGCACTTTCGGATAAGGACTTATACGTACACCGTGGATTCGGATATTTCGAATATTTGATTATTTCGATTAAGATGCGCCGGGGGG
>JAURLT010000166.1 GCA_030831085.1 Gammaproteobacteria bacterium
AATCCGGATCGACGATGCCGGTGCCGCTCGCTCCCGGCCGGGAGCGGGCGTAGACACTTTCAGTTTTGGTAGCGAGCGTGGTCTTCATGCCAGTTCTCCCAGCGACGCTTCCATCGCCGTCGCCATCCTCTCCAGGTCGGCCTTCGAGTGCCGTTCGGTCACGGCGACCAGCAACTGGTCCTGGATGGCGGGATCCAAACGGGCCAAGTCGATGCCGCCCAGGATGCCGCGCATCTCGAGGCGCTGCAGCAGTTGGTGGGCCGGGCAGGGCAGGCGCAGCAGGAACTCGTTGAAGAAGGGGCCATGGTGGACGCGCGAAACGCCATCGATGCCCGTCAGGCGCTGCTCCAGCGCATGGGCCTTGGCCGTGGCGAGCCTGGCCACTTCACGAAAGCCCTGTTCGCCGAGCGTGGAGAGGTGAATGACCACCCTGAGCGCGAGCAACGCCTGATTGGAGCAGATATGGCTGGTGGCGCGATCGCGGGAGACGTGCTGTTCCCGTTCCTCGGCAATCAAGGCCAGCGCCGGCTCGCCCTTGATGTCCGGCAATTCCCCGACGATGCGACCCGGCAGGTAACCGGCGTAGTCCGCATGGGTAGCGACGGCTCCCAGGTACGGGCCTCCGGCACTGAGCGGAAGGCCCAACGGCTGGGCCTCCGCGCAGACGATGTCAGCGCCACACTCGCCGGGCGAACGGGCCACCCCGAGCAGTAGCGGATTGACATTGACGTTGGCCAACGCGCCAGCCGCGTGCGCCTGCGTGCAACTGCGAGTGACGGCTTCCAGCACGCCGAAGCGGTTGGGGGTCTGGAAGATAAGCGCCGCGCAGGGTTGCGCAGCGAGTATCCGCTCCACCGCGGCGTGGTCCAGTTGGCCGGTGCCAGCATCAGCAGGAAGCTCTATCAGGCTCACTTCGCGACCCCGCAGGTAGGTCTCGAGTACCCGACGATAATCGGGCCAGATCGAGGCCGCAACGGCCACCTGCCGGCGGTCCTTGATCAGGCAGGCCATCCAGGCCATTTCGGCCATGGCGGTGGCGCCATCGTAGACCGAGCAGTTGACGGCGGGCAGCCCCAGCAGGCGGCCCATCAGCACCTGAAAGTCGTGCAGTACCCTGAGCAGTCCCTGGCTCATCTCGGGCTGGTAAGGGGTGTAAGCCGTCAGGAATTCGCCACGGCCAGCCAGCGCGGGGACCACGGCAGGGATGTAATGGTCGTAGGCGCCTCCCCCGAGGAAGCTCAGATGAGTCCGGGTGGTGGCGTTGGACGCCGCCAAAGATTCGAAGTGTCGCTCCAGTTCCCACTCGGAAAATGGACCCGGGATGGCCAGGGGTCGGCGCAAGCGAATGCTTTTGGGAATCTGGCTGAACAGGTCTTCGGTGGAACCGACGCCGACGGCCGTCAGCAGGGCGGCTTTTTCCTCGGCAGTGTGGACGTTGTAGCCCAGCATCTGTGGAACTGGCATGTTACGGCTCCTCTACTTCTTCCCTCGACATGCCCTCTTCCAGGGCCTGCATCCGATCGGCCTGTGCGGCGTTGACCGCGTCTTCGACCTTGGCGGGTGCGGTCACCAGGTCGCCGGCGAAGGTGTCCTCCGGCTTCATGACCTCGCGCTCCTCACCTGGCTGTCCGCAAGCTCCCAGCAGCAGCGCCGACGCGGTCATCGGAATGGCTAACCTGAATACTTGCATCGTTCACCTCCAGGTAACGGGACCAGGCGGGGCTCGGCGCCATTCTAGCGCCTCCCAAGGAGCTCGCGGGTGACGAGCGAGCGGTCGGCGGCGCCCAGCAGCGTCATGTCTCGCACGATTTCATTTTGCAGGATCTCGAGCGCGCGGCGCACGCCCGGCAGGCCGCCGGCGGCCAGTCCGTACAGGTAGGCGCGACCGATGCCGACGGCCTTCGCACCCAGCGCGAGCGCCTTCAGGACGTCTGTGCCTCGGCGTATGCCGCCATCGACAACGACTTCCATCTCATGCCCCACCCTGTCGATGATGGGCTCGGCCACGTTGATCGGGGCGGGGGAATGATCGAGCTGGCGCCCGCCGTGATTGGAGACCATCACGCAGCGAAAGCCTGCGGCCGCCGCCGTAGCGGCGTCGTCAGGTCGCACCACGCCCTTGATGACGGCTGGGCCGTTCCATTCGTCCAGCATCCACTCGGCGTCGGACCAATTGAAACCCTGCGCAAAGTGATTGCCGATGAATGACTGCAGGGAGGTGGCCTTGGCGTTGCCGGAAAGGTTGGCATAGCGGATCGGTTCGCGGCTGAGGTAGTCGAAGGTCCAGGCGGGAGCCCTGAGCGCGTGCCACGCCTGTAGCAGCCCCATCCTGGGCGGAATGGTAAACCCGTTTCTGGGGTCTCGCTCCCGGTTGCCGTGCGCCGGCAGGTCGACGGTCAGGATGATAGCCTTGAAGCCGGCTTGTTTGGCCCGCTGGATCATCTCGCGCGCCAGTCCTCGATCGCGCCAAAGGTAGAACTGGAACCACTTCGGTCCCGTTGTGGATGCGGCGATCGTTTCGATAGAGGTGGACGAGAGGGTGGACAGGCAGAACACCGTGCCGGCTTCCGCCGCGGCCCGGGCCGCGGCCAGTTCCCCTTCGGTGTGGAACAACCGCTGGCAGGCGGTAGGGGACAGAATGAGGGGTAGGGCCAGACTCTCGCCCAGAAGAGTGACGGACGTATCGGGGTTGGCGGCCTCACGCAGCACGCGGTAGTGCAACTCGAACCTGGCGAAGGCCTCGCTATTACGGCGCAGGGTCACCTCGTCATCGGCCCCGCCGTCGAGGTAGTCGAAGGACGCACGGTGTGCGCGCTGGCGGGCGCGCTGCCTCAGGTCAGCGATGTTCAGGCAACGGGCCAATGCGGCCGGTGAGGTCATTCGCCAGGCTCGGAACCAGGCAAGCTGGTGATGGTGTAGATCACCACCAGGTTGCCGTCGGCATCGACGATGCCCACCTCGCGCCCGGTGCGGCCGTCATGGGTCTCCAGCCGTTCTTCAGGGTAGACCCGGAGCCCCAGCCGTCGAGCTCCCGCCACCACGCCATCGATGTCCGTTATGTCGAGCACGATGGCCGCGCGACGTGGCGCCGGTAGGGTCGGTAAGGGCACGTCGCGAACTTCGGTCAGCGCCATCACCCGCCGCTGGCCCGGTGCGGTGAGCAGCGCGAACCTGAGTCGGGCAGCCGGGTCGATGGAGAAGACCGGGTAGGAGTAGGAATCCGCTGGCGATTGGTGCTGGTGCTCTACCTCGAACCCCAGCACGTCCCGATAGAACCTGAGCGAGCGCTCGAGGTCCGCCACCACGTAGTTGGCGCGTTGGAACCGGACCGGCGGCTTGCCGTCGCCCATGCTTGTACCCCCTCGCCGAAGGATACCACCGGAAGGCCTGCCTGACGGGGGGAGGGGGAAGGGGTATCATCCACCCGTGACCGAGGTGAGCCGCAAGGACCATGCAGAGTTGAAGCGCCGGCCCCTGCTGGCGCCGATCTGGCTCGGGGTCATCGCCGCCCTGGCCGTGCTCCTCGGGGTGCTGTGGGGCCTGTCCGCGCCCTCGGTGAGCACGTTCTACGTCATTCGTCACGCCGAGGCAGAGGGCGGGGTCGAGGATCCTCCGCTGTCCAGGCTGGGCGAGGCGAGGGCCCAGCGCCTCGTAACCTTGTTTGCCGGTGCCGAGCCGGGTCTGGGCCTCGACGGCATCATCGTCACCGACCTCAGGCGGACGCAGGACACAGTGCGCCCCCTGGCCAATCGCCTGGGAGTCCCTGTCGTCGCCCTTCCAGCCGGTGATATCGAGGCTGCCGTGGAGCGGGCTCGCCAGGATTTTGCCGGGGGCCGGGTGCTGATGGTAGGTCACAGCAACACCGTACCGGAGCTGGTCAAAGAGCTGTCGGGGACGCGACCCAGGGCAATCGGCGAGGCCGAACATGGCCGGCTCTACATCGTGACCCGCCCCCGTTTTGGGCCGGCCTCGGTCGCCGAGCTCTCGCTCGACTAGCTGCCCACCGGGCGCTCGGCGACTGCGCGTTCTACGAAGGCCTTGTGTCGGCCAATGCGCAGGTCGGCGAGCACCGCGTCCTGCACGATGCCACTGGCGTCAATCAGGAAGGTGGCTCGCCGTACCCCAAGCCCTAGCGGTCCGTTCAGGCCGTAAGCCTTGATGACCGACTTGTCGAGGTCGGAGAGCAGCGTAAAGGGCAGTTGATGCCGTTCCCTGAAGCGGCGATGACTGTCACCGTCCTGGGGGCTGACGCCAACTACCCGTAAGCCAGCGGCCAGAATTGAGGCATGCAGGTCGCGCAGGTCGCAGGCCTCCTGGGTACAGCCCGGGGTGAAGTCCGCCGGGTAGAAATACAGGATCAGGCTGGAGCCGCCCAACAACTCGCCCAGTGTCCTGATCGTGCCCGTCTCGTCGGGCAGGGCAAAGTCCGGGGCTTTCTCACCTTTGTTCAGCATGTTTCAAGTCCTCTCGGTTTTGCGCTGGTCGCCGTGTGAGGCAGGCCCACGGAAGGTGGTTTCCAGCATGTCATAGGCCGTCAAATGCATGCCCAGCCGCTGGTAGATCTGGCGGGCACGATGGTTGTGCTTCTCCACGTACAGGCGCAGGCCACACACGGTGCCGGCGGCTCGCGCTGCCTCCTCAACGTGCTGGTAGAGCGCCCGGAAAACGCCCTGCTGCCTATGATCAGGCTCCACGAACACTGACTGGATCCACCAGAACTGGCCGTTTCGCCAGTCGCTCCATTCGAAGGTGAGCAAGAGCTGCCCAGCCGCTTTCCCGTCCGATTCCGCAATGAAATAGCGGCCCAGTGAGGGGTCGGCCAGCGCCGTCCGGACCCCCGGTTCGAGCAGTTCAGGGTCGAGCTCCAGCCCTTCCGTCTCGAGCGCCATCCGCCGGTTGGCGGAGATGATGAAAGCGGCATCGGCCGGGACTGCGGGGCGTATCCGGATCATGAGGAGAGTGTACCGTCGCACCGACCCAGACGGGCTATCCTTGCTGTGCCCTCTGGCCACCCCTACAATATGAGGCTCGTGGGGCGGTAGCTCAGCTGGGAGAGCGTCGCGTTCGCAATGCGAAGGTCGGGAGTTCGATCCTCCTCCGCTCCACCAATCTTGCCCCGGTAGCTCAGTGGATAGAGCGACCGCCTCCTAAGCGGTAGGTCGTCGGTTCAA
>JAURLT010000167.1 GCA_030831085.1 Gammaproteobacteria bacterium
CACGGCGTGGGTCATAAAGCATCCAGACTCGCCACATGATTCCTTACTCCTTAGCTACTTGATTGAAACGATGCCTTGGGAGCTTCAGAACCACGGGCGCCAGTTCCACACCAGGAAGTGTGCAACCAACGTCACGGCAATGAAGATGCCCGTGCCTTGCAGCATGGCGCTGTGGAAGGCCTTGGCCTCCTCCGCGTTGAGCCCCGAGAGGCTCTGTCTGTTGTCAGCCATAAGTTAACGACCTCTAGCTAAAGGCCTTTCGGCCATCACCGCGCCGTTGGCTGCGCGGCAGTCAACGTCACGGCGGATACCGTGACGCACGAGCCACCCGGAGCGACCGGGTGGATACGGTTGTCGGGCCCGCGGTGGCGGACCCGAAAGAGACGATGGATGCCCATGCAGCCTCATGCGCTCTGTACCTCGCGCGGTCCAGGCGGCGAACCCGTCACGCAGTCGAGCGTCACCTCCGCCAGCCCGGCAGCCCGCGCGGTGCGCTCGGCGGCATCGCGGAGCCGGCGCGCTGCCGAAATGCGGACCAGTACCGGTTGCTCCGCCAACCGCTGGTCGAGCGCCTCGCGGGCCGCTGCGGTCCAGGGCAGCTCCCGATGCAGCCGGGACGGCGTGGAATCGACGCGGTCGAGGTCACTGGCCAGGGGCAGGATCTCGAACAGCGCATCGAATAGGGCGTTGCAGACTTCCTGCACCAGATAGGTCGCACCCGAGTAGCCCATAAACGGGGTTCCGGTGTGCCTGCGCACGATGGCTCCCGGGAACGACGCCGGGATAAAGCGCGCCCGACCGCCTGCCTCCGCGAGGTACATCCTTTCGTTGTAGCTGCCGAACAGGATCAGCGGGGTCTTCTCCCGCACCTGGCGCATGACCGCCTCGTTGTCCGGCTTGAGTCCCGGCCCTCGAGAGACCGCAAAGGTGCAGGGCAGGCCAAGCTCATCCTCGAGGAAGCGACGGATGCCGCTCGCGTAGGTCTCGCCGGCCACGACGGCGAAACTTGCCGTCCCGAAGAAGTCCTGGGTCACCGAACGCCACAGGTCCCACAGCGGCTTGATGGTGGTGTGCTTTTCGCGCTCGATGAACGGCTCCGGATCCAGCCCGGTCAATTCGCCCAGCTTGCGCAGGAAACGGGTGGTGCTGTGCAGGCCGATTGGTGCGTGCAGGTACGGACGGTCGAGGTTTTCGCAAAGCAGCCGACCATACTCACGATACAGGCACACGTTGACGTCGGCATTGAGCAACTTGGGGACATCCAGCAGGTGGCTGCCCAGAGGAAACACCAGGTTGACCTCGGCGCCCATGCCTTCTACGAGGCGACGGATTTCTGCGAGGTCGGAGGCGGTGTTGAACCCGCCATAGATCGGCCCGATCAGGTTGACCCTCGGCTTCTCGCCGGCCTTGCGGGCCTTGCGTGGCGGAATCTTGCGGACCCCATACTGTGTCCACAGCCAGTTGAGCGCACGGTCTGCGCTTTGCCACTGGTCCTCGTCGATGGTTCGCGGCAGGAAGCGCTGGATATTGGTGCCCTGCGGGGTGACACCCCCGCCGATCATCTCGGCGATGGACCCGGTGACCACTACGCTCGGCAGGTCGGGGTCGAGCGCACGATGCGCCCGCCGCATTGCCTGCTCGGTTCCATGCTGGCCCAACTCCTCCTCGCCAAGTCCGGTCACCACGATCGGCAACTCGTGCGGCGGAAGTCCGTCGGTGTAGTGCAGCACCGAAGTGACGGGCAGGTTCTCGCAACCAACCGGGCCATCGATGATGACCTGCAGGCCCTTGATGGCGGTGAAGACGTAGACCGCTCCCCAGTAGCCACCCGCACGATCATGGTCGAGTACCAGCATCAGACCGGCTCCTCGACCACCGCGGGCCTGCTCTTGCGCTGGCGCTCGCGAAATTCTGGATGCAGCACTGGCTGCGAAGGCCAGACGCCCGCGGTGTCGCCTTCGCCGACGCCGGTAAAGAAAGCGGTCATTTCATCGAAGCGGGCCCGATTACCCAACGCGGCGTTGACTACCTGAGCCAGCGAGCCCGCCCCCGCCACGCCCATCAAGGGACGTGCCGAGATCAGGTTGGTGAAATACAGCGCCGGTACGCCGCGCTGCTTGGCCTTCTGAACCACCGGCGTAGTGCCAATTGCAAGCTCGGGGCGGTATTCGGCGAGCGCCTCAAGGTCCTGCTCGAGCGATGCCCGGAACCTGACCTGGACGCCGCGGGATTCCAGCCATTCGCGGTCAGGGTCCGACCAGCGGGTGCGCGGACAGGCAGTACCCACGTAACGAAGGTCGGCACCGGACTCAACCAACAGCCGAGCCACCAGCAACTCCGATCCCTCATAACCGGAAAGCGTGATTCGCCCGCGGATCGGCGTGGCGTCGAGCGCGGCGCGTATGCCCGGCAGCGCGCGATCCAGGGCCGCCCCGATGGCCGCGGCCGGGATCCCGCAGGTCCGTCCTACTGCCTCCAGCCACGCCGCAGTGCCTTCGTAGCCGACCGGAGCCGACCCCACCACCTGCCGTCCGGCCGTCTCGAACTCGCGGATGGACGCGGTGTAGAAGGGGTGGATGGCCGCAACGGCAGCACAATCGAGCGCCGCGTACAACTCGCGCCATTCGCGGGTGGGCACCACGGGTCCGGCCGCCAGACCCATGGGCTCCAGCAGCATACCGAGACCCACCGGGTCGGCCGGGAACATCTCGCCAAGCAGCGTCACCGTTGGCCGGTCCGTCACCCCGGCGCGAGGCGCAGCCACGGGGCCGGCCTCGGCTTCATTACGCGCGTAGCGCAGCATCGCGCCCGCCAGGACGTCCTTCGCTTCGGCATGGGTGGGAACCCCGAAGCCGGGCACGTCGATCGGAATGATCCGCACGCCGTTGACCTCGCGCGGCAGCTTCTGGATAGGCACTCCGGATGCGGTTGGCACGCAGAGATTGGTGACTACCACCGCGTCGTACAGTACCGGGTCGGCGAGCTTGAACACCGCCTCGCGGATGTCCTCGTACAGCCGGCCAGTGACCAGGGTCTCGGAATTGAACGGGACGTAGCCGACCGTCCTTTTCGCGCCGTAGAAATGCGAGGTAAAGGTCAGGCCGTACACGCAACAGGCCGAGCCGGACAGGATGGTTGCCGTGCGCCGCATGCGTAGGCCGACGCGAAGCGAGCCGAAAGCGGGACACATGCTCTGCGGCTGGTCATGAGGCCCCACCGGATAATCGGCAGCGTAGCCATCGAGCGTCTCGCTCTTGCCCGCCGCTGCGGCAGCCTCGCGCAGGCGCGCCTTACCGCCATGGCACCCTGTGGTGCTGGTAGCCTTCGAGATGTCGTCGGTGGCGGTGCTTGCCGTCATGGTTCAGGTCAGGCCTGGTCGTAACGCACTTCGAGGGAGGGCTTGCTGACCACTGGACGGCCACACATGTCCTCCATGGTGGCTGGCTGGAGCACGACGTGGCGGCCGACGTCCTCGCCCTTGAACAGGCCGAGGAGGCCATCCTGATCCAGCGGCGTCGGGGCCAATGGCGGAGCCGAGGCCACCCCGCCCGCGAGTTGGTCGAACAGCGGCGCCCACTGCCCTCCCGGCCTGCCTACGATCTCGTAGTTGGCGCTCTTGCGACGGATGTCCTCATGAGCCGGAATGGAAGCCAGTACCGGTATGCCGACGGCTTCGGCGAAAGCGTGAGCCTCGCCGGTTCCATCGTCCTTGTTCACCACCAGGCCGGCAACTCCGACGTTGCCGCCGAGCTGGCGGAAATACTGCACCGCCGAGCAGACGTTGTTGGCCACATACAAGGACTGCAGGTCGTTGGAACCGACCACGATGACCTTCTGGCACATGTCCCGGGCGATCGGCAGGCCAAAGCCGCCGCAGACCACATCGCCCAGGAAGTCGAGCAGGACGTAATCGAAACCCCAGTCGTGGAAGCCGAGCTTCTCGAGCAATTCGAAACCATGGATGATGCCGCGCCCACCGCAGCCCCTACCTACCTCGGGGCCCCCGAGCTCCATGGCAAACACACCGTCACGCTTGAAGCACACATCGCCGATTTCCACGGCATCGCCCGCAGCCTTCTTGCGCGAGGAAGTTTCGATGATGGTGGGACAGGCCCGTCCACCGAACAGGAGCGAGGTAGTGTCGCTCTTCGGATCGCAGCCGATCAGCAGGACCCGTTTGCCCTGCTGGGCCATCATGTAGGACAGGTTCGCCAGGGTGAAACTCTTGCCTATGCCACCCTTGCCGTAGATGGCGATCACCTGGGTCGCCTTGGTCGCCTCGCCCGTCGCCGGCAACTCTGGTTCAATGGCCGCTTCTGCTCGCAGCCGCTGTCGCATGCCGATGCCCAGGTCGCCAGCAGTCGTACTCATGCGTCGTATCTCCAATCCAGAACCATTTTCAGGCAGGCGGGATCGCTGAAAGCGGTGCGATAGGCCTCCACCGCATCAGCCGGAATGGCCCGGTGTGTGATCAGTCCATCCAGGCTCAGGCGCCCCGAATCGACCAGGGTGATGACTTCCATCAGGTCTTCCGGCTGCCACTCGGCCGCGATGCGCAGCCGCGCTTCCTTCATGAAGGCAGGCGCAAAGTCGAAAGACGGGCGCTCGCTATAAAAGCCCGCCAGCACGATTTCACCCCCGCGGGCGAGCCTGCCGATGAGCTCGTCCAGCAAGCTCGGATCACCGCTGACGTCGTAGATGCCGCGATAATCCCTGCGTGAATCTTCGGCGGGATCCATGACGGCATAGCCTTCGGCGCCGCCACGACGGGACGGATTGGCTTCCCAGACCACCGGCGAGCCGCCGCCTAGCACGGCAAGCCTGGCCAACAGCCTGCCCAGAATCCCATGCCCGACGATCAGTTGCGGGGTCTCGGCGCCGTTGGCGACCAATGCGTGCAGTGAGGTTGCCGCGAGGGCTAGCAGTACTCCGCGTTCGCCGAGGGAGGCATCAACTGCCGCAACCCGCTTCGCCGGCACCACCAACCTCGAGGCCGCGCCCCCGAACAGGCCGCGCACGTCCTGGAAGCAGTTGGCGCCCGGCACAAACACGGTCTCGCCCACGCGACGGCCAGTCTGTTTGCCAGCTTCGACCACCCGGCCCACGGTCTCGTAGCCAGGCACCAGCGGATAGCCCAATCCGGGAAAAGGCGGCATGCGCCCCGAGAACAGCAAACGCTCGGTGCCCGTGCTGATCCCGCTCCAGTCGACGTCGACCACGACGTCTTCCGGACCGGGCGGCGCCAGCCGCAACTGGCTCAAGACCAGCCGCTCCGGCTCCTCGAGCACCACCGCCAATGTTTCCAAGTAGTCCCCCATTCCGCGAGGCGCCTTACACCTCGCCGCTCTACCCCAAATGTCAGTTTAGACTGACACTTATTGATGTCAAGATGTGTGTACAGTATTGGCCGTCAATGGCGCTTTTCCGCAATGAAAACAGAGGTTTGAAGCGGCAGCGGAGTAGCCAGCTCACGCACGCCGGAGAAGCCGGCCGCGCCCAACAGGGTGGTCAGCTCCGATCGGGTCCGCGCCCGTCCACTGCCCATGGCCAGCAGGTACATCCCGAAATACGCCGCGCCCACCGTCTCGGCGCCCCTGGACCCGGCCAGAGGCTCCGCAATGAGCACACGTCCACCGAGAGGCAGCGCCGCGTGGACCATGCCCAGCAAGCGCCTGACCAGCGGCTCGTCGTGGTCATGCAGCACTCGCACCAGGCTGATCAGGTCTGCACCTTCGGGCAGCGGATCACGGGCAAAGTCGCCACCATGAACGATGGCACGGTCCGTCAGCCCGGCGGCGGCGAGGCGCTGGCGTGCGCGCGCGGCCACCCCGGGGAGATCGAAGAGCTCCAGCGCCAGTCCGGGAACCGCGCTGGCCACCGCCTGCAGGAACGCCCCGTCGCCGCCTCCGACGTCGAGAAGCCGACGATGTCGGTCAAAGCGGTAGGCACCGATGACCTGTTCAGCGATCAGCGATTGAGACGCGGCCATCAGTTCGCTGTAGGCCGCCACCTCGACGGGCGCCAGGGCATGCCCCTCGCCGGGGCGTCGCGCATAGCCCCAGAAACGCTCGAGCTCGGTGGGGAAGGTCACGCCGCGCAGCAGCGCGACCGGATCCATGAGGTCCCGATACAGCAGCGGATGGTGACGAATCATCGCCAGCACGCCTTCGTTGCCCAGCAGCGCGGCTCCGAGCTCCCCGAGTCGGTAACTGTCCGTACCCCAACGCTGCACCAGGCGCAGGGAGACCGCGGCCTCGAGCAAGCGATTCGCGGCCTCAGGTTCCAGCTCACAGGCAGTGGCGATGTCCTCGAGCGTGCGCGGGCCTTCGGCCAGCTGGCCGAAGAGGTCCAGCCTGACGCAGGCTAGCAGCACCTGCGTGTAGGTGAACCCGGCGCATAGGTCGAACAGGTCGCGGGCCCGACGTCGGGCCACGGGACGGGTCAGCGGAAAACGTGCCGCCCAGCTGCGGAAAGCGGGACTCGCCAGCCATCTATCGCGCCGGCGCAGCCATGCGTCGATGATTCCCAAGGGTGACTTCGCGAGGATCGGTGACCGATCCTCAGGCGGCCAGGCGGGCCAGCTTCGGCGGAACCAGCCTCTGCGCCTCCAGCACGATCAGCGCCTGCAGCTGGGTCGCGCCGGGCCCCTCGGGGACCGCCTGCAGGGTCTCGGCCACCAGCTCGCGGAACCGCGCCAGCGCACCGCGCGCGCCCAGCGCACCGGCAGCGGTCGGACGGTCGAGGCCGGCGTCTCGTCCGACCGGCTTACCCAGGTCGGCAGTCTCGCCCAGCGCGTCACGCAAGTCGTCAGCCACCTGGTAAGCCTCACCGAGATAACACCCAAGCCGCTCCCAAGGCATGGGATCGGCCCCTGCAGATGCAGCGCCGGCCGTGGTGGCGGCGACGAACAGCGCAGCAGTCTTGGCCTGGTGATAAGCCTGCAGGTCGACGCTCTGCTCTGATTCCCAGGCCTGGCCAGCTACGATCCCATGCGGGTAACCGGTGGCGCGCGCCAGGATGGACAGCAGGGCCGCGAGGCGACTGGGAGACTCTGTTGCATAGTCTCCGAGGGTCCGAAAAGCCGTGACGATCAGCGCGTCGCCGGCCAGCACGGCTAGCGGCTCGCCAAAGGCTCGATGGACCGAGGGCTTGCCACGCCGCTGGTCAGCATCATCAAAACAGGGCAGGTCGTCGTGGACCAGGGACGCACAATGGATCAGCTCGATGGCCAGCGCAGCCCCAAAGGCGAGCCGGGGCTGCTGCACTCCGCAGGCCTCGGCGACCGCGAGACAGAGCCGTGGCCTGACTCGTGCGCCTCCGCCGAGTACTGCGTGCTGCATGGCAGCACGCAGCAACGGCGGCCCCTCCTCTCTCTCTGCACCCACGGCGGCCGCGAGCGCCGCCTCAATCTTCGACATGACATCCACGGCGTTTACCCCCGCTGATACTGTAATCTTTGCTTGTCACTACTCATTGTCAAGTTAAATTTACATTTCGCTGGAGGTTCATGGCCCTGACACCAGCCGGCTTTGCGGCCGAGGTTCCGCCCGACGGCTACCACTGGTGGTACGTCGATGCGATGAGCGATGACGGACTGCATGGACTCACCCTGATCGGCTTCGTCGGCAGCGTGTTCTCGCCCTACTACGCCCGGGCTCGACAGCGGGGCAAAGCAGACCCCTCGAACCACTGCGCAATCAACCTTGCTCTGTACGGGGCGACGGGCAAACGCTGGGCCATGACCGAGCGCGGACGGGCAAGCGTTCACCGGACCCCGGAGCACCTGCTGGTTGGACCGAGCCGGCTGGAATGGCGCGGTCAGACATTGGTGGCCACCCTCGATGAGTGGACCTTTCCCTGGCCCTCACGGTTGCGTGGCAGGGTGTCCTTGACGCCGTCGCTGCCGCCCGGCCCGGTCAGGGCACTGGACTCCGCAGGCCAACACCAGTGGCGGGCCGTGGCGCCACGGGCGCGGGTCGAGGTCGAACTGTCCTCACCCTGCCTGAACTGGAGCGGCGAGGGCTACCACGACGAAAACTGGGGCAGCGAGCCGCTCGAGGCCGGTTTTTCTGGCTGGCACTGGTCACGATGTCACCGCACCGACGGCGCGACGCAAATCTGCTTCGAGGCTCAACCCCGCCATGGCGACCTGACGCGTTTCTGCGTGGAGTTCCCGGCAGCGGCAGACCACGCAGGAATGAGGGTCACCGCTCGCGATCTTCCCGCCAGCCGTTGGGGGATCAGGCGTCGCTTCATCGGGGGGCAAGCGGAGCAGTCCCCAGGATCCATCCGCATCGTGGAGGACACGCCGTTTTACGCGCGGTCGATGGGCACTTCTGCGATGGGGCAGGTGTTTCAGGAAAGCCTTGACCTGGACCGATTCAGAAGCGCCTGGGTAAGGCAGCTGCTGCCGTTCAGGATGCCCCGGCGAAACGGGATCTAGGGAGCTGAATCGTCCTTGTCGCGGTCGCGCTGCTGAGCCCGTCGGACCGACCATAACTGCTGGCCGATGAAGCCGAAAGCCAGGCCGTAAAACAACGCCAATTCAAAAAAATGAAAGCTGCTGCCACTCACGTCACCGCCCCCGAGCGGTCACGCCGCTCCAGTCTTTCAAACAGTTCCAGCACCCAGTCCAAGGTCGGCTCGGCCGCAATGCGCGCCTCAGCGCGGGCCGCCGCCTCCACCAGGAATCGCGTGGTTTCCAGTGGAGGCGCCCGCAACTCAGCCGTCGGCACCAGCGGCGCGATCAGCGCACGGGCCAGCAACCACGCCTTGCGTGTCCTCGGCACGATCGCCCGCTGCCCGACCGAATCGAGTCCCTTTCTCTCGAGCTCGCGACCAATCTCGGAATAGAGCAGCCGCGCCGCATGGATCGAGGGCTGGCACCCACGGGGCAGTCGACCGATTCCAGCCGAGGACCGGTCATACAGGAGGTCGGCCTCGGCCAATAGCCGCTGCACCACGCCGGCAAGCCGCGCATCGAACACCGGCGCCTGCAACCACGCGTCAGGATCGATGCCGACCTCCTGCAACCAGGCCATCGGCAGGTAGAGCCGCCCCGCACGGGCATCCTCTCCGACGTCGCGCGCGATGTTGGTGTATTGCATGGCGACGCCGAGATCGCAGGCCCGCGCCAGCACAGGCTCGGCCCGGCAGCCCATGATCACGGTCATCATGGCGCCCACTGTCCCGGCTACCCTGGCAGCGTAGGCGCTGAGAGCCTCGAGATCGGCATAGCGCCTGCCTTCCGCGTCCCAGGCGAAGCCCTCGAGCAGGGCCTCGGGCAGGGCCCGGGGCAACTGATGCCGCTCCACCACCCCGGCAAAAGCCCGATCGACGGGATCGCTGATCGCCTGCCCCGCATAGATGGCGTCGAGCCGCCGGGTCAGGTCCTCGAGGGCCTGCCGCGGCCGCGAACTGCCATCAATGGCGTCGTCGGCCACCCGGCACCAGGCATAGAGCGCCCCGGCCGCTTCCCGCAGGTCGCGCGGCAGGGCGCGCGACGCAGCGAAGAAACTGCGTGACCCGCCTCGCATCAGGGCCTCGCAGGTGGCCGTGTCCTGTCCTGACTGCTCGATGTCCATGACCTGCCCGACTGTCAATCTGGTTTGACAGTAGACATCGTCAAGCCAAGAATCTCAAGCTAGGCTGACAGACCTTTCCATGGCACCCACCGTTCTCCTGACCCTCGGCCGCCTGCCCAAGGCACTGGACCTCGCACGTGGCCTGCACGCCAGAGGTTGCCGGGTCCTGGTCGCCGAACCTTTCCGTTTCCACGTCTGCCGGATGTCGCGGGCCGTGTCGCAAACCTGGCAGGTCACCGCTCCCAACCGCGACCCGGAACGCTACCTCGCCGAGGTCGGCCGGATCATCAAGACCGAGTCCGTGGACATCGTGGTGCCGATTTCCGAGGAGGCCCTGCACACCCTGCGACTGGCCGGCCAAGTCGATCCGGCGGTGCGTTTCTACTCCGTCCCGGGCGAGCTGATAGGCCGCCTGCATGACAAATGGACCTTCAACCAGCTGGCGCGGGCAATCGGCCTGCCGGTGCCGGAGAGCGCGCCCATCGAGGATCCCGCAGCAGCGGCGCTGGCCGCGACTGTGGACTGCATCACCAAGCCGCGAGACGGCTGCTCGGGGATCGGGTTCAGACGCTGGCAGCGCGGCGATGCCGTGCATGCCGCAGGACTGCCGGACGGCACCCTGGTCCAGCGCCAGGTGGAAGGTGATCACCTGAGCAGCTTTTCCATCACCCGCGCGGGTCGGGTGATCGGCACGGTGACTTATCGGGGCAGGGTGTTCTCGGGCACGGTGGCGGTGTGTTTCGAGCGGGTCGACCCACCCGGCGCGGTCGAAGACTGGATCCAGCGCTTCGTGGCCGCCACCGGCTACGACGGCTTCCTCTCATTTGATTTCATTCTCGAAGCGGGCCGGCCGCTGGCCATCGAGTGCAATCCGAGGCTCACCAGCGGAGCCCATTTCGTGCAGCCCGAGACGCTCGCCGCCGCGGTGCTGGAGGACGCCGACACCCCATTCAGCTTGCGGCCCGAGCGCCTACTCCAGCAGTTCTACACCACGCTGACCGAGACCCAGCGTGCCATGTTCGGCAGTGGCCCCTTTCGGGAACGACTCCGCCACCTAATGGAGGCCAAGGACGTGGTGTGGTCAGCCCGGGACCCGCTGCCCTTCCTGCTGATGACCCCAGCCTCCGCCGAGCTTTTGGCCCTGACGCTGTTCAAGGGCATGAGCTTCGGCGAGGCGGCCACCGCCGACGTCGCCTGGTTCGGCACGCCAGAGCCGCTCAGCCGCGCAGACGCACCCGGCACATGATTTGCTCAGCGGGTCGCGTGGTGAGGCGCGCCACCGGACGCACCCGGCCAGGGTCGAGCACCTCGAAGTCGTAGCGACTGAGCAGCCGGGCCAGGATCAGGACCGCTTCGACCATCGCGAAGCCCTGACCCACACAGACTCGCGGCCCGGCACCGAACGGCAGGTAAGCGCCAGGCGTGAGCTCCGACTCGCGAGCCGCCAGGAAACGGTCGGGGTCGAACAGGTCGGGATCCCGCCAATAGCGCTGATGGCGGTGCAACGCCCAGGGCGAGATCATCACCAGGGTACCCCTCCTGACCTTGCATGGGCCTATCCGGCCGGGCGCCAGCGCGACCCTGGGCATGAAGGTGATCGGCGGGTACAGGCGCAGGGTCTCGCGGAATACGTTGCGCACGTGCGCCAGCCGCCGGGTGGCCTCGAAATCCACCGGCGCGTTACCGACCAGCGCGGCCACCTCCTCGCGGATCCTGTTGCGGGTCGGGCCGTGGCAGGCGGCAATGAAGAAAGCCCAGGTCAGGGCGCTGGCGGTGGTCTCGTGGCCGGCCAGGAAGAACACTCCCAACTGGTCGATCAGTTCCTTGCGGGTGAATGACTGTCCGCTCGCCGCATCGCGTGCAGCCATTACCGCGGCCGCAATGTCGTTATAGGCGCCCTCGGCGGACCCCGCATGGAGGTCCACCAGCTCGCCAAGGTGATGGCGGATGCGATTACAGGCTGCCAGCACTTCCTCCCGCTGGGGCACCGCGGTCCAGGCCGGATCG
The DNA here is from genome assembly GCA_030831085.1 of Gammaproteobacteria bacterium. Classification (GTDB taxonomy): domain Bacteria; phylum Pseudomonadota; class Gammaproteobacteria; order Steroidobacterales; family Steroidobacteraceae; genus SG8-30. The sequence continues at coordinate 11,592 of JAURLT010000167.1, forward strand.
AAGATCAGGCGCCGCAGTTCCACCTGGGCGACGCTGCGTTCGAACAAGGCAAAGGCATCGAACACCTCCCGTGCGGTGGAGGTCTGCAGCGAGGTGGAAAAAACCGTCCGGCAAATGATGTCGGCAGTCAGGTGACTCATGGTCAGGTCCAGCGAAAACGCAGCGCCGGAGGCAGCGTATTCGTCCAACCTGGCCTCGACCTCATCCAACGCCGACTGCATGGAAGCAAAGGCCCGCCCGAGTCGCATGTGCGAGAAGGCCGGGTCGATCATGGCTCGCTGACGGCGCCAGACCTCTGCGGAGGACACGAAGATGGAGTCCCCCACCAGCGGCTCCAGCGCTGCGACCATCAGGTCGCCCTTGGGGTAGGTGGCGCCGTCATCAGCCAGGATCTCACGCACCAGCGCGGGATCGTTCACCAGCAGAATTGTGCGGCGCGAATATCCCAGGCGTCCGACGGGCATGCGATAGGCGGCGGCCGGCATCAGGCTGAGCAGGTCACCCTCACCGCGCCAGGCCGTGCGCAGCAGGCCCAGCAGCGCCGACAGAGGCGGCGTACGCGGAGGACGGAAGGTCTCGGCGGCTGCGGATTTCACGACACGGGCCCGGCTTGCAGGTGAACGATCGTAGCGCATAATGCCCGCATGTCGAGCTTGCTGCTGTTCAAGAGTCTGGTCGCAGCGCACATCGTGACCGGCGCGCTCGGCCTGATCAGCTTCTGGGTGCCGATCGTCTCGCGCAAGGGCGGGCCCGCCCATCGCAAGTGGGGACTCCGCTTCACGATACTCATGATCGCTACCGGCAGCATCGCCGTCGGCATGAGCTCCAGCACCATCGCTGCGCCGATGGCCACCCATCCTCAGCTGGTCGGACACCCGGAATTCGGCGACCCGGCCATCGTCACGGCCATTTTCGGCTGGATGATGCTCTACCTGGCCGTGCTCACAGTAAACCTGGCCTGGTACGGGTGGCAGTGCATGCTCAACCAGCGTCAGCACCGGGCCAACCTGCGCTGGCCCAACGTGAGCCTGCAAGTGCTGTTGACTGCCGCTTCCCTGCAGTGCGCATGGCAAGGTTGGTCGACCGACCTGCCCATGCTCATGGGGATCTCGATGATCGGCTTTGCCACTGTGGGCACCAACCTGCGCTTCATGCTGGCCCGCGAGCCCGGCCCGCGCGACTGGCTGCTGGAGCACATCAAGGCGCTGGTCGGCGCAGGCATCTCCGTATACACCGCCTTCTTCGCCTTTGGCGCCGTGCGCCTGATGCCGGAACTGGCCCTGACCCCGGCGCTCTGGTCGATCCCGCTGGTGACCGGACTCGCGCTCATCGTCTATCACCAGAGGCGGGTGATGCGCGCCGCATGACGCGCACGGTTGCCATCGTGGGCGCCGGCATGGGTGGCCTGGCTGCTGCCATTGATCTTGCTCGTCAGGGCGTCGCGGTCACCGTGTTCGACTCGCTGCCCACGGTTGGGGGCAAGATGCGCAGGGTCGCCGTTGCAGGAACGGAAGTGGACGGTGGACCAACGGTCTTCACCATGCGTTGGGTCTTCGAGCAGTTGTTCGCCGACGCAGGAACAAGCCTCGCTGAACGTCTCGACCTCGCACCGCTGGACGTGCTGGCCCGGCATGCCTGGCGGCAGGGTGGGTGCCTCGACCTGTACGCCGACGTCGAGCGTTCCGCGCTGGCCATCGCCGACTTCGCCGGTGCGCACGAGGCGGATGGCTACCGTCGCTTCTGCCATGACAGCCGCCGCATCTACCGGACGCTGGCAGATACCTTCATGGCGGCCGACCGGCCCTCTCCGCTCGGATTGGTGCGGCGAGTGGGCCTCACCCGCATCGGGCAGTTGTGGGCGACCTCCCCGTGGCGTCGACTGTGGCCGGCGCTGGGCGACTATTTCTCGGATCCGCGCCTGCAACAACTGTTTGCCCGTTACGCTACCTACTGTGGATCCTCACCACTGGAGGCACCCGCCACCCTGATGCTGGTGGCACACGTGGAACAGGACGGCGTCTGGCGCGTACGCGGTGGCATGCACGAGGTAGCCCTGGCCCTGGCGCAACTGGCCGCGTCGCTCGGCGTGGAGTTTCGCCTCGGCGAGGCCGTGGAGACCATCGAGGTCCGTGGACGTAGGGCGCGGGGCCTCAAGCTGGCGGGCGGCGCCAGGGTGGACGCCGACGCAGTGGTCTTCAACGGCGACTGTGCGGCCCTGGCGGAGGGCCGACTGGGAGCTGGTGTGCGACCGGCGGTGGCGGCTGTGCCGCGCCCGGCCCGCTCCCTCTCGGCCGTCACCTGGTGCCTGCGAGCGGCCACCGCTGGATTTCCGCTGCACCACCACAACGTGTTTTTTGCCGAGGACTATCCCAGCGAGTTCCGCGCCATCTTCGCCGAACGGCGCATCACCGAATCACCGACCGTGTATCTTTATGCTCAGGACCGCGCCGAGGGCGAGCCGCCTGCCGGTGCGGAGAGGCTGCTGATGCTGGTCAACGCGCCTCCCGATGGTGATCGCGGCGGCGGCAGCGAACCGGTCCTGTCGCGTGCGTGGGAACGCGGCCTGGCACTGCTTGAGGATTGCGGCCTGTCAGTTGCGGCGAACCCGGCCACGGTGCGCACCGGGCCACAGGAATTCGAGCAATTATTCCCGGGCACCGGCGGCGCCCTGTACGGTCGTGCCACTCATGGCGCCCTGGGGACCTTCGCCCGACCCGGGTCGCGCAGCAGGATCCGCGGGCTCTACCTCGCCGGCGGCTCAGTGCATCCCGGGGCCGGGATTCCCATGGCGACCCTGTCGGGTCGGCTCGCAGCGCGCTGCATTGCGCGGGACCTCGACCTCTAAGGATCGGGCAGCAGCGAGTCGACCACCCTGGCAGATGAGATCACGCCCGGCAGCCCGGCCCCTGGATGGGTGCCGCCGCCCACCAGATAGAGACCCTCGACTTCCTCGCTGCGATTGTGGGGCCGGAACCACGCGCTTTGCAGCAGTCGCGGTTCCATGGCGAAGGCCGCCCCCGTGAGCGCCAGCAGGCGATCGCGAAAATCCTGCGGCGTCAGCACGCGGGACGTGACTATGGCACTACCAAGACCCGGCAGCAGCGTAGCCTCCAGGCGCCGCTCGATAGCAGCCCGATAGGGTTCTGCCTGCGTAGCCCAGTCAGTGCCGCTCGCCAGGTTCGGGACCGGCGAGAGCACGTAGAAGGCGTCACAGCCGGACGGCGCCAGCGACGGATCACTGGCCGTCGGCCGATGCAGGTAGAGGCTGAAATCCTCCGCCAGCAGGTGGCGATGAAAGATGTCGTCGAGGAGTCCCTTGTAACGCGGGCCCAGCACCATGTTGTGGTGCAGGACGTCGTCGAAGCGGCGGTTCGTACCGAAGTACCAGACGAACAGGCCCATGGAATGGCGCGCGCGGCGGATCTTGCCATCGCTCCAGCGGCGGCGTGGATGGTGACCGAGAAGCTTCGCATATGTCCAGGCAGGCTCGGCGTTGGACACCACGATCTCTGCGGGGATTTCCTCACCATCAGTCAACCGCACGCCTACTGTCCGACCATTGCGCACCATGATGCGCTCGACCTCGGCCTGGTAGCGGATCTCGCCGCCAGTGCGTCGCACCAGATCGCACAGGCCGCGCACCAGCGCGCCGGTGCCACCCATGGCGTGGTGTACGCCGTACTTGCCCTCGAGGTGGGCAATCAGGCAGTAGTAGGAGGTAGCAGTGAAGGGATTGCCGCCGATCAGCAGGGGATGAAAACTGAAAACAACCCGCAGGCGGGGATCGGTGAAGAACTCGCTCACCCGCGAATACACCGAGCGATAGCCCTTCAGACGCACCAGGTCCAGCGCCGCCCGCAGCGTGAAGGCCAGGCTGTGAAAGGGCTTATCGCCGAGCTCCTCGAAGGCCACCCGGTAGATCTCCTCGCTGACTCGCAGGTAGCGCTCGAAGCCCTCGACGTCGGCGGGACAGAACCTGGCCACCTCAGCACGCATGGCTTCCCGGTTGCCGCTGTAGGTGAAGCTATCGCCGTCGTCGAAACGGATCCGGTAGTAGGGATCGCAGGGCCTGAGCTCGACGTGGTCCGCCATCTTCAGGCCACACAGGCTCCAGAGTTCCTCGAACAGGTAGGGTGCGGTGATGATCGTCGGCCCGGCATCGAAGGTGAACCCATCCTGCCGGTACACATATGCACGGCCACCGGGCCCATCGAGGCGATCGAGGACGGTGACCCGGTAACCGCGCGCGCCCAGACGGATGGCTGCGGCCAGCCCGCCGACGCCGGCACCGATCACCACCACCCGCGAGGCTGCCTTGCTCATGAGTCCAGTCTAGGCCATTTGGCTCCGGCAAGCGGGATCGAGACACCAGTCACGCACGAGGCCTGCGACCCGGTCGGGGGCCTCCTCATGGGCGAGATGCCCAAGTCCCGGCAGGACGCACTTCTCCGCCGAAGGCAGCAGGCGCAGCACGCGATCGGCATGTAGCGGCGGTACGGTGCGGTCGTTGCCCCCGACCACCAGCAGGGTGCGCGCCTCGAGCTCGGGCAGCTGCCGGGCGAGAGGCTCAAGGTCCCAAGCGGCCATCATCGCCAGCACGTTGGCCACGTGCGTCGGGTCCCTGACCAGTCGGGCATAGCCCTCAATGCCCTCCACGTCTAGCCGCGAACCGGTACTGGCGATCAGTCGACGGATGGCCGCCGGGTCGTGGGCTCGAGCCGCAAACAGCCGGGCGGGCAAGGCACTCGCCGCCATCAGCCTGGCCAGCGGCTTGAAGGACAGGCCCGCGAAGCCGTGCAGGGGCAGCAGCGCGCCATTCAAGCTGACCCAGGAGGCCGGGTGAATACGCCCATCCAGCATCATGCGGGCGAGAATCGCGGCACCCGCAGAGTGTCCGACGGCGCAAGCAGGCACCAGGCCGAGGATCCCGAGCAGGTCGCCGACAGCCTCCGCCATTCCGGGCAGCGACAGGCGCGGTGCAGGCAGCGGCTCGGTCTTGGCATGCCCCGGCAAGTCCGGCGCGCACAGCGTGAAATGTGGCTTCAGCAGCGGCAGCAAATCACGCCAGCTGTGGATTGAGGCCCCGGTACCGTGCAGCAGCAACAACACCGGCCCGCTGCCCTCCACTCGTACCCGCCAGCGCAGGCCGGCGGCCACGACCCGCTCGGTGTCAGCCGGCAAGGGCACCGACCACGCGACTCAGGCCGACGGCTCCGGAGGTGGGCAGCGGTAGCGCCGTGACACCCATCGCGGTGGCCAATTCGATCGAGAACGCTTGCGGCCGCGGCGCGGTATCGACCAGCAGCCCATCAAATCCGGCAGCCCGCAGTGTTCGCGCCGAGGCCAGGGCATCCGCCGCGGCCCGCTCGCGTCCCGGCCCCCCATCGCGCGCGACGTTCGGCTTGCCGTCAGTCAGCACCACCAGGAGAGGGCGACCGCCACGCCGGGCCAGTGCCAGGGCAAGCTCCCGGGCTGCGTCGAGTCCCGACGCAAGCGGGGTACCGCCGCCGCCGGGAAGGGCCGACAGGCAACGCCGCGCGCGAACTAACGAGCGGGTCGGCGGCAGCAGCAATTCGGCACCCCGGCCGCGAAAGGCGATCAGCGCCACCTGGTCGCGTCGCACGTAGCACTCCGCCAGCAGCATCTCGACCGCGCCTTTTGCCTCCGCGAGGCGGTGCAGGGCCGCGGAGCCGGAGGCGTCCACCACGAAGATGCTGGTAGTGGGGCTGCGCTGTCGAAAACGCATGATCCTGCAATCCTCAGGCTGTACGTAGACACGCTGGGATCCTGCAGGCCGGCGCAGCGGTTGCCAGGGCGCGGCCGCCCTGAGGGTGGACACCAGATCGAGGCGGGCGCCGCGCTCGGGCCTCCCGGTTCGGACTCCTGCGGGGCGGCCACGGACCATCGATGCCTGCCCTCCCTCGCCTCGGCCGCCGGATCGCCGACTCCGCGCCTTCAGGCTGCCCTCGCGCAGGGCATCGAGAAGCCCCGCCGGCAGGGCCGCTTCGATGGCCTCGAGCACCCGGTCCTCGAGGGGTTGCTGGGTCTCACACTCGCCCTCCGCGGGCGCGTCGGCCTCCGCTTCGGGTTGCGGTGGCGGCGCTTGTTCGGGTGCCGGTGCCTCCAGGACACTTGCCCGCGGACCGAATACCAGCCGAAGCGCAAGGCCGAGATCCGCATCCGCTACCTCCAAACGCCCGGCCAGGGCGGCAGCGGCACGCGCGGTACACAGGGCAAAGCCCGGCATCCTCAGGCTGTCGATGCCCAGCCTTATGGCCATGGCACAGAGCAGCTCAAGCTGATCGGCGGCGCAGGTCACCGCGGGCAGACGGCACCGGGCCGCCTCGATAGCCGCCGGATCCGGGCCGAGGGCATCGAGGTCGCGCACGCTGAGGGCATCCAGGTCGACCAGGAAAGCCAGCCTTTCGGCCAGGGCCGGTGCCACTCGCTCATCGTTGTCGAGGCCTTCGTCGAGGGCGATCACGGTCGAGCGAGCCGGATGGCGGTCGGTGAGTCCGTCCCTCTCAAGGATGACCTCGCCGAAATCCAGCGCTGCGCACACCTGGGCGATGGCACTACGGGAGGCGCGTTCCGCCATGGCGAGCAGCAGCAGGCCACCGTGGGCCTCGTTCAGTAACCCCCGCTGCAGCACCGGTCGCCCGGCGACCAGGGTGGCGGGCAAATCGAGCCCTCCCAGGAGGCGGTCCTGGGTGACCCCCGCGGGCACCCTGCGGCGCGGTAACGAGGGCCCGAATGCCTCGTCCAGCAACTCGAGCCAGCACTCGCGCACCGGACCGGGGCGGGCCCGCACTACAACCCCCTGCAAACCTCGCGGGTCGACGGCCAGCAGCGCTGCCACCGCGCAGGCATCGGCCCAGAGCCCCGGCGGGGCCGTGGAGGCGTTCACGAGCCGAACAGCTCCGTCAGGGCACGCTCCACACGGACCGAGGAGCCTGATTCGTCGAGTGGATTGCGCCGCAAGCGATGTCTGAGCGCCGCCGGCGCCATCCGCCGCAGGTGTTCCGCCTTGATTCGGCGCGCCCCCTCCAGGCAGGCGAGTGCGCGAGCGGCACGAATCAGGGTCAACTCGCCGCGCAAGCCGTCGGTACCCAGTGCCATGCACAGCCTGGCTGCCAGCTCCAGGATGTCGTCATCGGGCTCGAGCCGGGCGAGACGCCGGCGGGCGGCGAGGATGCGCTGCCGCTGGTGTGCCTCGTCAGCTTGCCAGCGCTTCACGAAGGCCGACGGGTCGCGCTCGAAGGCATCCCTGCGGCGGATCACTTCGACGCGGGTGCCCAGCTCCTCAGGAGTACGTACCTCGACCGACAGGCCGAACCGATCGAGCAGCTGTGGCCGCAGCTCGCCTTCTTCGGGATTGCCGCTACCGACCAGCACGAAGCGGGCGGGATGCCGGACGCTGAGCCCCTCCCTTTCGACCACGTTTTCGCCAGAAGCTGCCACGTCCAGCAGCAAGTCGACGAGGTGGTCTTCGAGCAGGTTGACCTCGTCGATATAGAGGAATCCTCGGTTGGCTCGGGCCAGCAAACCCGGCTCATAGGCCTTTTCACCGTGAGCCAGGGCTCGTTCCAGATCCAGAGCACCCACTACCCGGTCCTCGGTGGCACCCAGCGGCAGATCCACGACCGGTACCGTGACCTGCCGTGCACGGAGGCGGAGGCCGTCCTGGAGTTTGCTGCGGCACTCCGTGCAGAGATCCTCGTTAGCCGCCGGATCACAGCCGTAGCGGCAACCTTCAACCACCTTCATCGGCGGCAGCAGGGCGGCCAGGGCACGCACCGCGGTCGACTTGCCGGTCCCCCGGTCGCCGAACACCATCACTCCGCCAATGCCTGGATCGACCGCAGCAGCCAGCAACGCCAGTTTCATCTCGTCCTGGCCCACGATCGCCGTAAAGGGAAACGCGACAGACATGCAACACCCCATAGCGCCACGACCCCAGCGCCGCGGCCGAACAAGACCCCCGAACGCGTCCAGCCTAACCCCCGCCGTGCGCTCGACTCAAGGGAGTTAAAATGCAGCGATGGGTACGCTCGATCCCGTTGTCCTGTTCTTCCTGCTGGGCATAGTGGCCGGCGTGGCCCGTTCTGAACTGCGCCTGCCACCGGCCGTCTACGAGTTCGTCAGCCTGATCCTGCTCTTGGCCATCGGCATGAAGGGCGGGGTGCAGCTGGCAACCCAACCGCTGGGGGCGCTGCTGTTCGACTCCCTGCTGGTCATCCTGATGGGCCTGCTGCTTCCCCTGCTGGCCTTCCCCCTGCTCCGTATCGGCGGCCTGCCACGGGCCGATGCCGCGTCGCTGGCCGCCCACTACGGCTCGGTCAGCGTGGGAACCTTCGCAGTGGCGCTCAGCTACCTGCTGGAAGTCGGACTGGAGCACGAACCCTTCCTGCCACTGTTTGTGGTACTGCTAGAGGTACCGGCCATTTTCGTCGGCATCATGCTGGCGCGGGGGGGCAACGGCCGGACGCGCTGGGGAGAGCTCTCACGTGAGGTGCTGCTGGGCAAGAGCGTGGTTCTGCTCCTCGGGGGACTGCTGATCGGCTGGATCGCCGGCCCAGCCGGCCTCGCCGGCATCGACGGCCTGTTCTTCGACTTGTTCAAGGGCGTGCTGGCCATCTTCCTGCTGGAGATGGGCCTGATCGCCAGTCGCCATCTGGACGGCGCCCTGCGCCACGGCCCCTTCCTGCTGGCCTGGGGGGTGCTGGCACCGCCAGTCATGGCGGTGATCGGCCTCGGGTTTGCGACCCTGATGGGTCTCTCGACCGGGGGCGCGGTGCTGCTGGGCACTCTGGCCGCCAGCGCCTCCTATATCGCTGCGCCGGCTGCAATCCGCTCGGCGGTGCCGGAGGCCAACCCGGCGCTATCGCTGACGGCCTCACTGGCGATCACCTTCCCCTTCAACATCTTCCTCGGCATCCCGCTATATCACTGGATGGCGAACCACTGGCTCGGGGGCTGACCATGACGATGCATGTTCGCA
>JAURLT010000168.1 GCA_030831085.1 Gammaproteobacteria bacterium
ACCCGGGCCTGTTCATAGGTCATGGCCACGGCGCCGTAATAGGCAGGCCAGCTGGCCCCATAGCCGGGGAAGAAGGCATCGAAGACTTCGCGCGTGAAATAGTCGATCCCGAAGCGGTCGAACCAGCGGGCATTGTTGCGCCCGAACAGCTCCAGCGCCTCGCGCTGCGACGCGACCAGGTGCGGGTTGTAGGGCACCGCTTCCGGGGCGAAGTAATAGGTCGAGTCGCCACCCATCTCGTGCAGGTCCACGAACACCAGCGGCAGCAGTTCGCGCAAGGCGGTCACCCGACCGCGCGTCTCCGGCTGGGTCAGCGCATACCAGTCGCGGTTCATGTCGAACAGGTAATGGTTGCTGCGCCCGCCCGGCCAGGGCTCGATCCGCTCTGCGGCCACCGGGCTGACCGCCGGCTGCGGGCCGCGCGTATTGCGGAAGTGGTTGATGAAGCGGGCACGACCGTCGGGGTTCTGGTCTGGGTCGAGGTAGACCACGCTGTCGGCCAGGATCGAGGCGGTACGCGGGTCGTTGGTGGCAGCCAGCAGGTGATAGGCCGTCAGCATGGCCGCATCGCTGGAGGACAGCTCGTTGCCATGCACGCCATAGGCCAGCCAGGTGGTGGCGGGCAGGCCCTCCAGCAGCTCACCGGCCCGCGCCGGGCCAGTCCGACGCGGATCCGCCAGCTCGCGCATGCCCGCCTGGATCTCGGTCAGCCGCGCCATGTTTCCCGGCGAGGTGACAATGACGTAAGCCAGCTCGCGGCCCTGCCAGCTGCGGCCGTAGGGCACCACTCGCAGACGATCCGGCGCGGCGGCAGCCAGCGCATCGAAGTAACGCCGCACGTCCTCGGGCGAGGTGATGTCCTCACCAGGTTGATGCCCCAGTACTGCTTCCTGGGTGGGGATGGATGGATCGTAAGTGGCGCCGGGCCAGAACTCGAAAGTGGATGAAGCCCATGCAAGCGGTGCACAGGCCAGGCTGGCCAGCAGGAACGACAGGCGAAGTGGGATCATGGCTCGGACTCCGTGGCGGCGAGCAGGCCCTTTCCTGCCAGCCAGTCGCGATCGTACAGGCGAGACTGGTACTTGTGTCCGCTGTCGCAAAGGATCGTGGCGATGCGGTGGCCGGGCCCCATGTGCCGGGCCAGCCTCACCGCGGCCGCCACATTGACGCCCGCCGCGCTGCCGAGGAACAGGCCTTCCTCGCGAAGCAGATAGTGCGCCATGCCCACCGCCTCGAGGTCGGTCACGTGCAGCGCCTCGTCGATGGGCGCATCCCTGAGGTTGGCAGTCACCCGACCGATGCCGATCCCCTCGGTGATCGACCCCGGTCCCTCCGCCTTGAGCTCACCGTCGCGGACCCAGCGAAACAGCGCGCTGCCCTGCGGGTCGGCGAGCACGGTGCGCAGGGAAGACCCGCCACGCTCCTTGAGGAAAGTCGCGGTTCCACCGAAGGTGCCTCCGGTGCCGCTGGCGGCGACGAAGGCATCCAACCGCCCTTCCGTGTCGCGCCAGATCTCCGGCCCCGTGGTCGCGTAGTGCCCGTCGCGGTTGGCGGTGTTGTCGAACTGATCCGCCCAGACCGCACCGGTGATTTCCTCGGCGCGCCGCTTCGCCACGCGCTGGTAGTGGTTGGGGTCCGCATAGGGCACCGCCGGTACCCGCTCCAGTTCGACACCCAGGGCCTGGAGGATGGCGTATTTCTCCGCCGACTGGTTGTCCGGCATGACGATTACGCAGCGATAGCCCCGTGAGCGGCACAGGTGAGCCAGCGAGATGCCCGTGTTGCCTGCGGTGCCCTCGACCACGGTCCCGCCCGTACCCAGGCGTCCCGATTTTTCAGCCGCATGGACGATGGCGCGGGCAGCACGGTCCTTGACCGAGCCGCCCGGGTTCATGAATTCCGCCTTGCCGAGGATGTCGCAGCCGGTGGCCTGCGACAGCCGTTCCAGCCGGATCAGCGGGGTGTTGCCCACCGCGCCCTCGAAACCGCTGCTGATGCTCATGAGCGTCTCTCCTGCAAACTCAGATTGTCGGCGGCCAGGCCCCGTCCGACAAAGAACTGCCAGGCATTGGGGGCTTACTCATGGTGATGGGACTCTCCAGCCGCGATCGCTGAGCCGTGTCCCCTATACTTTTTGTACGAAGGAGGTCTCCATGACCGATTCAGTCGTCATAACGGACTCGCCCTGTCCCGAGGCAGCCGACGAAATCCCCAGTCGGCACCTGCCGCCCGCGAGCTACCGCGACCTGCCCGAACCCCTGCCAATGAAAAAGGTCATCGGCCCGAGCGTGCTGCTGCTGGCTGGCTCGATCGGGTCTGGCGAATTCGTGCTCTGGCCGTATATCACCACCCAGACAGGCCTGGCGCTGGTCTGGCTGGCCACGATTGGCATCCTGACCCAGTATTTCCTGAACATGGAAATCACGCGTTACACGCTGGCCACCGGGGAAACAGCCGTCACCGGCTTTACCCGGCTATGGAAGCCGTGGAGCTGGCTGTTCATCCTGATGGCCGTCATCCCCTGGATGTGGCCCGGCTGGGCTACCGGGGGCTCTACGGCGCTGACCTACGCCCTTGGCCTGTCA
>JAURLT010000169.1 GCA_030831085.1 Gammaproteobacteria bacterium
ATTGACCTGGATGTTCACCACCTGCGCCTCGACCCACTGCAGCATGGGCTGGTAGGGCGGCATGCCGAGGCGTATGTCGGACAGCGAGATCTTGAAGACGATGATGAAGGGCACCAGGAAAAACAGCAGCAGCCACAGATAGGGCAGGCTGATTACGGCCCAGCGACCCGCAGACACTGACCTCACTGGGTCACCACCACCGGGCTCGAGGCCTCCCAGTTGAGCCAGACCTGCTCATCCCAGGTCAGCCGGTCGAAGGCCGCATCCTGTCGGCGCACGTTCGGGCGGGTGACCCGCAGCATGCGGCCCGTAGGCAACTGCACCAGGTACACGGACAGGTCGCCGAGGTAGGCGATTTCCTTGATGATGCCCGGCACCTGGTTATCCGGACCCGGGCCGGGAGACTCGCGTGAAATGAAGACTTTCTCAGGTCGTAGTGCTACCCACACCGTGGCCGCCGGCGGCGCGCTCACGCCGTGATCGACGTAGAAACAGCCGCCCAGTTCCGGACATTCGACCCGCACGTGATCTGGCTCGTCTTCCACCAGCCGGCCCTCGAACAGGTTCACCGAGCCAACGAAGTCGGCGACGAACTTGGTCGTGGGATACTCGTAGATGTCGCTGGGCGTACCCACCTGGATGATCTCGCCGTGATCCATGACGCCGATCCGCGAGGCCAGCGTCATGGCCTCCCCCTGGTCATGGGTCACCACCACGAAGGTGACCCCAAGCTTCTCCTGGATGTTCACCAGTTCGAACTGGGTGTGCTCGCGCAGCTTGCGGTCCAGCGCGCCAAGCGGTTCGTCCAGCAGCAGCAGCTTGGGCTGTTTGACCAGCGAGCGCGCCAGAGCCACCCGCTGGCGCTGGCCACCGGACAGCTGATGAGGCTTGCGCCCGCCGAGGGCGGTGAGCTTGACCAGCTCGAGCATGGCCGCCACCCGGTCACGGATCTCGCCCTTGGGCAGGCGGTCCTGCTTGAGGCCGAAGGCCACGTTCTGCGCCACCGTCATGTGCGGGAACAGCGCGTAGGACTGGAACATCATGTTGACCGGCCGGCGGTAGGGCGGGATGCCGGCCATATCCGCCCCATCGATGGCAATTCGGCCGGAACTCGGCTGCTCGAAGCCCGCCAGCATGCGCAGCAAGGTGGTCTTGCCGCAGCCAGAGGCCCCAAGCAGGCAAAAGATCTCGCCCCGATAAATATCCAGCGAGACGTCATCGACGGCAGTGAAGTCACCAAAGTTCTTGGTGACCCGCTCGATGCGGATGTACGGCTGGATGTCCCGGTCGCGCCAGGGCTCGAGTTTCTTGTCCGGACGTGTTTCAGCCATCCCCGCGACCCCCTCGCAGGATCACCCCTGCCGGTCGTCACACGACCGGCAGGGGAATGCTCACCGCGGCTTTACTGGCCCGTCTGGACGTTGGTCCAGGCACGGGTGGAAAGCCGCGTGTAGTCCTCGCTCTCGGCCAGCGAGGCGAACAGCTTCGCCTTCACCTCCGGAGTCGGATAGACCGCCGGGTCGTTGCGGGTTTCCTCGTCGATCAGCTCGAAGGAAGCCGCGTTGCCATTGGCGTACACCACGTAGTTGGTGATCCCGGCGATCACGGCAGGATCCATCATGTAGTTGATGAACTGATGCGCGTTGTCCGGATGCTTGGCGTCGGCTGGGATGGCCATCATGTCGAACCACATGATCGCGCCTTCCTTCGGGATGGAGTAAGCGACAGTCACCGGCGTTTCGGCCTCGGCACCCGCGTCGCGAGCCTGGAAGATGTCACCGCTCCAGCCCAGCGCTACGCAGATCTCGCCGTTGGCCAGGTCGTCGATGTAGCTCGAGGAGTGGAAGTAGCGGACGTGCGGCCGGACCTTCATCAGCAGCTCCTTGGCCGCATTGAGGTCTTCCTCGCTCTCGCTGTTGGGATCCTTGCCCAGGTAGATGAGCGCCGAATCGAAGACTTCGGTGGGCGCATCCAGCATGACCAGGCCGCACTCGGCCAGCTTGGCCGCGTTGTCGGGCTCGAAGATGGCTGCCCAGCTGTCAATGGTGTCGGTGCCCAGCACTTCCTTCACCTTGTCCGGGTTGTAACCGATGCCGGTGGTGCCCCACAGGTAGGGCACGGCGTAGGTGTTGTCCGGATCGTGGGCCGCGACCCGGGCCATGATCTCGGGGTCCATGTTGGCCAGGTTCGGCAGCTTGGACTTGTCGAGCGGCATGAATACGCCCGCCTTGATTTGCCGCTCGAGGAAGGAGGCCGAGGGCACGACGATGTCATAGCCCGTGCTGCCGGCCAGCAGCTTGGTCTCGAGTACCTCATTGGAATCGAACATGTCGTAGGTGACCTTGATGCCCGTGGCCGCCTCAAAGTCGCCGATGGCGTTGTCGGAGATGTAATCCGACCAGTTGTAGACGTTCAGCACCGGCTCCTCGCCAGCACCAGAGGCGTCATCCTTCTTGCCACAGCCGGCGACGCCCAGCGTCACGGCCACCATCACGGCCAATATTTTCAATTCCGGGTTCTTCATGGTTGCTCCTGGTTGTGTCGCCGACACGGCGACCTTGTCCCCTGACCCTCCAACTATACCAACCCCGGGCCGTTCAGGAAGCACCCTGGAGGCCAATGTCCCGGGCGGTCAGGTCGAGACAACGCCGGGCCTTGTCGATGAGCTCGTCGACCTCGGCGCGGCTGATGACCAGCGGCGGCGAAATGATCATGGTGTCCCGGACCGCCCGCATGACCAGCCCGTTAGCGAAGCAGTGGTCTCGACAAATGGTGCCGACCCGGCCCCGATCGCGGAAAAAGCTGCGGGAAGGCTTGTGGGCCACCAGCTCGAGCGCCCCGATCAGTCCCACGCCCCGGGCCTCGCCCACCAGCGGATGCTCGGCCAGCGAACGCCAGCGCTCCTGCAGATAGGGGCCGATATCCTCGCGGACCCGGTCGACCAGCCCCTCGTGTTCGAGGATGTCGAGGTTGGCCAGGGCGACCGCACAGGCCACCGGGTGACCCGAGTAGGTGTAGCCGTGGAAGAACTCGCCGCCCTGCTCAACCAGCACGTCGCCGACACGATCGCCGACCATCACGGCGCCCAGCGGCTGATAGCCCGAGGTGATGCCCTTGGCGAGCGTCATCAGGTCGGGCTCGAAGCCGAAATGCTCGCAGCCGAACCAGCGGCCGGTACGGCCGAACCCGCAGACCACCTCGTCGGCGATGAGCAGGATGCCGTAATGCCGGCATATCCGCTGGATCTCCGGCCAGTAGGTCTCCGGCGGGATGATCACGCCCCCGGCGCCCTGGATGGGCTCGCCGATGAAGGCAGCCACCCGTTCC
>JAURLT010000170.1 GCA_030831085.1 Gammaproteobacteria bacterium
AGACCGCCCCGGCAGGGGTGTTGAGGGCAGACGCCCGTGACGGGTGGGTCATGTCGTTGACCGCCGAGACCACTTCTCACTGAACTTGTCCCCGGTTTGGTCGTATACTCCGCGACCTTTTGTCCAGCGGACGGAACGCCCGTGATCCAGCGCCTGCGCAATATCGCCATCATCGCCCACGTCGATCATGGCAAAACGACCCTGGTCGACCAGCTGCTGAGGCAGTCGGGTACCTTCGATGCCCGCAAGGCGCCTTTGGAGCGCGTCATGGACTCCAATGCGCTCGAAAAAGAGCGGGGCATCACCATCCTGGCCAAGAACACGGCCATCCGCTGGCAGGACTACCGAATCAACATCGTGGACACCCCGGGGCATGCCGACTTCGGCGGCGAGGTCGAGCGGGTGCTGTCCATGGTGGACTGCGTGCTGTTGCTGGTCGATGCGGTCGACGGCCCCATGCCGCAGACCCGCTTTGTGACCCAGAAGGCCTTCGCCCACGGGCTGAAGCCCATCGTGGTGATCAACAAGATCGATCGGCCGGAATCCCGGCCCAGCTGGGTGCTGGACCAGACCTTCGACCTCTTTGACCGACTGGGTGCCAATGAAGCCCAGCTGGATTTTCCGGTGGTGTATGCCTCGGCCATCAATGGCACCTCCGGGCTGGACCCCAGCCAGATGCAGCCGGACATGCGCCCGCTGTTCGAGGCTATCGTCGCCCACTGCCCGCCGCCCGACGTGGACCTCGACGGTTCACTGCAGCTGCAGGTTTCTCAGCTGGACTACTCCAGCTACCTGGGTGCCATCGCCATCGGGCGGATAAAAAGGGGGCAACTGCAGCGGGGCATGGCCGTCACGGTGGTTGATCGTGAGGGTCGTACGCGCAGCGAGCGCATCGGGCAGGTGTTTGGCTTCCTGGGGCTGGAGCGCGTCGAGGTCGACAGCGCCACTGCGGGCGACATCGTGGCTTTTTCCGGCCTCGAGGCGCCGAAGATCTCCGATACGGTCTGCGATCCGGGCTGCCCTGAGGCACTGCCGGCGCTGGTCGTCGACGAACCCACCATCAGCATGGGCTTCGAGACCAACACTTCACCGTTTTTCGGTCGCGAAGGAAAGTTCGTCACCAGCCGGCAGTTGCGGGAGCGCCTGTTGCGCGAGACCCTGCACAACGTGGCGCTGCGGGTCGAGGAAACCGAGGACCCGGATCGTTTCACGGTTTACGGGCGCGGGGAGTTGCATCTGGGTGTTCTGATCGAGAACATGCGCCGGGAAGGGTACGAACTGGCCGTCTCGCGGCCGCGCGCGGTGGTCAAGGTGCAGGATGGTGAGCGCGTAGAGCCTTGGGAGCAACTGGCGGTGGACGTCGAGGAATCGGCGCAGGGCGCGGTGATGCAGGCGCTCGGGGAGCGCGGCGGGCGCCTGGAGAACATGGTGGCCGACGGGCGCGGGAGGGTACGCCTGGACTACCTCATCCCGGCCCGTGGACTGATCGGCTTCCAGACAGATTTCCGCACCCTGACCAGCGGCACTGGCCTGATGTACCACGTGTTCGATCACTTCGGCCGGGTCCTGGACCGTGATTTGGCGCCGCGGCCAGTCGGCGTGCTCATTTCCAATGCCCAGGGTGAGGCAGTGGCCTATGCGCTGTTCAACCTCCAGGAGCGGGCCAAGCTGCTGGTGGGCCCCGGCGACCCGGTCTACGAAGGCCAGGTGGTCGGCATCAACAGCCGCGACGACGACATGGTAGTCAATCCGCTCAAGGCCAAGAAGCTGACCAACGTGCGCGCTGCCGGCAAGGACGATAACGTCCTGTTGAGCCCGCCGATCCGTTTCTCGCTGGAGCAGGCCATGGAGTTCATCGCCGATGACGAACTGGTCGAGGTGACTCCGCGCTCGATTCGGCTGCGTAAGCGTCAGTTGAATGAATCCGAGCGGAAACGGGCCGCCAGGGGCTGAGCCTGCACCGGCTGTTGCGGAACCCCCGACTGTTAAGGCCGTCACGCCTCTGGCTCGCGTCGGACCCTAATATCTCCTAATATTCTGTCCAGTACCGTCTGGACGGGTCGCGAGGGACAGTATGGCCGCTGGGCCGGGTGATTCCGCCAACTCATTGAAATTACTGGACCCCGAAAACCTTTCGGGCACCGGCGAGGTGCCCGCTGCGACCGTCGATCGCCGGCGCGCCCGTAAGGGCGGGAGCCTTCATCCGGTGCTCGAGCGTCAATTGACCCAGGCCGCCGATGCCAAAGGCAAGCTGCGCCTGCGAGAACTGGTTCAGATCGTCAGCCGCCAGTATGACGCCTACGACGGCGAGCGGGCCTCGCTGGAGGAAGTGGTTAAGCTGAGCGGGGCGGGTGCTGCCGCCGAGACCTCGCCGGGTGAGGTGGAGACTGCCGACAGGCTTCAGGCCATCCTGGACCATGTCAAGGACGGCATCATCACCTGCGACCAACTTGGCAGGATCGAAAGCCTCAATCGGACGGCTGAGCGCTTCTTCGGCGTTCGCCAAACGGATCTTTTGTCGGTCACTCTGGACAACCTGCTACCCGAGCTGGCACCGGGCGGCGACGTTGCCCGGGTGCTCGACGAATTGGCGGCGTCGCAGGACGATACCCACTACGACCTCGCCGCCCGGGAAACACCGGCGCGGCATCGCCGCGGTGACCTCATGCCAGCCGAGGTGCTGGTCAGCCGGATGCTGCTGCGCAAGCGTGCGCTGTACATCGTCTGTGTGCGCGACGTCACCGAGCGCAACAAGGCCGAGGCCGCGCTGAAGGACAGCGAAGCCCGCTACCGGGTGCTGGTCGAGAACGCACCAGAGGCGGTGGTGGTTTACGACGCGGACCAGGGCCGCTTCGTGGATTGCAACGACAATGCAGTGGCGTTCTTCAAGATGTCCAGGCAGGACCTGCTCGCGGTGGGTCCGCGCGAGGTCAGCCCGCCCATCCAGGCCGACGGCAAACCCTCCTTCGATTCTGGCCGGGGCCACGTGGAACTGGCCCTGCAGGGCGGTTCGCCGGTCTTCGAGTGGATGTACCGGGACGGCGATGCGCGGGAGCTGCCCTGTGAGGTCAGGCTGGTGCGGATCCCGAGTTCGCGCGGCAACCTGCTGCGTGCCAGCATTATCGACATTACCGACCGCAAGCGGGCGGAAAACGTTGCCGCAGGTGAACGCAAGGTCTTCGAGAAGATTGCCTCCAGTGCCGGCCTGCCGGATACCCTGGAGTCCATCACCGACATCATCGAGCAGGTCATCCCGGAATCGGTCTGCGCCATTCGCCTGTACGACGGCGAGCGAAACTTGCTGAATCACGGCGCGGGCAGCAACGTCCCACGCAACTACATCAAGCGCATGGAAGACCTTCCGGCGGAGATTCGCTACGGCTCCTGCGCCACCGCCGTAGCCCTGCAGCGGCAGATCATCGTGCCCGACATCCGCAAGGATCCGTTCTGGGAGCACCGGCGGGACGCCGCCCTGCAGGCCGGAATGCGGGCCTCGTGGTCGACACCCATCCGCCGCGCCGATGGCAAGATGCTGGGAACCTTCGCCGTCTATGTCAAGCGCACGGGACTGCCGGGCCGCCGGGATCTGGAACTGATTTCCCGCATGACCCAGCTGTCGCGAATCGCCATCGAGAGACGGTACTCCGAGCGGGCGTTGCTCAACAGCGAGCAGAAGTTCCGCGGCCTGTTCGACAACGTCGTGGAGGGCGTGTACCAGTGCGCCCGCGACGGGCGCCTGCTATCGGGGAATCCGGCTCTGGTGCAGATGCTCGGCTATCCGAGCCTGACCGCCCTGCAGGCAGTAGGCCTGACAGCGGATTTGTATGTGGATCCGGCGGCCCGTGAACAGCGCATGGCGCGCCTGGTGCGGGAGAGTCGACTGGTTGAGGAAGAGTATGAGATGCGCCGTGGGGACGGCACAATCATCACCGTCAGCGATAACGCCAGGGCCATCCTGTCGGAGGATGGCCAGCTGGAGGGTATCGAGGGCACCCTCAGCGACGTCACCGAGCGCAAGCGGGCGGAGCAGAGGCTCTTCGAAGAGAAGGAGCGCGCCCAGGTCACTTTGCAGTCCATCGTGGACGCGGTAATTACCACCGATCGCGACGGCATCATCGATTACCTCAACCCGGTGGCGGAGAACCTGACCGGCTGGCACATTGACAACGCAATAGGCCAGCCGCTCAGCCAGGTGGCGCGACTGTTCGAGGAAGATACCCGCGAGGCGGTCGAGGCGCCTGTCGGCCAGGTGGTCGAGCGTGGCCATACGCTGGCCCTTTCCGACAACACCGTGCTCGAGGGCCGCAAGGGCGGCGAGGTAGCGATCCAGGGCAACGTCGCGCCGATTCGCGACCGCGATGGGGACGTGGTCGGGTCGCTGGTCGTGTTCCATGACGTCAGTCGTGAGCGCCGCATGCGCCGACTGCTGGCTCATCAGGCCGCCCACGATGCCCTAACGGGTCTGATCAACCGTCGTGAGTTCGAAAGTCGGGTTAACCATGCCTTCGAGGATGTACACCGGCACCCCGATCGGACCCATGTGCTGGTGTTCATCGATCTCGACCGTTTCAAGCTGGTCAACGATACCTGCGGTCACCTGGCGGGCGACGAGCTGCTCAGGCAGATTACCGGCCTGCTGCAGACGCGGGTTCGCGCCGATGATTCGTTGGCGCGACTTGGCGGCGACGAGTTTGGCGTGCTGCTGCTGAACTGTGCGGCCGAGTCGGCGCGCAGCATTGCCGACGGGATGAGGCAGGTCATCAAGGACTACGCCTTCCGCTGGGAAGATCGGACGATGACGGTGGGTGCTTCGATCGGCCTGGTGGAGCTTTCCCACCGGACCGAAAGCATCGCTTCCCTGCTTTCGGCGGCCGACATGGCTTGCTATGCGGCCAAGGATGGGGGGCGTAACCGGGTCCACATCCACGATCCTGACAGCGACTCGGCACGTAACCGGGAGTTGCGTTGGGTTTCACGGCTGGGGGCCGGTGCCGACGACGGGCGCCTCGAAGTGGTCTTTCAGCCCTGGGTGGTGGCCTCTGCGGGCAGCGAGGCTCACCCGCACTACGAACTCTTCGCCCGTCTGCGTGACGACGATGGACGACTGGTGATGCCCGATGAATTCCTGCCTGCGGCGGAGCGTTACAACGTGATGCCGGCCCTTGACCGGTGGATCGTCGAGCGAGCGCTGCGGGAACTCATTCCCTCCCGGCGCAACGGGGTCAACCGGGCCGCCTACACGGTCAGTGTCAATCTGTCTGGCAGCACCATCTCCGACCAAGGCTTCCTGGAGTCCCTGATCGGGCTGCTTGAGGAATACGATCCGACACCGGACGTGTTGTGCCTTGAAATCAGCGAGTCTGCCGCGGTCGCCAACCTGGCCAACACGGCTTTCCTGATCAGGGAACTAAACCTGCGAGGCTGTCGGGTGGCGCTTGATGACTTCGGTAGCGGGTTGAGTTCCTTTACATACTTGCGCAACCTGCCGGTCAATTACGTG
>JAURLT010000171.1 GCA_030831085.1 Gammaproteobacteria bacterium
ATCCCACGCTGCCGCTTGATTGGCAGGCCGCATTGGAGCGGGCTGCAAGCGGTCGTTTACTTAATCAGGCGCTGGGTGACGGTTTCGTTAACGTGTTCATGGCGATCAAGCGGGCGGAGTGGGATCGTTTCCAGGCTGTGCCGACCACCCTGGACTACGACTGGTACCTGAGACTCGCATGATGAGCCGAAAACGACCCGATACCGCCCTGCAGGTGCACGTGCGTCGCATGTACCTGGACTGCCGCTACGGCCAACTGCACCTGCGCAGCGCCTTTTCCGGTAACGGGGGCTTCGACGAGCTGACCTCGCTGGTTTGCCTGCACCCGTTCCCGCGCAGCAGCAGGGTCTTTACGGGGCTGATGGGTGAAATGGGCCGTGACCGCACCATCTATGCGCCGGACCTGCCGGGCTACGGACAATCCGATCCGCCACCACGTCCTCCCACCATTGGTGACTATGCCGCGGCCATGGCCGACGTGCTCGGCCACCTGAGGCTTCGCCAGGTCGACCTGTTGGGTCGCGGAGAGGGCTCGCTGGTGGCGGCTGAACTGGCGATACAGTTTCCCGAATTGATCCGCAGGATAGTGATGGTCGGCGTGCCGCTGCCGGATGACCTTGAGCGGCGCGCCTTCAACGAGTCACCGAGGCCGATGGCGCCGAGGCTGGATGGCTCGCACCTGTTGGTGGAGTGGGAACGGAGCCGGGCGGACTGTGGGGCAGATGCCAACGTCAACCGTCTCGCCGCGGCCTTCGCCGACAAGGCTGCTGCAGGCCAGATGGGCTGGTGGGGCAGCAGCGCTGCAGTCAATTATCCAGTCGCCGAACGCCTGGGGAGGATCCAGCACCCGGTCCTGCTGCTCAGGCCGGAGGATGGTGACTGGGGCAATGGCCCGAAGGTCCAGCAATTGTTGCCGCGCGGGCAACTGGTCGAACTCGCTGGCCAGGGCCCGGACCTGCTGGACATAAGCCCGTCCGTCGTCGCTGACGAGGCCCGACGCTTCCTGAGTTGAGTCCGTCAGGGGCTCAAAATGAGAACCGCGGCGAGGAATTTTCCGCGGCGGGCGGCCGATACTCGATCGGACCATGGAAGATGAAACCCTCCAGAACTGGGTCGATGACCCGGACCGCACCGAGCGGCTGCCCCAATTGGCCGGCGAAGGCCCCGAGATACTCGAGGCGCGGGTTCGCGAGCTTGAGGCGGAGCTAGCGTTGCTCGAGGAGCGACTCCGGGAACAGTCGGGGATCATCGTCGCCCTGGAAGAATCCCTTGCTGAGTCGCGCGAGGCAGTGGAGCAGTTAACCCGCGAGCGTGATGAGCTGCGTCAGGCGGGGGGGCAGGAGGCGGTCGAGCAGGCGCGCACGCAGTCTCTGGCGCCCCCGGTATTCCGTCCTGCCCTGGTGCGAGTCGACGACGAGCGGCGCGACCGCATTGAGTTGTGTGGCGCCGACCTCACCATCGGGCGCACTCCCGACAACGACCTCCCCATCCAGCATGCCTCGGTTAGCCGTCGGCATGCGCGAGTAGTGATGGCACCCGAGGGCGTCTGCATCGAGGACGCCGGCAGCCGAAACGGCCTCATAGTCAATGAGCGCCGCGCGCATCGCGCCGTGCTCAGTCACGGCGACATCATCCAGCTCGGCCAGGTCCAGTTGCGCTTCGAGGCCGTCAGCCCCTGAAGTCTGCCGGGCGCGTCCGCATCTTAATCAGCAAGCTTGCCGCCGCCAGGTTCAGGCAGACGATCGCCACGACCAGTGGCGTAGCCGTGCCGTGGGCCGCGAACGCCACCAGCTGCGTGGCCACCGCCCCGACCAGCAGTTGGGTGAAGCCCAGCAGCCCGGAGGCCGCGCCGGCGACGTTGGGTGCGGCTCGGATCGCGCTGGCGGTGGAGTTGGGCGCGGACAGGGCGTTTGCCGCACACACCAGCATTCCAGGAATGAGTACCGCCAGCGGATGCGCGAGCCCCGCAAGGTGCCCGGCGAGTAGCGCGAGCCCCCCCAGGCAGGTGAGTGTGGTGCCCATCGCCATCATGCGCTCGGCGCCGAGCCGTCCTGCCATGCGCGAAGTGAAGAAGAACCCGGAAAAGCTTGCCAGCGCCGGCAGCATGAACAGCAGGCCGTAGGTGGAGGGCTTCACGCCGTAGACTTCGATGGCCACGTAAGGCGCCGAGGTGATGAAGACGGTGACTGAACCCATCATGGCCGCGCCGTAGAGCACGTAGCCCAGGTATGCGCGGTGACCGAGGAGTTGCCGGTAGCTGGAGAAGCTGCGCAGCGGCGCCCCTGCGCCGCGGTCTGCGGCATGGGTTTCGCGGGTCCCCAGCAGGGTGAAGACGGTCACCAGACTGCCGCAGAGCAGGGCCGCGGTGAATACGTGGCGCCAGCCCAGCCATTCGACGGTGAACCCCCCCAGCGTCGGGGCCAGCATGGGAACCAGCAGTACCACGGTGGCGGTGGTCGCCAGCGCGCTGGCCGAACGCTCCAGGCCAAAGAAGTCGCTGAGGCTCGCGCGGGCGACCGCCATCGCGGCGCCGGCCCCGAAGGCTTGCACGCAGCGCGCCAGCACCAGCGTGCCGACGCCGCCCGCGAGGTACCCGGCCAGGCTGCCGAGCAGAAACAACACCAGGCCTGCAATGGTGACCGGCCGCCTCCCGTAGCGGTCGGAGAGGGGCGCGACCAGCAGGTTGCCGAGGGCGATGGCCACCAGCGACAGGCTGATGGTCCACTGGATGGTGGCCGGCGCTGCCCGGAAATCGGCGGCAATGGCCGGCAGCGCCGGCAGCAGCGTGTGCATGCCGAAAGGGCCGAGGGCGCCGATGGCGGCCGCGGCGACGATCAGTTGGCGTCCAGTGGGAGCGGTCAAGGCGCGCATCTTGCCGCTTCGGACCCGTGGCCTCAAGCGCCAGTCGCCGCGATCGACGATAATGACCCATGGATTCCGAGTACCTGGAGCGCATCCTCAAGGCGCGTGTCTATGAGGTTGCCATCGAGTCCCCGCTGGAGGCGGCCCCTCGCCTGAGCCGGCGACTGGGCAATCGCGTGCTGTTCAAGCGCGAGGACCTGCAGCCCGTGTTCTCCTTCAAGCTGCGTGGCGCCCATAACAAGATCTCGAGGTTGGGCGCGGCGGAGGCGGCACGCGGCGTCATCTGCGCCTCGGCCGGCAACCATGCCCAGGGTGTGGCCTTGGCTGCCAGGCGCCGGGGCATACGCGCAGTTATCGTCATGCCGGTTACCACTCCGGCCATCAAGGTCGAGGCGGTCCGCGACCTGGGCGGCGAGATCCTCCTGCAGGGCGACGACTACGATGCGGCCTGTGCGGCGGCGCTGGAGATGGCCGAAGCGCAAGGCTTGACGTTAATCCACCCCTTCGATGATCCCGACGTCATCGCCGGCCAGGGCACCATCGCGGTGGAGATCCTGCGTCAGCATCCGGCGCCCATCGACGCCATCTTCGTGCCGGTCGGGGGCGGAGGGCTGATTGCCGGCATTGCCGTCTACGTCAAGTCGCTCTACCCCGGGGTTCGCATCGTGGGCGTCGAGCCCGAAGACGCGGCGAGCATGCAGGCTGCGCTGCGGGCCGGTGAGCGGATCACCCTCGACCGGGTGGGCATCTTCCACGACGGAGTGGCCGTGAGGCAGGTCGGTGAGGAAACCTTCCGGCTGGCCCGCCAATATGTCGACGAGATCGTCACCGTCAGTACCGACGAAACCTGCTCGGCCATCCAGGACATCTTCGAGGACACGCGCGCCATCGTCGAGCCAGCCGGGGGCCTTGCGGTGGCCGGCATGAAGCGCTGGCTGGCACGCGAGGGTGGCAGCGGGCGGACGCTGGTGGCCATCAACTGTGGCGCCAACATGAACTTCGACCGGCTGCGGCACGTCGCCGAGCGCGCCGACCTCGGCGGCGAGCGCGAGGCCCTGTTCGCCGTGGAGATTCCCGAGCGTCCCGGCAGTTTCCTGGCTTTTTGCGAGCTGCTCGGTCAGCGCAGCGTCACCGAGTTCAACTACCGCTATGCCAACGAATCTGGCAGCGCCCGGATCTTCGTCGGCTTGGCCCTGTCGGGCGGCGAGGCCGAGCGCCGCGCAATCCTGCAGGAAATTGCCGCGGCCGGCTATCCGGTCACCGACATGAGCGGGGACGAGATGGCCAAGCTGCACGTCCGCTACATGGTGGGCGGCCGGGTTGCCGGTCTGCGTGACGAACTGCTCTACCGCTTCGAGTTCCCGGAGCGACCGGGTGCCCTGCTGCGGTTCCTGCAGGCGGTGGGCGCCCGCTGGAACATCAGCCTGTTCCACTATCGCAACCACGGCTCCGACCACGGTCGCGTGCTCGCCGGGATCCAGGTGCCCGAGGGCGCGCGCCCAGAGTTCCTTAGCCACCTGGACGAGCTCCATTATCCCTACGTCGAGGAAACCGCCAACCCCGCCTACCGGCTGTTCCTCGGCCACTAGGCCGGGACGCGGCGCAGTGCCCTGTTAGAATCCCGGCGTGGTCTCGCAACTACTGATCCTGTTCCTGCTGGTGGCGCTCAACGGGCTGTTTGCCATGGCTGAACTTGCGATCGTCTCGTCCCGCCGAGTGCGACTCCAGCAGATGGCGGAATCCGGTACCCCGGGTGCCCACACGGCCCTCAGGCTGATGGAGGACCCCACCCGGTTCCTCTCTTCGGTACAGATCGGCATCACCCTGATCGGGGTGCTGGCCGGCGTGTATTCCGGCGCGAGCTTCGCGGAACCGCTGGGCGTCTGGCTCGCCCAGTACAACTGGCTGGCAGGGTACGAGGAGACCCTGGCCTACGTGCTGGTGGTGATCGGCGTGACCTACCTGTCGCTGGTGATCGGCGAACTGGTACCCAAGCGCTGGGCACTGGGCCATCCGGAAGCCATCGCTGTGGTGCTGGGCCCTCCGATGGTATGGGTGGCGCGACTCAGCCTGCCGCTGGTCTGGCTGCTGCAGCGCTCGACTGAACTCGTCCTGCGCCTGCTTGGCCAGCGCCGCAGCGCGCGGCATCAGGTCACCGAAGACGATATCCGCGGCCTGATCGCCGAGGGCACCCGTGAGGGAGTGTTCCACCGCGAGGAACATCGGATGATAGAGGGCGTCCTACGCCTTGCCGACCGCAATGTACGCAGCGTCATGGTGCCGCGCGGTGACATCCTCTGGATCGACGTGGATGATCCGCCGGAGACGGTTTGGAACGCGGTCAGCACCAGCGGGCATTCCCGTTACCTGGTCTGCCGCGGAGAGGTCGACGAACTGGTCGGTGTTGCCAGCGCCTCCGCATTGCTCGACTGGGTGCGCGCCCCGGCCGGCCAGGGCCTGGCCAGCCGGACGCTTGCGCCCCTCGTGGTGCAGGAAACCACCACCGTGCTCCGTCTGATCGAGACCTTTCGCGAGGCCGCAGCCCACCTGGCCGTGGTGGTCGACGAGCATGGGTCGATCGAGGGCATCGTCACCGCCACGGATGTGCTGCAGGCGATCGCCGGGGACATCCCCGAAAGCGGTGGGGAAGAAGAGGCCGAGGCCGTGAAGCGCAGCGATGATTCCTGGCTGCTCGACGGGCGACTGTCGGTCGATGACGCCGAGCGCGTTCTGGAGAGGCAGGACCTGGTCGCCGGTGACGAGTACTCCACCCTGGCCGGTTTCGTGCTGGCTCAACTCGGCCGCCTGCCCGTCACGGGTGAGCAATTCGTCTGGAGGGACCTGCTCATCGAGGTAGTCGACATGGACGGCCAGCGTATCGACAAGCTGCTGGTAACGCGCGTGCCGTCGGCGCCGGGTACTGAGGGCGACGGCTGATCCCACCGCCGCAGCGTCCGTAGTAGCATTGCCCATCGCCATCAGGAGCTTCCAGTGACGCGCATCCCGGTAGCCAGCCGCGAACGGCTGATCTTTGCGATGGACGTGGCCGATGCGGGCGCTGCCCGTGCCTTGGCCGAGCGGTTGGGCGACTCGGTGCAGTTCTACAAACTGGGTCTCGAACTGTTCATGGCCGGCGGCTATTTCGAACTGCTCGACTGGATGGTGGCGCGGGGTAAGCAGGTCTTCGTCGACCTCAAGTTCTTCGACGTACCAGCCACCGTGGGGGCCGCAGTGCGCAACCTGGCTGGGCGTGGCGTGACCTTTGCCACCGTCCATGGCAACCAGGGAATCATGGAGGCTGCTGCTGCCGCCAAGGGTGACGTCAAGATCCTCGCCGTCACCGTGCTCACCAGCCTCGATCGCGGCGACCTCGACGACCTGGGGTTCGACTGTGACGTCGACCGTCTGGTGCTGTCGCGTGCCCGCCGGGCGCTGGAAGCCGGCTGCGATGGCGTGGTGTCCTCCGGCCTCGAGGCGGCCGCGCTACGGGCTGGCGTCGACGATCGACTGATCGTCGTGACTCCAGGTATCCGGCCAGTCGAGAACCGCCCCGTCGACGACCAGAAGCGGGTGGTCAACGTCCAGCAGGCCTTTGCCAACGGCGCGGATTACATCGTGGTCGGGCGCCCCATCAGGGACGCGGCCGATCCCGCCGCTGCGGCCGAGGCCATCCAGTCGACCATCGCCGGAGTGTTCGGGGGTCGGTCATGAATGCGCCACTGGCCAACGACCTCCTGCTGCGGGCCCTGCTGCGCCAGTCGACGCCCCGCACCCCGGTCTGGATGATGCGCCAGGCCGGTCGCTACCTGCCCGAGTACCGGGCAACCCGGGCCCGCGCTGGCAGTTTCCTTGCCTTGTGCACCAACCCCGAACTGGCCTGTGAGGTCACCCTGCAGCCGCTGGAGCGTTATCCGCTGGATGCTGCCATCCTGTTCTCGGATATCCTCACCATTCCCCACGCGATGAAGCTCGGGCTCGAGTTCGAGGCAGGTGAGGGGCCGAAGATTGCCCGTCCGGTGCGCACCGCTGCCGACGTGGATGCGCTGTTCGTCCCTGATCCGGCCTCCGACCTGCGCTACGTAATCGACGCCGTGGCTTTGATCCGTCGCGAGCTCGGCGGGCGCGTACCCCTGATCGGCTTTGCCGGCTCGCCGTGGACCGTCGGTACCTACATGGTGGAGGGCGGCGGTAGCCGCACCTTCGACCACATCAAGCGCATGCTGTACGGTGAGCCTGCCCTGCTGCACCGCATGCTCGAGGTGGTGACGCAGGCCACCATTGACTACCTCAATGCGCAGGTCGCGGCCGGTGCCCAGGCGCTCATGGTCTTCGATACCTGGGGCGGGGCACTCTCGCCGACAACTTACCGCGAGTTTTCCCTGCGCTATATGGCGCGCATCGCAGCGGAGGTCAGGCGCGAGAGCGAGGGTCGCCGCGTGCCGCTGGTGCTGTTCACCAAGGGTGGCGGTGCCTGGCTCGCCGAGATGGCCGAGGCGGGCGCGGATGCGCTCGGTGTGGACTGGACCACTGACCTTGCCACCGCGCGGGCGACCACGGCCGGCAGGGTGGCCCTGCAGGGCAACCTCGATCCCTGCGTGCTCTACGCAGCGCCGGAGGTGATCACGGCGGAAGTGGCCCGCGTGCTGGCCTCCTACGGCCACGGCGAGGGTCACGTATTCAACCTCGGGCATGGCATCCACCAGGATGTCGATCCTGCTCACGCCGGGGCGATGATCGCCGCCGTGCACGAACTCAGCCCGCAGTACCACCGCAAGGAGGGCTAATGGACATTGACCGGATCTCCATCGGCGAGGACCCGCCGCACGACATCAACGTCTTGATCGAAATTCCCCAGGGAGGGGTGCCCGTGAAGTACGAGCTCGACAAGGAGTCGGGCGTATTGCGGGTAGACCGCTTCCTGCACACCGCCATGTACTACCCGGGCAACTACGGCTTCGTGCCGCACACGCTGTCCGAGGATGGCGATCCCGTGGACGTCATCGTGGTCGGTCAGGTGCCGGTGGTGCCCGGGGCCATCATCCGCTGCCGTCCGGTCGGCGCGCTCCTGATGAAGGACGAGAGCGGGCCCGACGAGAAGGTGGTCTGCGTACCGGTGGACAAGCTGCATCCCTTCTATAGTGGAGTGAAGACCTATCAGGACCTGCCGAGCATCCTGACCGAGCAGATCGCCCACTTCTTCCAGCACTACAAGGACCTGGAGAAGGGCAAGTGGGTGACGATCGTGAACTGGGTCGGGCCGCGTCAGGCCGAGCGGATGATCGAAAATGGGGTCAGGCGCGCCGCGGAGGCCGGTGACGACATCGCTGCTCATCTGGTCGCGGGTCGCGCGATGAGCGCGCGGGCGAAGCGCAAGCGCTAGCCCGTCGAGTTGCCGCCCGCAAGGCGCTGCACCTCGTCGCGCAGTTCTCGCCGCAGGATCTTGCCCACGTTGCTTTTGGGCAGCTCGTCCCTGAAGTGGATGGCCTGCGGCATCTTGTAGCCGGTCAGTTGCTCCCGGCAATGGGCCAGGATGTCCCGCTCGGTCAGGGCAGGGTCCTTGCGCACCACAAACAGCGCCACCGACTCCCCCGAGCGCGGATCAGGCTGCGCAACGGCGGCCACTTCCAGCACGCCGGGCAGTGCGGCCACCACGCCTTCGACCTCGTTGGGGTACACGTTGAAGCCTGAGACCAGGATCATGTCCTTCTTGCGATCCTCGATCCAGGTGAAGCCGCGCGTGTCCATGCGGCCCACGTCACCGGTACGCAACCAGCCTTCCGGTAGCATGACCTTGGCGGTTTCTTCGGGACGGTTCCAGTAACCCTGCATCACCTGAGGTCCACGCACGCAGATCTCGCCCACTTCTCCGATAGCCACTTCCTCGCCGGCATCGTTGCGGATCGACAATTCAGTGGAAGGCATCGGCAGCCCGATCGAGCCGTTGAACTCCTCGTCCTTCGGCCTGTTTGCCGTTGCCACCGGTGAGGTCTCGGTCAGCCCCCAGCCCTGGCAGATATGCCGCCCGGTCAGCGCCTTCCAGCGCTCCGACACGGCGGCCTGCACCGCCATGCCTCCTCCGAAGGCCACCTTCAGGCGGCTGAAGTCGATCTTTTCGAAGCCCGGCGTGTTGAGCAGCCCGTTGAACAAGGTGTTCACGCCCGTAATGAAACTGAAGCGGACCCGTGACAGTTCGGCTACGAAGCCCTTGAGGTCGCGCGGGTTGGTGATCAGGACGTTCTCTCCGCCCACCGCGGTGAACACCAGGCAGTTCGTGGTCAACGCGAAGATGTGATAAAGCGGCAAGGCCGTGATGACCACCGATTCGCCCTCGGCCTGCAATTCGGGTAGCCAGGCGATCATCTGCAGGGTGTTGGCCACCAGGTTGCGATGGCTCAGCACGGCCCCCTTGGATACTCCGGTGGTGCCACCCGTATACTGCAGGAACAGCACGTCCTCCGGACCCACCTCGACGGGCTTGAGCCGGTGCGCTGCGCCGCGCGCGAGCACTTCGGTGAAGCGCAGGTGTCCCGGAAGGTTCCACGCCGGTACCAGCTTCTTCACCTTGCGTACCACGAAATTCACGACCGGGCCCTTGGGGAAGCCCAGCAGGTCGCCGATGCCGGTCACCACCACCTTCTCGATGCCGGTGGCCGGCAGGGCCTTTTCCAGGGCGTGGCAGGCGCCCTCGTAGATCACCACAACGCGCGCGCCCGAGTCGTTCAGCTGGTGCTCGAGTTCGCGGGCCGTATACAGAGGGTTGACGTTCACCACGGTCAGGCCAGCGCGCATCGCTCCGAACATCGCGATCGGATACTGCAGCAGGTTCGGCATCATGATCGCGACCCGGTCGCCCCTGGCGAGGCCCGCCTCGACCTGCAGCCAGGCGCCGAATTGAGCTGAGAGCCGGTCGATGTCGGCGTAGGTCAGGGTCCGCCCCTGGTTGGTGAACGCCGGCCTGCCAGCGTGCTCAAGGAGCGCCCGCTCGACCAGTTCCTTGAGGGAGCGGTACTGATCAGGGTCGATCTCGGCTGGAGTGCCAGGCGGATAGTGTTCAAGCCACAGCTTGTCCATGTTCACGCTCCTCGCTTGGCCGCCAGCAGCGGTTCGAGAACTGGCCAGACGTTGTCCAGCAGGATCGGCTGGGCCTCGACGCCCGGATGGATCCCGTCGTCCTGGAACAGCTCTTCACGCAGCGCCACGCCCTCCAGGAAGAACGGCACGAGGGCCGTTTTCCGCGCCCCGGCGAGTTCAGCGTAGGTGGAAAAGAACTTTTCCGAGTAACGCTGGCCATAGTTCAACGGGATTCGTATGCCGGCCAGCACCACGCGGGCTCCGGCACGCTGGCTGGCGGTGATCATGGCCTCGAGGTTGGCGCGCAGCTGCTCGACGGGCAGGCCGCGCAGGCCATCATTACCGCCGAGTTCGAGGATGACCACCGCGGGTCGGTGCCGGGCGAGTGCTCGAGGCAGCCGTTCGAGGCCGCCAACGGTGGTTTCGCCCGAAATGCTGGCGTTGACGACGGCGTATCCGTACCCTGCGCGGTCCAGTCGACGCTGCAGCAGCGCGACCCAGCCCTTGGCGGGCGGGATGCCGTAGGCGGCGGAGAGTGAGTCGCCGAGCACCAGGATGACCGGTTTGCCGCCGCCTCCGGTTTCGCCGCGTGCGGCCGGGGCGAAGGCGAGACAGGAGACCAACAGGATGGACAGGATCTGACGCATGGAATCAGTGACAGTGCTGGAGGCCAGGAAGTTGCGCAAGGAGGTTAGCAGCCCCGAGGGGTTGCTAACCATCCTCGACGAGGTCAGCCTCGCCATCCAGGCTGGCGAGACGGTGGCCATCGTCGGGGCCTCCGGGGCTGGCAAGTCCACCCTCTTGGCCCTGTTGGCCGGTCTCGATGAGCCCAGCGAGGGCGAGGTCTGGATTGACGGACAAAACATCACCGCCCTGGATGAGGACGGTCGTGCTGCGGTCAGGGCCCGGCGGGTCGGGTTCGTGTTCCAGTCCTTTCACCTGGTGCCATCGCTTACCGCGCTGGAGAACGTGATGTTGCCACTGGAACTGGCGGGCCGGCGTGATGCCCGCGAGGCGGCGCGCCAGGCACTGGAGGAGGTTGGGCTCGGCGCGCGAGTCGGCCACTATCCCCGCCAGCTCTCAGGGGGCGAACAGCAGCGGGTCGCCATCGCCAGGGCCTTCGTCACCCGGCCTGCAGTCCTGTTTGCCGACGAGCCGACCGGCAACCTCGATACCGCCACCGGTGCGCGCATCGCGGACCTCCTGTTCCAGCTCAATGCAGCAGCCGGCACCACCCTGGTGCTGGTGACCCATGACCGGGGTCTCGCGGCCCGCTGCGGAAGGGTGATCGAGATCGACGGCGGCCGGCTCACGGGTGGGGCATGAGAGCCCTGCGTTTTGCCCTGCTGGCCCTCGTCCGGGACTGGCGTTCCGGCGAACTGGCGGTGCTGGCCCTTGCGCTGGTGGTGGCCATCGCGGCTTTGACCGGTGTGGGATTCTTCACCGACCGGGTGGGCCAGGCGGTTGAGCAGCAGGCGGCCGAGGTGATTGCCGCCGACCTCAAGCTGCAGGCCAGTCGCGCCCCGTCCGACGATTGGCAGCAGGCCGCTGAGGAGGCAGGTCTCGCGACCGCCCGCACGCTCAGTTTTCCCAGCGTGGTCTTCCTTGGCGAGGACTCCACCCTGGCGGCCGTTCGCGCAGTCAGCGACGGTTATCCGCTGCGTGGCGAGGTCAAGGTCTCCACCGAGCCCTTCGCACCGGCCGTGGTCGCCGAGGGCATTCCCTCGCGCGGGGAGATCTGGCCCGACTCGAGGCTGCTGGCGCGTCTCGGTGCCGAGGTCGGCGATGAGCTTTCGCTCGGGGCTGCGACGCTGCGCGTCACGCGGGTACTCGACTATCGCCCCGACCAGGGTGCGGCCTTCGTCGACCTGGCGCCATCGCTCCTGATGAACCTGGGGGATATTCCTGCCACCCAGTTGATCCAGCCAGGCAGCAGGGCGACCCATGCCGTGCTGTTTGCCGGTGCACCTGCCGACGTGCGCACCTTCAAGGAGCGGCTCAAGGCCGAAAAGCAGCCGGGGGAGCGACTGGTCGACGTGGCCGAGGCCAGTCCCCAGATCCAGTCGTCAATGGAGCGCGCCGGGCGCTTCCTGAACCTGTCGGCCCTGATCACGGTGCTGCTGGCAGCCGTGGCGGTGGCCATGTCCGCTCGCCGTTACGTGCGGCGCCATCTCGACAACGTGGCGCTCATGAAGTGCGTGGGGGCCAGCCAGCGCCTGGTGCTGGCGGTCACCACCACCGAGCTGGCCCTGCTGGCGTTGATGGCTGCCGTAGCCGGGGCGGTGCTGGGCTTTCTCGCCCAGGAGGTGCTGGCCTGGCTGCTGACCGACCTGATCCGCGGCGACCTCCCCCCGCCCACCTGGCAACCAGCCCTGCTGGGTCTGGCTACCGCTGCCACCATCCTGGTCGGCTTTGCGCTGCCCCCGCTGCTGCAGCTGCGCAAGGTGCCGCCGGCGAGGGTGCTACGGCGCAACCTGGAGCCACCGCCGCTGCGCTATGCCGCGGCCTATCTGGTGGCGGTCGCCGCCCTGCTGGGCCTGCTGTTCTTCCTGGTGCGCGACGCACGACTGGTGGGCTGGGTGGCCGGTGGCACGGTCCTGGCACTCGCGGTGCTCGGCCTGGCGGGCTGGTTGATGGTGCTGGGCGCCGGCCGCCTGCGTGGCGGGGTCGGCGTGTCCTGGCGTTACGGAGTGGCCAACCTCGCGAGGCGTGGCCGTGAGAGCGTCGTGCAGGTGGTGGCCTTCGGGCTCGGGCTGATGGTGCTGCTGCTGTTGTCGGTGGTGCGCGGGGACCTGCTGGAAGAATGGCAGGCGAGCGTGCCGGCAGATGCGCCCAACCACTTCCTGATCAACATTCGCAGCGATGAGGTCGGGGCCTTTCGCGCCTTCTTCACGGAACGCGGCATGGCCGAGCCGGAATTGTTCCCCATGATCCGGGCGCGCATGACGGCGGTGAACGGTACGCCGATGGAAGAACGCAGGCTCGAGGGAGACCGCGCGCGCAACTTTTCCGAGCGCGAGCAGAACCTCAGCTGGGCGGCGCGGCCCCAGCTGGGCAATCGCATCGTCGAGGGCCGCTGGTGGGACGAGGGGCAGCCCGATCGCCATCTCGTCTCCGTGGAGGTGGACTACGCCGAGGAGCTGGGACTGAAGGTCGGCGACTTGCTCTCCTTTGACGTCGCCGGCGAGCCGCTCGAGGCCGAGATTGCCAGCCTGCGCGAGGTCCAGTGGGACAATTTCAGGCCCAACTTCTTCCTGGTCTTTTCCCCGGGCGCCCTCGACGGAATGGTCGGCACCTGGTTGACCGCGGTGCACCTCGACGAGGCCGAGCGTCGCGAGCTGGTGGCCCTGGTACGGGAGTTTCCCAGCGTCTCCATCTTTGACCTCGAGGCAATCCTCACCCAGGTCAGGCAGGTGGGAGACCAGGCCTCGCTGGCGGTGCAGTATGTCTTCCTGTTCACGCTGGTGGCAGGCGTAGTGGTCCTGCTGGCCGCGATCCAGTCGACCCGCGACGAGCGGGCCTGGGAAAGCGCGATGCTGCGCACTCTCGGTGCCAGCCGACGGATCGTCATGGCCGGAGTGGCGGCGGAGTTCGGGGTGCTGGGAGTGCTGTCCGGACTGCTCGCGGCCATCGTGGCCACGATCGCCGGCTGGGCGCTCGCGACGCAGCTGTTCAACCTTGAATACGTCGTCGATCCCCGCGTCTGGCTGGTGGGCCTCCTGGCCGGACTCCTGCTGGTGGGCGGTGCCGGGCTGCTGGCCACCCGTGGCGTGATCCGCCAGTCGCCGGTCGCCACCCTGCGGCGGGGCTGAGACGCCATGCACTTCACCCACGCGATCCTCAGGCGGCCTGGGGAGCATTTCGCCGAGGGCCTGACCCGCGCCGACGAGGGTCCACCGGATCTCGACCTGGCGCTCAGCCAGCACGCGCGTTACGCCGAAGCCCTCGTGACCTGCGGCCTGCAGGTCGAGGTCCTCGCCGCCGATGCGGAGTATCCCGACAGTTGCTTCGTCGAGGACCCCGCCATCGTCACCGAGGCCGGCGCGCTGCTGACCCGACCCGGTGCGCCGTCACGCCTCGGCGAGGTCGCCACGCTGCGACCGGTGCTGCAGCGATATTTCGGTAGCGTCTCGTCGATCGCGGCTCCAGGGTTACTGGATGGCGGTGACGTCTGCGATCTGGGCGGCCGGTTCCTCATCGGGCTCTCCGAGCGCACCAATACCGAGGGTGCGGGGCAGCTCTCGCGCTGGCTCGAAGAGCGCGGGTACCGGTCCGAGACGGTCGACCTGGCCGATCATCCGCGGTTGCTGCACCTGAAGACGGGGATCACCGCCATTGACGAGGGACGGGTGGTGGTGGTGCCCGGCTTCCCTGTTGCCCGTCTGCTGGATGGAATGGAGAGGATTGAGGTCGAGGCGGGCGAGGAGTACGCGGCCAACTGCATCCGGGTGAATGACCGGGTGCTGGTGGCGGCCGGTTATCCGCGACTGCTGGAACGACTGGAGGGGCTCGGTTACCGGACCCTGCCGCTATCCATGTCGGAGTTCCGCCGCATGGACGGTGGCCTCAGCTGCCTGTCGTTGAGGCTCAACCTCCGCCGAGGCTGATCACCCGACGCTGCACGTACAGGGGCACCGCGGCAAGCTCCCTGGAGCGGCCGTTGCCGGTCAGGCCCTCCACCCGGATGACGTAGTCGCCGCTGGGCATCACCCCGGAATTGAGCGCAAATTTCAGTTCGCCGTTGCTGTCGCGGACCAGACGATCGAAATGTACCAGCGCCGTGCCGTCCTGACGCGCTACCGAGATCCGGAACAGGTTGAAGCGCTTGCGCTTGGCGTTCAGCGCGAACTCGACCCGCTCCGGCAGGTTGCCGCCCATGCTGACCGGCTGGATCGCATCAAGATCCACCCGTACCCGCCGTTCCGAGCTCGGTGGCATCAAGAACCCCTGTTCGGCCCGCTCTCGCATCAGCTCAAGGTGTTCACGCGCCGTAGCGAGGCTGCTTCCCAGCCAGAAACAGGCCACCAAAAGCACGGTGTCCACTCCGATCAGGCTGAACAGCACCACGCGATGCTGCCACCAGGCCGGCTTGCCCAGCTCCATGCGCAGCTGATCGGCATCGTAGCCATCCGGTGGGAACGCCATATGTACCGACTCCGTCGAGGTTGACTGGAGGTATTCTAGCCTCCTGCCCTTACCGGAGCCGATCCATGCTTTTACGCCACCTATTTGTGCTGGCGGTGCTGGCCGCAGCCACCCATCTGGCCCACGCGCAGAGCTCGGGCGCTGACTCCAGCGTCGCGCTCACGGTCTACAGCTCCGCCCAGCCCGGGGCCATTCCTGCGGAGTGGTACCGACCGCTACCCGGCGAGGCGCCGCCCCCTGCCTCGTCGCTGCCGGGTTTCGCCATGGTGCGCGTGGACCGGCCGCTCGAGCTGCAGGCCGGCCGATCGCGGCTGAGCTTCACCGACGTGGCCGCCCTCCTCGATCCCACCACCGTCCGTTTTGAGTCGCTGACCGATCCGGCTGGCACGCGGGTGCAGGAGCAGGATTTTCGCTTCGACCTGGTCAGCGTAGGCCAGCTGCTCTCGCGCTACGTCGATGGCCAGGTCCGGGTCGAGGGTGGGCAGGGCGATGGCGTCCGTCGGCTCGAGGGCACCTTGTTGTCTGCGCACGACGGGTTGGTGCTGCGTGACGCCCAGGGCGAGGTGCATGCGCTGCGCAGCTGGGATGCGCTGGGTTTCGGCGAGCCCGCCGGTGGGCTGGTGACGCGACCGACGCTGGAATGGCAGCTCAGCGCGAAACGCGGTGGGCGTCACGACACCCGCGTGAGCTACCAGACCGGCGGCATCACCTGGTGGGCCGATTACAACCTGCTGTTTACGCCCGGCCGTGACGCCAATAGCGGCACCGTGGACCTCGGCGCCTGGGTCAGCCTGCTGAACCAGTCCGGCGTCGACTACCCCGAGGCCAGGCTGAAGCTGGTGGCGGGGGAGGTCAACCGCGCGCAGCCGCGCGCGGTGCCGATGCTCGCCCAGATGCGGGCCATGACCATGGAATCCGACGCCGGGTTCGAGGAAAAGGCCTTCTTCGAATATCACCTCTACACGCTGGGTCGGCCGGTGACCATCGCCAACAACTCCACCAAGCAGGTCGAGCTGCTGGAGGGGTCGCGGCGTATTCCAGCCCGCAAGCAGCTGTTGTTTGACGGGACGAGCGGCTACGCCTGGCAGGGAGCGCCGATGGTGGAGCGTGATTTCCGCCCAGGCGGCGAGCCGAAGGTGGAGGTGTGGCTGCAGTTCCAGAACGACGAGAAGTCGGGCCTCGGCATGCCCCTGCCGGCCGGCCGGGTCAGGGTTTCGCAACTCGACCCGGCCGACGGCGGACACGAGTTTATCGGTGAGGACACGCTGGGCCATACACCGCGCAACGAACGGGTCCGCCTGCGGCTGGGCAATGCCTTCGACGTGGTCGGCGAGCGCCGCCAGGTCGATTTCTCAGTGGACACGCGGGCCCGCGTCGCCGAGGAGGAGATCGAGGTGAGGGTGCGTAACCGCAAGCGCGAGGCCGTGGAGGTGACGGTGCGCGAGGCGCTGTACCGGACAGCAGGCTGGAGCCTGCTGTCACACTCGCTCCCCTACGAGAAGCTCGATGCGGGCAGCATCGAGTTCCCGGTCCGCGTTGCGGCGGATGCGGAGCAGGTCATCCGCTACCGGGTGCGCTATACCTGGTAGCGGATGACGATCAGACCTGCGGCTGCGAGTGGCGCTTCACGTCGCCGCGCTGGCGACGGGCGTAGTCCTCGAGTTGCCGACGCATATCCTCGAAGGCATCGCGCAGCGCGATGTAGGCGTCCGTATGCGCACCTTCGGGCTCGTTGTCGCTGGTAGCGAACAATTCCGCGCCCGGCACCGTGACGTCGATGCGCACCGAGAACGGCGCGCCCTTGTGGCGATGTGCGGGAGGCGTGTCGATGACCACGCGGCAGCTGTTGATGCCGTCGTAGTGTTTCTCCAGGCGCGCCGCCAGTTCCCTGACCCTCGTCTCGACGGCGGGCGAACTTTCCATGTGGCGAAAGGTGATCTGCAGCGGTACTTGCATAGGGCCTCCTTCAGGCATCTCCAAGCTTCAGTCTCAGGCTCAGCGGCCTCAACAGGTCCTTGAGCGTTACGATGCCGGCAAAGCGGCTGTCGTCGGTGACCAGCAGCCGGCTCTGGCCGGTGCGGTTCATGTGATCGAGTGCGTCGGTGATTTCCATGCCGACGGGAATGGTGTTGTCGGCCGACTGCGCCTGCATGATTGCATCGACCCGCGTCTGCCCCCACTGGTCCCTGGGGATCCTGCGGATGGCCTCCACGCCGACGCTGCCCACGATGGAGTTGCCGTCGCTGACCGGGTACATCTCGTGACCCGAGCGGTAAACGTAGTCGCTGACCAGCGCGTCGAGCGAGATGTCTGCCGGAACGGTGACCGGCTGGCTGGTGACGAAATCGCGAATGGTGATGCCGGCCAGTACGTGGCGTGCCTGCAGGGTCTGCAATTCGCCCTGGGCGGCGCTGCGCAGGAAAAAACCGATCAGGATCCACCACAGTCCGCCCACGACGTTGCCGGAGAGGGCGGCGGCCACGCCGAGCAGGGACAGCAGGATGCCGCCACCGGACCCTATCCGGACCGCGACCCGGGTGGCTCGGGAAAAATCGCCCCACATTGACCACAACGCAGCGCGCAGTACGCGGCCCCCATCGAGAGGGAAGGCTGGCACCAGGTTGAACACCGCCAGCACGCTGTTGAGCAGCGCGAGGTAGGACGGAACGGCGAGCACGGTGGCCGACCAACCGGCCGACTCTCCCGCGACCACCACGCCGTGGAGCACGGCCGCCAGAGCGAGGCTCATCGCCGGCCCGGCGGCGGCCATCAGCAGTTCGGCCCGTGGCCGCGCCGGCTGGTCGGCCATGTCGGCCACGCCGCCGAACACGAACAGGGTGATGCTGCGGATCTTGATGCCGAAACGACGCGCGACCAGTGAGTGGGCCAGTTCGTGCAGGACGATGGAGACTGCAAGCCCCACGACCGAGAGCAGTCCCATCCACCAGTAGGTCATGACCGGCAGGCCGTCGTACAGGTTGGGGAACACCCCGGTAGCCAGCGACCAGGCGACCAGCAGGGCCAGGATCATCCAGCTCGGGTCCATCCCGACCTCGATCCCGGCGATGCGTAAGCTGATGATTCTTCTGCGGTCCATCCGCGTTGGCAGGCTCACTGTCTCCCCACTCCCTGCATCCTGCTCTCTCGGCGGCGGGAATGACATACGTGAAAGCCGCCCGAATCGATCATTTTGTCCAGTACAAGCTCAGGGTACGCCAGTCAGCCCCGCAGGCGGAAGTCCTCGCTGCCGTAGAGCAGGTAGTTGGCCCAGTCTCCCGAGTCCAGCGCCTGCACGGCGGTGCGCGCGGCGCGCATGGAAGTACCCAGGTTGTCGCCGCGGGCCAGGCTACGGTATAGCGCTGTGGCAAAGCTCGCCGCGGCCTCATCGCCGACCGGCCACCAGGTGCCGATG
This sequence comes from Gammaproteobacteria bacterium, assembly GCA_030831085.1. Classification (GTDB taxonomy): domain Bacteria; phylum Pseudomonadota; class Gammaproteobacteria; order Steroidobacterales; family Steroidobacteraceae; genus SG8-30. The sequence goes on from JAURLT010000171.1 coordinate 18,491, forward strand.
AAGTTGGCCACGCCACCCAGCAGGAAGGCTTCCGCCAGGCCAGCGCCCCGCCTGAGCGCCCGCAGGCGCGGCGCAGCGGCCGGGTTGCGCAGTCGGCCTGACTCACAGGCGTTGAAGCACACCAGGGCGGGCAAGGTGCCCAGCGAGGCCAGGTCGTCGCCGGACAGTACCCGTCCACCGGCGCAATAGATTCCGCTGGCGCCCGGGGCACCGGGATCGAAGAAAGCATGTCCGGCATAGTGGATGACGTCCCAGGTCTCGCTGGCGAATTCGTCGAGCAGCCTGCCGCGGGTGGCCTCGCTGCCCCGCAGGTGGGTGATGCGGATGCCGTCGCCGGCCAGCGCGTCTTCGATGGCGCGGCCCTCTTCACGCGCGCCGGGCAGGTCGTCGGTGGGATCGATGACCAGCAGCACCTCCAGCGCCGCCCCGCGTCGACGCTCGGCAGACCACTTTGCCAGGGGCATGCCCTCGGCCGCGTAACGGCGGCTCAGGCCGCTGCTGAGGGCCGGTGTCCACTTGCCGACTGCCAGTGTTTCCCAGGGCCAGCGCGATGCGTTCGCATCGTGCACCACCACCAGTGGCCCCTCGCCCAGCTGGGGCAGCGCCTCGCGAATCACCTCCGGCAGCAACTGGCGCGCGAGCCGTTCGCCGAAGCGAAGCATAGTGCGATGGTCCGGCGCCTCGACCAAGCCCGCGAGCTGCTCATCCAGCCCGCGCAGTTCCAGCTTGCGTTCGCTGGCCAGTGCGGTGGCTTTCGCCGTATGTCCCAGCAGCGACGCCCGCAGGGTCGAGCCCTCCTGCTGCACGAACAGGTAGCACTGCGCAGTGGTCGCTGCGCCGGGTGCCGCGATGCTCGCGCCGCGATTCGGTGCCGGGCCGAGCCTCAGCAGGGAACCCTGCGGGTGATGGCCAAGCAGCACCTCGATCGCCTGCCGCGCGAGGCCGAGTCGATGGGCGCTGCGTGAATGCAGGGCGATGCGCCGGGGTCGGCGCTCCTCTGGCAGCCCCTCGAGGGCCTCCAGCAGGCCGGCGACCAGCGAGGTGGCGGCGACCTCCACGGCGCTGCCGGAGGCCGTGCCCCAGGGCACCAGGGCGTAGTCGCGCACACCGGCCAGGTCCAGCATGCGGGCCAGGTTGGCGGCGG
>JAURLT010000172.1 GCA_030831085.1 Gammaproteobacteria bacterium
ACCCCGGGACCAGGGGGTCGGCGAGTAGTCGGTGGCCAGTTGCTCGAGTCCCCCCGTCATCTGCAGCAAGTGGCGGATTGTGATCCGGCCACGGGGATCGTCCGCCAGGGTTGGCAGCAGCTCGCCGATGGGTTGCTCGACGTCCCTGAGTTGGCCGTTCTTCAGTGCAATTCCCACCGCAATCGCCATGAGGCTCTTGGACATTGATTGCGGGTTAACCAGCATCGAGCGGTCCGCGCCCTGCGCATACTCTTCGTAGATGATTGCTCCGTCCTGCGCGATGAGCAGGGCGTGTCCGCCCTCGCCGAGCGCATATTGCCGGACTTGCTGGAGAAGTTCGCCGGCAATGCCGACCGGCTTGCCCTCGGGCAGCGGGGAATTTTGTCCGGTGCCATCATGAATGATCGCCTGCGGCTGGTACCAGCTCACCGGGATCAGGTGCGGGTCACCGCCCTCCGCGATGAAGGTCGTATAGCGATACAAGAAGGCCCAATTCGCAACGATGGCCCAGGACGCCAGCGCGAGGCTGGTAGTCACGGCAGCGATCAGTAGCTTTTTTCGCATCAATGCCTCCGGTGCAAGCTCGGGTCTGCTGGCGCAATCGTCTCGGATTATCTGTTGAGTTCCGTCGCCGAGAGGTACCCATCGCGGGTTGCGGCCATCACGCTGCGGGGCGCGCGACAGTCGCCGATCAGCCGGACGTCCGCGCCCAGTGCCTGCAGGTGATGGAGCCACTGCTGGTCTGGTAGCCGGGGACTGGCGTGGGTGATGCAGGCTACATCCTGCAGGGTGAGTAGATCCTGGTTGTAGACGTTCGCCAATTCCAGTCGGCCCTCTTCCAGTCCGTCTAGACCACGGGGCTCCAGGTTGCACAGCATTTCGACCCGACGGTCGTGAAGTCGCTGGTAAATACCCTGTCGAACTACCAGGGGCACGTCCGAGGCAAACCGTTCCCGCGACGTGACGAGCGTCAACCGTTCGAAACGATCGGCCATCAGCTCGGCGACGGCGTAAGTCATAGCGGTGTGGTCCTGGTCAATGAGCACCGCACGCCCCGGGCTCCGGCCGGTTCGGCCGAGAAGTTGCCAGGCCATCTCCCGAAGGGAAGGGATGAGACCGGGCTCCTGCCAGGGGCCCTCTATCCAGGCAGGTATCGAGGCTCGTGCTCCCGCCGCCAGCAGTATCACCTCCGGGCTTCGGTCCATTACGGCGTCGACCGTCCAGTCTTCACCCAGCGCAAATTCTACGCCGGCACGCTGTCCTGCCTGCCACTGGTAATCGTAGATACTGGAGAGGTTCTGAAATCCAGGCAGGCTGGCATGCAGACGCGTCTTGCCACCGACCTGTGCGGAACGGCCGTAGAGGATGACCTTGCTGCCCAGGCGCGCTGCAGTATGGGCGGCCTCGAGCCCGGCGATGCCTGAGCCCACCACGGCCACGCTTCGCCCTGTGGGACGCCTGCGGCGTTTAAAAACGTGTTCGTCACGCACACCCAGCTGCGGGTTGTTGTCACAGGCCAGCCCCGCGCCATCGATGACGCTCCCCCAGCAAGAGTTGCAGGACACGCAATGCCGGATCTCGGCCTCGCGGCCCAAGCGAGCCTTATTAGGGAAGGCGGGATCGGTAATTAGAGGCCTGCCCAGGAAAATCAGGTCTGCACCCCCGGACTGCAGGGCCACCTCACACTCTGCAGGATCGCCCAGGTAACCGATGGCTCCCGTGACGACATCGGGGGCCGATTGCCTGAGTCTCGCTATGTCGGAAAGATAAGGGTGCCGCGCACCATGTCCATCGGGGAGGTGCCGGTACAACGAACGGGCATGGGCACCCCACGCCCAGGTCCAGTAATCAAAGTCATCACGCATCTTGGCCAGTCGCGCGGCGATAGCCGCAGCCCCGTCGAGGTCGATGCTGTGGTTCACTCCATCATCGCCCGGCAGTTTCAGGCCAATGATGAATCCTGCCGCACAGGATGAGCGAATCGCGACGATCAGTTCCCTCAGGAACCGGGTGCGCCCCTCCAGTTCACCACCATAGCCATCTTCGCGACGGTTTGAGTGAGGCGAGAGAAATTGGTGAATCAAGTGGCCGTGGCCAGCGGAGATCTCCACGCCGGCGAAACCGGCGCGTTGCAGGCGTGCTGCTCCCCTGGCCCAGTCGTCGATCATCCCGGCGATCTCGCCCACGGACAGGGCCTGCGGAACGGTCCAGCTGAGGTCATCGGGTAACGGCGACGCGCCGATGGCCTGCTCGTTCCGGCCTGGCAGATGCCGGCCCCGACCCGGGTCCTGCAGTTGCCCAACAAGCAACGCGCCGCCACGCTGGACGACATCCGCAGCCCTTTGCAATTGGCCAAGGGACTCCTCGTCCCACGCGCGAATCCGTGAGCTGATGCGATTGTGGCGGGTCATGGCCAGGGGCTCGGTGACGATCATCGCGGCCCCGCCGGCCGCCCGGCTGCGGTAATAGTTGAGCAGGCGCGTGGGAATCCTTCCCCCTTGCACGAAGCCGGTCAGGATCGCGGCATGGACAATACGATTACGCAGGGTATTTCCGCGAAGCGACAGCGGACTGAACAGGGCCGGATAGTGGCAGGTCATGGGCTGTCTTGGGTTATCAGGCTACGGCGAACATCCGCTGGCCCATAGGGTACCATCGAGTTCCTGTCTGTCATTCGAGGGCTGCCGCAATGACCCGGATCATCGTCCTGTTCAACCTGAAATCCGATGCAGACCCGGCTGAATATGAGCAATGGGCTCGCAACATGGACCTGCCTCAGGTTCGACGCCTGCCGGGCGTCCGGTCCTTCGACATTTTCAGGACTGCTGGCCTGCTGACTGGCGAACCCAAGGCGCCCTACCAGTTCGTCGAAATCATCGAGGTCGACGACTTCGACGCCTTTACCGGTTCGCTGGGCGGGGCACAGGTGCAGGCACTGGCCGCGCAATTCAATACCTTCGCCGACAACCCGGTCTTCATGGTCGCCGACCACCTCTGAGTGCAGGGCTTGCTCAGCAACGCTCCGGGGCAACCCTGACCAGCGCCTTGCCGAAGTTTTCGCCGCGCATCAGGCGGCAGAAAGCGTCCGGCGCGTTGGTGATGCCCTCAGTGATGTCCTCGCGCCACTGGAAACGTCCGTCGCGGATCCATTCGCCAACAATCCTGCGCATCTCGGGCATGCGAGCCAGCCAGTCATAGACCACCAGGCCCTTCACGGTAGCCCTTGCCCCAATGATGGGTCCCAGGAAGGGGCCCGGGGGGGGTGCGGCCATGTTGTAGACCTCGGGCATTCCGCACAGCACGATCCGTGCATGCAGTGCGAGATTGCCGAGCACTGCGGAGAGGACCTCGCCCCCGACGTTGTCGAAGTACACGTCGATGCCTCGCGGACAGGCCTCCTTGAGTTGCGCCTTGAGGTCTCCCGTCCGGTAATTGATGCAGGCGGTGTAACCGAGTTCTCGCACCGCGTAGTCGCACTTCTCGCTTGAGCCGGCGATACCCACCGGGCGGGCCCCCATCAGGCGGGCCACCTGCCCGACGGTGGTGCCCACCCCACCGGTCGCGGCCGAGACCACCACGGTCTGTCCCGGGCGAGGTTCGCCCAGGTAGACCAGGCCGGCGTAACCGGTCAGGCCCGGCATGCCCATGGCGCCAAGGGCCGTCGAGAGAGGGGCTGCCTCCGGGTCGATCTTCTCCACGTCCTTGCCGTCGGAGAGGGCCCATTGCTGCCAGCCGCTCGACATCAGCACGTACTCGCCCGCGACGAAGTCAGGATGACGCGACTCGGCGACCTGTGCGACTGCCTTGCCGAACATGACCTCGCCCGGTTCCAGCGGGATGCCGTAAATCGGGTGTCCTTTCATTACGTTACGGTAGTAAGGATCGAGCGAGAGCCAGACTGTTCTCGCCAGAAACTGGCCCGCCCCGGGGGAAGATATCGGCGCGGCCTCCAGACTGAAATCCTCCGGTACGGGCAGGCCGGTCGGGCGCCGCAAAAAAAGGATCCGATGATTCTGCATTTCGAGTCTCCGTAGCCACATTGGTGGCCGCTTCAGTGCATCGTGGGGCAGGTCACGCAACGGCTAACCTATTGATGCAGTTAATGTTTAAATCGTCAGGTGTCGGGCACGCCCAGAATCAGCGATTGCCCAGCGACCAGATATCCCCCTCCCGCGCCACCTTGAAGCCGCGGCGCTCCAGTTCGTCCGGGCTGGCATTGCCAGGTCCAAGCGCGTCTCGCAGCAGTGCGGGATTGGTGCGGTTGAGGTGGATGAATTGAATGCGTTCTCGCAAGTCCGGCGCGCGCGCCTCGATGCGTGCCATGGTTTCCACCATGAAAGGGTGGGGAATCTCCGCCATGGCTCGTCCTGGAATCTCGCCGTCCTGCATGAAGGTACCGTCGATCCAGGCCATGTCGACACCGGCAAGAACTTCTTCCAGGCGGGTGCCAGCCTCGTCCCAGCGCTCCCACTTGTCGATGTCCGGCAGGTAGAGTGCCCGCGCGCCGGGGCCTGCGATCAGGAAACCGATAGTCTCCGAGTATTCGTCGCGGTGTGGCACCTGTAGCGGTATGACCGATAAGCGTGGATTGAGCTGTACCGGCGTATTGGCCTCAAGCGGCAGCAGGCGGATGTTGTTCAGCTCGACGAGCTGTGACCAGGGGCCGTTTCCGGCGAGGAAAGCCTGCATTCTGGGCATGACATGGACCGGGATATCCCGGGCCCCGAGGGCCTCACGGCCAAGCGCCATCAGCCCGGTGTAGTGGCCGATGTGGGCGTGGGTAAGCAGGATACCGTTGACCACCGGTGCGCCTGGAGCGCGCGGCGCCAGCAGATCCAGCCGCTGCACCTGTTCGGCAATGTCCGGCGTGGCATCGAACAGCCACCGCTCGCCACTGGCCGGATCGACCAGGCCAAGGCAGCTTACCAACCGGCGGGCCTCGCCCTTCCATGCGTCGCCCGGTGGCGTACCGAGTTGTGGAAAGCCGCCGTCCTGGGCGATGCCCAGTACGACCAGATACGGGTCACTGTTGGAGGGGGCCATGCCCATCGTCGGCCCCGCAAGAAGCAGCATGATGACGGCCCTGAAGCAAGCCAGACGAAAAGGATTGGCGCTTTGCATGGCCTGGCTCCGGGGTGATGCCGTCGGCTATGCAGAATATAGAAGAAAGGGACCAGCGCAAGAAGCCTAGACTGCGCAACGGTTACGCGTTTCGTACTTCCAAGACAACACATACATCGGGGGATACATGTCAGCCAGATTCGCTCTCGCAATTTCGTTCTTGGCGCTTCCCTTAGCCGTACTGCCCTCGCACATTGCCGCTGCCCAGGAAGCAGCACTCACCCGAACCGCACAAGACCCCGGTCTCGAATGGGGCCCATGCCCGTCGGTCTTTCCTGAGGGCTGCGAGATTGCCGTGCTGCACGGTCATCCTGGCCAGCCGAACGCAGACATCTTCTTCAAAGTCGCTGCGGGGTATTCGATTCCCCATCACTGGCATACCTCTGCAGAGCGCATGACGCTGGTTTCTGGCCAGTTACGCGTGACCTACGAGGGACAGGAACCAGCCGTGCTGGAGGTTGGCACCTATGCCTACGGACCCGCCGGGGCGCCCCACACGGGAGAATGCCTCAGCATGGAGCCCTGCGTGTTGTTCATCGCCTTCGAAGGCCCGGTCGACGTACAGGTGGAGTCCGCGTCGAATTGAGTTGGGCCAGTCGATCGTCCTCAAAAAAGGTGATCGAAATGTGTCGTCGCTTGGCCTAAGGGCAGGTCACGCCTGCCCTTGTCTGCGCGGACTGGAATTAATAAAAAGTACGCCTTATTTTTTGACCTTCCTCATCGCCAGAACTCATTAAGAATCGAAACGGCAATCTCCCCGGATTGCCATCACGGGTGTATCTCCGAACTTCAAATACGGGGGCATCGAATACTCAGGAAGAGACGGCATTGGGGGCAGGGCCATATCTAATCGTGATTAACCAATGGCCTGCTTGCATCGGATTGCGCGCCGAGCAGCGGCCCGCCTAATATCCTTCCAGCGGCGCTGACCCGCAGTCAGCCCTGACTGGTATCTCAGTGACAACCATCGCCAAGAAGACCACCGGCAAGGGTGTCAGCCCGATTATCGTGCTGCTCGGTATCCTGTTATTGGCCACCGCGCTTACTTACCTCGTTGAGTCGGGGAGTTACCAGCGCGATGGCAAGTTGGTCGTTCCGGGCACCTACCAAACGCTGGAGAAGAGTAGGTCACCCCTGCAGCTTCTGGATGTTGGCCAGGACGCAGAGGCCGGTGGCGCGCAGCCTGTCGGATTGGTTGACACGCTATTAGCCATTCCGCAGGGCCTCAAGAGGATGGCTGACCTGATTTTCATGGTGTTGATCATCGGCGGGATGTTCGGCGTGATGACCCATACCGGTGCCATCGACGCCGGCCTTGAGCGGTTGCTGTCCGGCATGCGTGGGAATGTCTACATCTTGGTTCCGGCCCTGATGATCGTCTATTCTGCCGGCAGCACCTTCCTCGGCCTCGCGTCCGAATACCTGCTTATCATTCCGTTAATGGTCGCCATGGCCCATCGGCTGGGCCTCTCCAACCTGGTTGGCCTCGCCATCGTGACCGTCGCAGTAAAAGTGGGTTACCTGTCTTCAGTAAGTAACCCTATTCCCCTGTCCATTGCGCAGCCGCTCGTTGGGCTGCAGATTTTCAGCGGCGCCGGGTTCAGGTTCTTGAGCTACTTGGTGTTTCTGGTGGTTGGCATTGTTTTCGTGCTGCTGATGATCCGGCGGGAGGGCCACGATTCTGCATTGGACCGCGAGTTCGATGCTCGACGATTATCGCCTCGACATTTGCTGGTCCTTTGGGTGGTCGCCGTCGGCATCGCCTTATTGGTCTATGGCTCTAATCGCTGGCACTGGACACATCACGATTTGTCGGCCTATTACGTCGCCATGAGTATCGTCATTGCCATTAGTGGCGGGCTTGGTGCCAGCGAGGCGGCCGATGCCTTCGTAAGCGGGATGAAAAAGGTGTTGATGGCCAGCATGCTGATCGGTGTTGCCTCTGCGGTCGCTGTCGTGCTGGAGCAAGGTCAGGTGCTAGATTCAATTGTTCATACATTAACCCAGCTGATTGGCGAGAATGGCCCGTGGCCTGCTGCCATCGGCATGTTTGGTGCCCAGCTTTTCCTCGACTTCCTGATTCCGTCGACGTCTGGTCAAGCGGCGGTGAGCATGCCGATCATGGGTCCACTGGGGCAGCTTTCCGGAGTCGGGCCGCAGACAACAGTCCTGGCCTTCCTGTTTGGCAACGGCATCACTAACCTGCTGACACCGACTTCCGGCACCTTGTTGGCTTATCTGGCCACGGCACAGGTTTCGTGGATCGATTGGGCACGGGCGGTGTTCTGGCTTTGGGTCGCCTTTATTGCGGTAGCGATCGCCCTGCTCAGTATTGCGGTCTTGATCGGCTATTAAGGTTCATTGAACAACACCTCGGCTGATTCGCCGTCGATGCGCATTCTTGTGCCGTAACGGCTTGAAAGGTCTTCCAGCCGTCCCAGGATTGCGCTTGCTTCACCTCCCTGGGCCAGGTAAGGCGCGCCTCGCGCATCGCCATCCATGGCCAGCACCAGTGGCCGGAAGCCCAACGCAGTCAATCGACCATCTTCAAACTGCGCATCGGCCACCACGCTGTACCAGGCCAAGGGCCCGTAGCGATCAAGTCCCCCTCGGGTGTGAAAGATGTAGTTGCCCAGGCCATAGAGAATCAGTCGTTCCTTGTAAATCTCGACCCCGTGCAAGGCTGGATTGCCATGCACAACATAAAGGTCCGCACCCACGTCCACCAATTCACGAGCCCATCGCTCCATCCATGCCGGGGTTTCGAAGCGATCGATCCGCAGTTCCCGGCCGGGCGGACCATCGACCCCTCGGTTCTCGCCCCAGTAATGATTGTGATGGTAGACCACGACCAAATCTGCGCGCGCTGCAGCCTCGCGAACTGCGTTCAGGATCTCGAGCCGTTGCCTGGCATCCAACTCTCCGTCGGGTCCCAGCGCCAGGAAATTGACCCCGGGCTTGTCGGGGCCGGCCCATGTGTCTGGTGTGAGCTGTACGGCACCGGAGGCCATGGCGATCAGGGCTACGCTTCCTGCTGGAGTCTCCCGATAGCCTGGCGCCAAGGCCTCGGCGGCGTTGCGACCGGTGCCAGCATGGGTGAAGCCCCCCTCGGCCACGGCCTGCCGGGTAGTTGCGATGCCGGCTTCCTGCAGATCCCACGCATGGTTGTTTGCCAGTGACAACATGTTAAAGCCCATGTCTTTCAGGCAATCGAGCAGGGCAGGTGGGCCGTAGGCTGCAGTGGGTGAGCGAGGGGTGTCGGCCGCGTCGGCCGGCGCCACCGTGCCTTCCAGGTTGGTAAAGACGATGTCCGCACCGGCCAGATATTCGCGGGCCTGTGTGACCGACCCTGGAGCAATCGGCCTAAGGTCCCGCTTGATCAGTGCTTGCCCGACGAGCTTGACCTGGATGCGACTGCTCCGGTCGTCTTGCCGAATATCCGCCTCTTGAGCCTCAATCGCCGCGCCGGTCATCAATAAGATCAGCAGCGTGGTCGACATGAATGCGATCCGCGTAGTCATCTGCATCGATTCCCCAGGAAGTCCTGAATCGTGTCTATGGAGAGAGCCGCAGCGGCGCGCCCCGCTCACTCTGACACGCCGCATCGCCACCCGGCAATAGCAGAGGTGCAGGGGTCTGGGTCACGGTGCGCTGGCCATGCTGCCAGTGCATGAGGTCATGTAAGCACCTCATAAGATTGCGGATCTATAGTCCGCTACCTACTCTCCGTGACATACAAAATAAACCGTGTTGGTGCCGAGTGCGCCACAGCGGCCAGCGGAAGACTTTTATGGGGAGGTTTTATGAGCAATCCAGGATTTCGATCTGTCGTCACTGGTAGCGGTGTCGCCGCGGCAGTGCTGCTCGCCCTGGGCGGCGCAACCGTTCCGGTCACTGCGGGAGCCCAGCAGGCCAGCACCTCCGGCGCAGAAATCGATGAGGTGGTGGTCACGGGCAGTCGCATTCGTCGCAAGGACGAGACGTCGATGAGCCCGATTTTCACCATGGATCTCGGCGACATACAGTCAAGTGGCATTGTGTCCATGGGAGCGCTGTTGCAGGAATTGCCCTCAGTGGGTTCCAGCCTCAACTCGAATGGAACTGCCGGCGTCAGTCACGGAACCTCGAGCCTCAACCTTCGCAACCTGGGTGCCAACCGAAACCTGATTCTTGTCAACGGTCGGCGCTGGGTCAACGGTGCCGGTACCCGAGGCTTCCGGGATTTCGTTGACATGAATACGATCCCAATGGTGGCTGCGGAACGGGTGGAGGTGTTGAAAGACGGCGCGACCGCGGTTTACGGGTCTGACGCTATCGCCGGCGTGATGAATATCATCACTTTCAAGCGTTTCGACGGCCTTGAAGCGCGCGCCTACATGGGTTCGTCGTCGCGTAACGACGGAGAGACCGTCAATGCCGATGTGCTTTGGGGCAAGTCTGGCGATTGGGGATCGGTGATGCTCTCGGGCAACTACTCCAAAGCTGATCCGATTTATGTTGAGGATCGAGCCTTCTCGCGAGTGCCGCTCAACGGCCTTTCAACAAGCACCGAGCGTGGCCGCTTCCGTGGCGGTGGTCAGTTTGGTGGCGCGCGCTTTACGCGTGTCGATGGGGCCAGCGGCAATTCGCTCGAGGACTTCCGGCCATTTGTCGATCCAGATGATCGTTACAACGGCCAAACCGGGCAGTACTTGACCGGCCCGCTGGAATTGGCTGGCCTGTTTGGGCAGGCGCGCGTACGCCTGGCAGGCGATACCGAACTGGTGCTTGAGGGCCTTTTCAATAATCGCAAGTCAGATCAGCGCTTTGCGCCAGTGGTACCAACGATCCGCGGCTCGGAAGGCTTCGTGATACCGGCTGATCATCCATACAATCCCTTCGGGGTACAGTTCAGCGGCAGCTCGCTCGACATCAATCGCGTATTGGTCGAGAACGACTTCCGCTATAACGAGCAGGACGTTGACACCATGCGGGTCGCTGCCGGGCTCGAGGGCACGCTTGCCAATGGATGGGCTTGGGATGCCTTTTATTCCTTTGCAAAAAATGATGCCGTTTGGCTGTCCCGCAACCAGATTGACCGTGACGCGCTGGCGCTTGGGCTTGGACCCAACGACCGGTGTGCAGCCAACAACTGCACGCCGATCAACATCTTCGGAACGATTACCGAGGAGATGATTGACTACATCAACTTTACCGGGCGCGACGAAAACGGCACCCGGCAGAGCGACTTTGTCGCTAACTTGACGGGCGACCTGTTGGAGTTGCCGGCGGGATCGCTGGCCTTTGCGTCCGGGGTCGAGTATCGCAAGGAAGAAGGCTATGATCGACCTGACTCCATCATCAACTCAACCCCGGTTTACCAGAACAACCGTCGCACCACCTCAGCGCCGCGCAACCCGACCGACGCGGACTACGACCTGTGGGAGGCGTACCTGGAACTCAGTGTGCCAGTGATTGCCGACAGGCCGATGTTCCAAAGCCTGGAACTGGATGCCGCTGTGCGCTATTCCGACTACAGCACGTTTGGTGATACGACCAACGCCAAGTTCGGGCTGGCATGGCGACCCGTCCAGGACCTGCTGGTTCGGGGCACGATTGCAGAGGGGTTTCGCGCGCCCTCCATCAACGAGCTTTATTCGGGATTGCGGGAGACCAATCTCCCGGCCGTGGACCCATGCAGCGGGGGCGGGGCGGGCCTGCCGGGCTGTGCAGGTGTGCCATCAACCTATGACCAGGCAGACTACGGGGGCACCACTGTGCGCTCGCTGGTGGGGGGTAACCCCGACCTTCAGCCCGAGACCTCGGATAACCTGAGCTATGGCTTCGTGTTTACGCCTGCAGCGCTCGACGGATTTTCAATCTCGATGGATTGGTATGACGTTGAGATCAACGATGCGATCTCGAGTTTCGGCTCGCAGAGGCTGCTTAATCTCTGTGCCAACACGGGCCAGCGCTGCGAGTTCGTCACCCGTGGAACGCAAGGCGAGATTGTCCGCCTGATAGACGGGCCTATCAATCTTGATCGAATCAAGACTTCCGGCCTGGATACGGTTGTGCGCTATGACTTCCAGGCCAAATCGGCGGGAAGGTTCCGACTGATGCTGGACGTGAGCTATCTGGACAGTCTGGTGTACTTTTTCACCAATGAAGACGGCTCTATTCGGATAGATGATCGCACCGGAAAGTCACTGTTCCGGGAGGCATACCCCCGCGTGCGCGGCAACGCCAGCGTGAACTGGGCACGTAACCAGTGGACGGCCAACTGGACCATGCGTTATCAGGGTACGACAAACGAAGGACCGGAGCCGGCCACCAAGGGCGATATCCCCTCTCGCTTGTATCACGATGTCTGGGCCGCCTATGAGATGGAAGCCTGGAAGACCACGGTCACGCTGGGCATTGAGAATCTGTTTGACGAGTTGCCGCCGGTTTCGATCGTCAACACCAACATCAACTTTGACATCAACACCTATAACCCGCGAGGCGCCTTCGGGTATCTGAGAATCAAGACCAAGTTCTGAGGCTTTGTTCCTGTTCGCCGCCAGACTGCACGGTGCGGGAGGTGCAGCTTCAACAGCCCTGCGGTGCGGACGCCCACCGCAGGGCTCAGCGGGTACCTTTCAAGATGCCTACAGGTATAGGTAATAGCGTCGCACGGCTGCCTGGTATGCCAGGGTGCCCAAACCGGTGCGGCCAGGGAGATCCAGGAGCACGGATGAGGCATGTGCCGCCGTTTTTACTTTGTTATGCATGCTGCAGTGACATTGCGGCGGCCGACGTAACAGTGCTCCACCACGCCTGGACAATCGGCTAGTGGCTGCAGAAGGATGTGCGGCCGCCGCAGGCTCCGCAGGGATGGGATCCGTGAGGCTCCCGGAAGGGTCGTGCGGGGTGGTGGTTGATCGGGACGTGATGATCCCGATGCGCGATGGTGTCGGACTGGCAGCCGATATTTACCGCCCTGCGGAGGACGACCGGGCGGTCAATGAGCCGCTTCCCGTAATTTTGGAGCGCACACCCTACGACAAGGCAGGCACTGCGTTGTCGGACATCACGCTACAGGATCGCGTGCCATTGTCGAAGCCGGAGATTGCCCATTATTTCGCCAGCCACGGCTACGTCGTGGTGATGCAGGACTGCCGGGGCCGCTACAAGTCGGAAGGCAGCTTCCGCAAGTACGTCCACGAGGCTGAAGACGGTTTCGACACGGTCGAGTGGCTGGCGCAGCAATCGTGGTGTGACGGCAGGGTGGCGACGATGGGCCTGTCCTACTGTGCCCACACCCAGAGCTCTCTTGCGTGCCTTGCGCCCTCGGCCCTGGCCAGCCAGTTCCTGGACTCCGGCGGCTTTTCCAGCGCCTATCACGGTGGCATCCGACAGGGCGGAGCCTTTGAGCTCAAGCAGGCGACTTGGGCATTCAAGCATGCCATGTTGAGTCCGGAAACGCGCCGTAATCCGGCGCGGCGTACCGCCCTCGAGGCCCAGGACATTTGCGCCTGGTTCAGGCAGATGCCTTGGCAACGTGGCCATTCGCCCGTAAGCGCGGCCCCGGAGTATGAGGATTATCTCTTCGAGCAATGGGAGCGTGGCGAGTTCAGCGACTATTGGCGCCAGTTGGCCTATTTCGCCCAGGGACACTACGAGACCTACGCCGATGTGCCGATGGTCCATATGTCGAGTTGGTATGACCCTTACGTGCGTACGGCTACCGACAACTTCATAGGCTTGAGCCGACGTAAGCGTTCTCCAGTTCACCTCATCATGGGGCCATGGACTCATGGCCGACGCTCCGAGACCCATGCCGGTGAGGTTGATTTCGGGACAGAGGCAACGCTTGATGGCCAGCTCGCGGAGTCTTATTACGAACTTCGTCGGCGCTGGTTCGATTACACCCTGAAGGGGGGTAGCGACAATCCCCTTAGTCGTGGACGGGTGGCCATCTTCATCATGGGAGGCGGTAGCGGACATCGCGATGCCTGCGGTCGGCTGCAGCATGGGGGGCACTGGCGCTGGGCAGACGACTGGCCGCTGCCGGGTACCAGCTATCGACCCCTATACTTGCATGAAAGCGGGAGGTTGGATTTTGAGCCGCCTGAGGTCCACACGGCATCGCGAAGCTTTGACTATGATCCGCTCAATCCGGTCCCGACCGTAGGGGGTGCTATCGCTTCGGGTAAGCCGGTCATGGAGGCTGGGGCCTTCGATCAATGCGAGGCGGCGCGTTTCTTTGGCTCTGACGGGTCAGGACGCGACCTGTGCGAGCGCCCCGATGTGCTTTCGTTCTCTACTGTGCCGCTACAGCACGACCTTGAGGTGGTCGGACCGATTCGTGTGCGCCTATGGGTCGCCTCTGATTGCCCCGATACCGATTTTACGGTCAAGTTGATCGACTGGTACTCGCCCAGTGAGGAGTATCCCCGCGGATTTGCCATGAACCTCACGGACGGGATCCTGCGAATGCGCTACCGCAATTCCTGGAGTCACGCAGAAATGATGGAGCCTGGAAAAGAATACGAAATTGAAATCGAGCCCTTCCCCACTGCCAATCTGTTCGTCCGTGGCCACCGCATCCGCGTCGACATTTCCAGCAGTAACTATCCTCACTTTGATCTCAATTCCAACACGGGCGAACCGGAGGGTCGGTGGCGATCGACGCGCGTTGCAAGAAATACCGTTTATTGCGACGCCATCCGGCCCTCCCACCTGATCTTGCCCATTGCGCCGAGTCAGCCTGATTAGGGCAGGGGTGGGATGCTGGATTGCGTCCTCACCCTCCACTCGGCTACCGTAGCAGGACGGTCTGGATGGTTCAGCCGCGGGGTATGTCGTTGAAATTCAAGCTGAAAAGCCTGGAGAGTTTTCGCGAGATCATGCGGCTCGGATCTGCCACGGCTGCCGGGCGCGCGGTCGGACTCAGCCAGCCGGCGGTGAGCAGGCTGCTCGGACAGCTGGAACGCGAGCTGGGCTTTCCCGTTTTTCATCGACAGAAGGGTCGCCTCGTCGCTACTCCCCAGGCTTTGCTGCTGTTTGAAGAAGTAGACCTTGCTTTCAAGGGCCTGGAGCGCGTCAACGCGCTGGTCGACGACATCAACAATCTTGAGGTCGGTAGGCTCAGGGTGGTGGCGCCGCCCAGCTTCGCCGAAGGCCCCTTGGTGGTGCCCATCATGCAATTTGTGGCCGGGCGGCCCGACATCAAGTTTTCGATCGATTCGCGTTCTCGCCCTACGACCATGAACCTGATCGCGACGCGCACGGCTGACTGTGGATTTGGCAAGTTGCCGATCGAGAATCCGCGCATCCGTTGCCGACCCCTGGTGGCGACCGAGACCATGTGCGCGATCAAGAAAGGCCATCCGTTGCTGGCTCGAAAGGTCATAGGCCCGCGGGATCTGCAGGATCAGCCGTTGATCTTGATCGGCCAGGGGGGTGAGACCCGGTTGCGCATCGAGGAGGCATTTCGTGCCGCAGGGGTGCGTCCACAGGTACGCCTGGAGACTCACCATGTGGGCGCGGCTTGCGCGTTTGCCGGGCAGGGACTGGGTATCGCCATCGTCAATGAATTACTTGCGACCAACTACCGCCGCTATGGCATCGAGTGTCGGTTGTTTCGTCCCCGGATTCGGCAGGAGTATGTATTCATGACTTCTGCAGAGGTGCCAAGCACGCCGCTGACCGAGGCGTTCTATCAGCATTGTCGGAAGGCATTCTCCGGCCGCGCAAGCGTCACATGAGTCCGAATTCCCTGAACTTCAGCGGCCAGAATGTCCTGGTGACCGGTGCCTCACGCGGAATTGGTCGTGCCATCGCCGGGATGTTTGCCGAGCATGGCGCAGGCGTCATTGTCCATTACGGCAGTGACCGGCTGGCCGCCGAGGAGACCCTGGCTTCACTCAGGCCTGGCCCCCATCATCTTCTCCAGGCCGACTTGCGAGACCCTGCAGCACTCAAGGCCATGGTCGAGCAAGCCATTGAAGGGATGGGTCGCATTCACGTGCTGGTGAATAACGCCGGCGTCTTCGAAGACCACCCGCCGCTTGAGGTCGACTACGAGCAGTGGCAAGCGCGCTGGCAGCAAACGTTGGCCATCAACCTGCTGGGTCCGGCCAATCTTTGCTACTGCCTGGCTCATCACATGCGTGATCATGGCGGCGGGCGCATCGTGAATGTCTCATCGCGCGGTGCCTTCCGTGGCGAACCCGATTCCCCGGCCTATGGCGCGAGCAAGGCGGCACTCAACTCGATGGGTCAATCGCTAGCCAAGGCGCTGGGTCCCGCCGGCATCCGGGTGTTTACCGTGGCGCCGGGTTTTGTTGATACCGACATGGCCGCCGAGATCCTTGCCGGTCCGCGCGGTGAGTTCATCCGCAACGAGAGCCCGCTGGGACGGGTGGCCAGGCCGGAAGAGGTAGCGTGGACCGTCTTGTTCCTGGCTGCGCCCAACTCGGAGTTCCTGACCGGCTGCATCGTCGACGTCAACGGCGCCTCTTACCTGCGGAGCTG
>JAURLT010000004.1 GCA_030831085.1 Gammaproteobacteria bacterium
CAGGTCTTCGCGACCGTCGTCGTTCCAGTCGAGCGCCACCACCGGTCCGGCCAGACCGGAGTGGGTTGGTCCCTGGACCTCGACGGTGGCTACGCCCGATACCTGACAGGGGCTGTATCGAACCCGCCAGTGACCGAGGTAATGCGGATAGGCGAAGTCAGTGCAAGCGTCACCGTTGAGGTCGGCAGGAATGCCACGGACAAAACTGCTGGAAAAGCCCTCGCTGGTCCGCTCGTGGGCGGAAATCCGGGCGATCGAGTGCCCCTCCTCCATCAGCAGGTCTTCGGCCCCGTCACCATCGAGGTCGATGTGCTGACCTGGGTAACCGAGGAAGGCCCCACCCTCCGGCCAGTCGTAGCCGGTCTCGGCGAATTGCTCGTAGAGTCGAACGGGCGTCGGCGAGAACCCCTCGGCACCGCGGTTGTAGCGCACCAACACGGTGAGACCATTACCGGAGTGCCCCTCGATAACCGAGTAGGCGAGGTCGCCAAGCCCGTCCCCGTCCAAGTCCGACCCCCGGAAATCCAGAGCCTCGGCGACCAGGCCGGTGTCCACCACCCGGCCCAGCCCGTCGGGCCCGCCCAGGATGACCTGCCAGTGACCCGTGGCAGAACGGAACAGCACGTCCCGGGCGGCGTCGTTGTCGTAGGTGATGGGGACGCCCGCCCCGACCGGTGCCGGCAGCCGGGTGTCCCGCTCCGCACCGGGGCGTCCGTCGGGCTGACCAAGCCGGTAGCGCAAGGTCGTCGGACTGCCCGCGGTGTAGACCAGATCAGCGCGACCGTCGCCGTTGATGTCGGCGCTCCACCAGCGCGCCTGCTCGGGCATGCCGGGACGGCCCGTCAGCAGCAGGGCCATCGACTGACGCGCGCCCACACCGGGCAGGCCGTCCTGCCACTCGATCCTGGTCGGCGCGAGGCAGTTGAGCCCGTCCGGACCACAGCGCCGGATGGAAGCCAGCCGACTCGCACCCGCACTCGATGGTGCGGGCTCGTAGTCCAGGAGGTAGCGGCCGATGACTGCGGTGCCGTGCAGCAGATCGATGCGCGCCAGCCGCTGGCTGCGCCGGACGAGCAGGCCCTCTGCGTAGCCTTGATCCACATCAGCGGCGGGACGGGCCGCCCAGGTCAGTCGCAGCTCATGCGTCGGCAGCAGACCGCGACCCAGATGACCGCTCCAGCGGACGCGCAGCAGGCGAAAATCTCCGGAGCCGCCCTCTTCCTGGTACTGGTAGTCGATGTAGTTGCCGGCCCGGTCCCGGGTGCGGGCCAGGGCCCAGGCGCGCGGGGTGGGCTCCCGCCCGGCGCGGTCGATGCGCGAATCGGCAGTGGTGCCGTACTCGTGGATGAGGCCGTCAGCGGCCTCCACCGTAAAGCTCGCTGGACCCGCTCCCGCGGTGCCGGCCGAGCGGACCCGGGCATAGGACTCGGGATCGCTGCGGTATTCCGCTGCCAGCGACCCGTAGGGCCGCCCCCCCTGTACCACCAGCCTGCTGCCATCGAGGCAGTAGCGGTCGTCTCGATCGTGCCTCACCGGCGCATGTCGCCCGTCCGGTTCAAGGTGGCGCGGACAGCGGGAGATCAGCGACCCGGCAGCGATGGTCCAGCCGGCGCCCATGGCTCCGCGGCGAGTTGCATGGGAATACTCCAGCGCAAAACCCGGTGTAAGCCCCGCCGTGCCGCGCGGCAGCGGCAGCGGGATCGAGTAGCGGGCCTCACCGCCCGGCGAAACGTCCCACTGGCCCTCCAGCCTGCCGGCTGTCTCAAGTTGGGTGGTGGACAGCCAGCCGGTCTTGGCGGCGCCCGAGGGTAGGCTGAAACAGCCCATGCCGGCCAGCATGATGCCGACGAATACGCTCCTGAAATGCATGGTGACCTCCCTGTACCGAATGCACTGGAGGACCCTACGAGAATCGGTGTACCAGCGGAGCGAGTTGGCCGGCTTTCCAACTCAACCCGCCAGAAACATCAGGCGAGGGACACCACGATCAGGCCGGCGATCAGGAACCGGTACAGAGCGAAGGGCAGCAGCCCGATCCGTTCGATCACCTTAAGCAGCAAGTGGATGCAGGCGTAACCGGTGAGCCCCGCCACCAGCATGCCGACCCCCATGGCAGCCCAGTCGACGCTGGCTTCGCCGGAGGCCAGCTTCAGTAGTTCGTAGCCGCCCGCCATGCCGATGCCGGGCACCGCCAGCAGGAAGGAAAAGCGCGCAGCAGCGGAACGCGTGAGGCCGAGGGCGAGCCCTGCGGTAAGGGTGATGCCGGAACGCGAGGTGCCGGGCATCAGGGCCAACGCCTGGGCACAGCCGATCAGCACGGCCTCCCTCCAGCCCAGACTGTACTCGTCGCGTTGCTGCCGACCGAGGCGGTCGGCCAGCCACATCAGCAGCCCAAATCCGGTCAGCGTGCCGGCCACGAACAATGGATTGCGCAGGTGGGTCTCGATTAGCGATGAGAAGGCGAGCCCTGCGAGCCCGACCGGGACGGTGCCCAGGATCACGCACCAGGCCAGGCGCGAGTCGGCGTCGAGCTGGAAACTGCGCAGGGAGCGCGTCCAGGCCACGGCCATGGCCACCAGCGGCCGACGGAAGTAAGCCAGCACCGCCGCCAGCGTGCCCACGTGAACCGCCACGTCGAAGGCCAGGCCCTGATCCTCCCAGCCCAGAAAGTGGGGCACCAGGATCAGGTGTCCCGAACTAGAGATGGGCAGGAATTCCGAGAGCCCCTGCACCACCGCCAGCACCACCGCCTGCATCAAGTCCATGCTCCGCTCCTAGAGGCTGCCCGCGAGGTCACGGAAGCCAAATCCCTGCACGGCGCTGTCCAGCCCGCGTCCCAGTCCAAGCACCTTGAACCGCTCGCCCATTTCACCGGGCAGCACCAGCGTCGCCGCCGCCTGGGTCAGCCGCCGCGCGGCCAGCGGCTCCAGTCCGCGCAGGTGACGATCCAGGGCAGCATCGAGACCGCAATCCACCAGGAAGTGCGCCTGGGTGGAGAAACCCGCCACCTCGAAACCGGCCGCCAACCCGGCCTCGGCCACAGTGGTGAAATCGACCCAGGCGGTCAGGTCCTGCAAGCCAGGCCGCGCCAGGACATCCTCCACCCGACGGTGCCGGAAGTATCCGCAAAGCGTGCCTCCCTGTCGCGACGGGTGATAGTACTGTGCACGCGGCAGCCCATAGTCCACGAATAGCGCGAGGCCGCGCTGCAGGCCGGTCAGCAATGCCTCAACCCAAGGGCCGCTCCAGAGGGCGATCTCGCTCACGTATCCCGCCGGCATGCGCCCGAGTCCGGCCAGGCGTCGGTTCACGAGTTCGGCAAGTGCGCCATCGGCTGGGCGGGTCTCGAAGGCGAAGCCGGGCGCGGACCGAACGACACCGATACAGCCAAGGCCCTCCTCGGCGAGCGCGAAGCGCTCGACCGGCAGCGCATCCAGGACCTCGTTGGCGATCAGCACACCGTCCCACGCCTCCGCCGGAGGGGCATCGAGCCACTCCACTTGCGCTGCCAAGTCGCCCAGCGGAGCGAGTGCCTGGCGCTGACGCTCGCGCAGCTCGCCGCTCACCTCCAGGATGCGATAGCGCCTCGGCAGGCGACCCAGCGCCCGCAGTTCGGGCAGCAAGCTGGCGGCCAGGACGCCGCTGCCGGCGCCCACCTCCAGCAGGTCGCCTCCGCCCGTGTCCGCCAGGACCCCGGCGATCGAGCGAGCCAGGCAAGCGCCGAACACCGGAGTCAACTCCGGTGCCGTGACGAAATCACCGTGAGCGCCGAACTTGCGCGCCCCGGCACTGTAGTAACCCAGGCCGGGCGCAAACAGCGCGAGCTCCATGAATCGCGCGAAGGATATCCAGCCACCCGCCGCGTCGATCTCCGAGACAATCAGCGCCTCGACCCTGGCGCAGTGGGCCAGTTCATCGGCCTCGAGTTCCGGCAGCGGCAGCGGCGTCAGCACGCGCAGGCCAGCCGGGTTTGGGTTAATGTTGATTGATGACTCAAGCCTCGGGCGCATTGACCGGCAAGGTGGCGCTGCTGACCGGTGCGGCGCGCCGGCTCGGCGCCGCCATGGCGAAGCGCCTCCACGCCGGCGGAGCCAAGGTCGCCATTCACTACCGCGGCTCGGCAGCGGATGCGGCCGCGCTGGTGGACGAACTCAACCAGGCAAGGCCCGGCTCGGCCATCGCCCTGCAGGCGGACCTGCTGGAACTGGCACAGCTCTCGCGACTGGTCGAAGACACGGTCGGGCAGCTGGGTCGGCTCGACATCCTGGTCAACAACGCCTCGACCTTCTACCCCACCCCGCTCACCGAGGTCACCGGCGCCCAGTTCGATGACCTGATCGGCACCAACCTGCGCGCTCCGCTGTTCCTGGCCCAGGCGGCCGTGGAGCAACTCCGCTTGCATGAGGGCCTGATCCTGAACCTGGTCGACATCCACGGTATGCGGCCGCTGAAGCGCCACCCCGCGTATTCCAGCGCCAAGGCCGGCCTGATCATGCTCACCCGCTCGCTGGCCCGGGAGCTGGCGCCCCACGTGAGGGTCAACGCGATCGCCCCTGGACCCGTGCTGTGGCCCGAGGGCGACCTCGACGCGGCCCTCAAACAGAACATCCTTTCCCGCACCCCGCTCGGTCGGGTGGGCTCGGCCGAGGACATCGCCAAGGCCGCATGGTTCTTCGCCGCGGAGGCGCCCTTCGTCACCGGACAGGTGCTGGCTATTGATGGTGGGCGCAGCCTTGGCCAGTAACCCGGCGATCACTCATCCTCCTTCAGGCTGACCGGTCGCAGGGTGTCATCGCCGCCCATGGCCTCCCATAGCTCGCGCATGCTGCGCCCCTCGGTGGGGTGAAGCAGTTCGGGCGCGAGTTCGGCCATCGGGCCCAGCATGTAAGGCTTGCGCAACAAGTCAGGCCGAGGCAAGACCGCGCCCGGAAACTCACCGACCAGCTCACCGCAGGTCAGGACGTCGAGGTCCATGCTGCGAGGCGCCCATTTGGGGGCGTCGCGGGGTCGGTCGCAAGCCTCTTCTATGGCGTGCAGGCGCGCCAGGATCTGCGGGAGCTGCCAGTCGGTTTCGAAGCCGGCCACCAGGTTGATGAAGTCCTCGCCCTCGAAACCGACGGCTGGGTTCTGGTACGCGGTGGACACCCGCAGTGCGGGCCAGGTCTCGCGCAGCATCTTCAAGGCCCGGCGCAGGTACTCACGGGGCCTGACGTTACTGCCGGCTGCGACGTAGACCTCAGGCATCAGGCGCGGGGGCGAGCCCCGCCCGGCTGCGCTCGATCATGACCCCCACGTCCTTGGAGAAACGGATCGCGCCCGGCTTGTGCAGGGTGACCTTCACCCACTCGACCTCGAACTCGGTCAAGACCAGGCGGGCAATCTCCTCTGCCAGTGTTTCCACGAGCTGATAGCGACTCTCCTGGATAAAGCCGAGCACGCGCTTGGCTACCGCCTTGTAGTTGAGGGTGGCGTCGATGTGGTCGCGGCTGGCGGCCCGGGCAATGTCCGCCGACATCTCCAGATCCACTGCGATGGTCTGCTTGACCTCCCGCTCCCAGTCGAAGATGCCGATGACGGTCTCGGTGGTCAGTTCCCTGAGAAAAATCTTGTCCAATGTCTCTTCCTTGCCCGCCTCAAGGCGGGGGTCGCAGTTCATCCAGTGGCCAGCGCGCGCAGGCCTCCAGCGGCAATTCGTGCCGCTCACCCGCCACCAGCCTGCAATGGCCCGCGTAGGCGATCATGGCGGCATTGTCGGTGCACAATCCCGGCCGCGGATAGTAAACGCTGGCACCCCGCGACGCCGAGGCTTCGGCGAGGCGCTGCCGCAGTCGCTGGTTGGCCCCCACGCCGCCGGCGATGACCAGCCGCTCCAGTCCGGTAGCCTCCAGTGCCCGCAGGGACTTGGCTACCAGGGTATCCACCACCGCCTCTTCGAAGCCCCGGGCAAGGTCGGCCCGGTCAGCCTCATCTGGCACACGGCCGCGGACCTCGGTCACGACGGCTGTCTTCAGGCCGCTGAAGCTGAAGTCGAGGCCCGGACGGTCGAGCATGGGGCGCGGAAAGCGGTAACGATCTGGCCGGCCCCGGGCGGCCAGGGCCGCCAACGCGGGCCCGCCGGGATAGCCGAGCCCCAGGAGCTTGGCGGTCTTGTCGAAGGCCTCGCCTGCCGCATCGTCCAGCGACTCGCCCAGGATCCGGTAACGCCCCACGCCATCCACCCGGACCAGCTGTGTGTGCCCCCCGGACACCAGCAGTGCCAGGTAAGGGAAGGCCGGGGCCTCGGGCTCGAGCATGGGGGCCAGCAGGTGGCCTTCGAGGTGGTGGATGCCCACCGCCGGCAGGCCCCGCGCGAAGGCCAGGGCACTGGCCAGCGCACTGCCGACCAGCAGGGCGCCAATCAGCCCGGGGCCCGTGGTGCAGGCCACCCCCTCCACCGCCTCCAGGGGACAGCCAGCGGCCTCCAGTGTGGCGCCAACCATGGGGAGAAGCCGCTGCACGTGGTCCCGGGCGGCCAGCTCGGGCACTACCCCGCCCCAGGCCCGATGCAGCTCGAACTGACTGAAAACCTCGGCGGCCAGCATGGCCTCCCCGTCGTACAGGGCTACGGCCGTCTCGTCGCAGGAAGTTTCGATGCCCAGGACCTTCATGGGGGGTGGCTTTGCTCCGCCGGCAGTTTTCGCTTACAATCCGCGGCCCTTTGCTCCGGAGTGAGGTTCGAGGTCCGCATGCCCAGCGTTCGTATCCGCGAGAACGAGTATTTTGACGCCGCCCTGCGGCGCTTCAAGCGTGCCTGCGAGAAGGCCGGGGTGCTGACCGAGCTGCGCCGCCGCGAATTCTACGAGAAGCCCACCCAGGAACGGAAAAGAAAGAAGGCCGCTGCCGTCAAGCGCGCCATGAAGCGCACCGTCCGGGAGCCCTCTCGGGCCGCAGCCCGCTGATCGTGGCGGGGCCATGAGCCTCAAGGCCCGCATCACCGAAGACATGAAAGCCGCGATGCGCTCGGGCGAAAAAGATCGCCTCGGGCTCATCCGTATGCTGCAGGCCGGCATCAAGCAGCGTGAAGTGGACGAGCGCATCGAACTCGACGACACCCAGGTGCTGGCGGTCATCGAGAAAATGGTCAAGCAGCGCAAGGACTCCGTCGAACAGTTCAGGGCGGGCGGGCGCGAGGACCTCGCAACGCGCGAAGAATCGGAGATCGCCTGGCTCGCGGACTACCTGCCGGCTCAACTCTCCGAGGCCGAGCTGCAGGCAATCATCAGCGAAGCCATCGCCACCAGCGGCGCCACCTCCATGAAGGACATGGGCAAGGTCATGGGTCTCATCAAGCCCAGGGTCCAGGGCCGCACCGACATGGGCGCGCTGTCGGCGCGTATAAAGGCCAGCCTCGGCGGCTGAATGGCCGGCCGCATTCCCCAAACCTTCATCGACGAGCTGCTTGCCCGCACCGACATCGTCGAGGTGGTCGGCAGCCGGGTCCAGCTCAAGAAAGCTGGGCGGGAGTGGAAGGCGCCCTGTCCCTTCCACAACGAAAAAACCCCCTCGTTCTGGGTCAGCCCCGACAAGCAGTTCTACCACTGCTTCGGTTGCGGGGCCCATGGCACGGCGCTCGGCTTCCTCATGGAACACGATCGGCTGCCGTTTCCCGAGGCGGTGGAAGAACTTGCCTCCCGGATTGGCATGGAAGTGCCGCGCGACGAGAGCCGGGGCGGCAACCGTCCCCAGGACGACCTGCATGGGCTACTCGGCGAGGTGACCCAGTTCTACCGCGAGGCTCTGCGCGAGTCGACACCGGCACGCGACTACCTCGACTCGCGCGGTATCAGCAGCGAAAGCCGGGTGCGCTTTGCCATCGGCTACGCGCCGGATGCGTGGGATGCCCTGCTTCGGCGCTTCGGCGGCAATCCCGAGGCAGTCCAGCGCCTCGCCGAGGCGGGCCTGGTCATCGAGCGCAGCGGTGGCAGGGAAGCCGGACACTACGATCGGTTCCGCGACCGGATCATGTTCCCGATCCGCGATATCCGGGGCAGGACCGTCGGCTTCGGCGGCCGGACGCTGGGCGCCGGCGAGCCAAAATACCTGAATTCCCCCGAGACCCCCCTGTTTCACAAGGGCCGCGAACTTTACGGGCTTTACGAGGCCCGCCAGTCACTCCGACAGATCGACCGGCTGCTGGTCGTCGAAGGCTACGTCGACGTGGTGCGCCTCGCGCAGGCCGGCATTCAATACGCCGTAGCGACGCTGGGCACGGCCACCACCACGGAGCACCTCTCCCGCCTGTTCCGGGTCACCAACGAGCTGGTGTTCTGCTTCGACGGCGACCGGGCGGGGCGCACCGCCGCATGGCGGGCACTGGAGAATGCGCTGCCCCACGCCCGCGACGGGCGTCAGCTGCGCTTCCTGTTCCTGCCCGACGGGCAGGACCCGGACTCCCTGGTGGGAGAGGAAGGCCGCGAAGCCTTCGAGGCCCGCCTCGCCCACGCGGTCCCCCTCTCGGAATTCCTGGTCGGCCAGCTGGCCTCACAGGTTGATCTCAGCAGCGTGGACGGTCGCGCCCGGCTGGCCGAACTCGCCCGCCCCCTGCTGGCCCGCGTACCGGAAGGCGTCTATCGGGCCCTGCTGCTGGAGCGGCTGGCCGAGGGCGTGCGCATGCCGGCGAATCGGCTGCAGGACCTGCTGGGGGCGGCCAGCCCCGGCACTGCGGGTCGAGGCGAGCGCAAGCGGCGCTCGGATTCGGCCTCGCTGGCTGGACGCAAGCCGCTGCTGACCCAGGCCATCACCCTGGTCCTGCACCATCCAGGAGCCGCTGCGGCCGTGGCGGATCCTGGGCCCCTGCGCGGCTCCGGCCTGCGCGGCGGAGACGTGCTCGTGGAATTGATCGAGATGGCCCGGTCCGAGCCCGGGCTGTCGACCGCCAGGCTGGTCGAGCGCTGGCGCGAGCGTCCCGAGGGCGCCCGGCTGGCCGAGCTGGCCGCAACGGAGTCGCTGGTGGGCAACGACAGCCGGGCGGCCGCCGAGCTGGCCAGGGCCGTCGAGCGCCTGCTGAGCGAGAGCGGCCCGCAACGACGTCTTGATGAGCTGATCGAGGCCTCCCGGGAGCGTCGACTGAGTCCCGAGGAACAGCTGGAATTTCAAGCACTTCTGAACCAGGGCCAGCGCCGGGGTCGGTAACCTGAAAAGGAACCTGCCGGGCAGGAACGGCTCCAATCATGTATCATGGCCGGCTATTTTCCCCGGCCCACAGGTGCCACCGTGAGCGACAAGAAGGCCACTGCCAACGCCGTACCCGTACCCGACGAGCGCCAGTCCCAGCTGAAACTCCTGATCGCTCGGGGCAAGGAACAGGGCTTCCTCACCTATGGGGAAGTCAACGATCACCTGCCCCCGGAAATCGTCGATCCCGAGCAGATCGAGGACATCGTCAACACCATCAACGAGATGGGCATCCCGGTCTACGAGAAGGCCCCCGACGCCGACTCGCTGTCACTGTCTGACCAGACCGTCCAGGCCGACGATGAAGCCGTCGAGGAAGCCGCCGCCGCCCTGGCCGTGGCGGACGCCGAGTTCGGTCGGACCACCGACCCGGTCCGCATGTACATGCGCGAGATGGGCACCGTGGAGCTGCTCACGCGCGAGGGCGAGATTCGTATCGCGAAGCGCATCGAGGAGGGCCTCGACCAGGTCAAGCGCTCGCTGGCGAGCTACCCCCCCACCTACGAACTGCTGCTGAAGGCCTATGAACCCATCAAGGCCGGCGGCGGCCGGTTGACCGAGATCATCACCGGCTTCATCGACCCCAACGCCCCCGACGAGATCGCCCAGCCCACCAACCCGAAGGCGGCCGCCCTCCAGAAGGAGGAAAAGGATATCGACGACGACGAGGTCGAGTCCGAGGACGAGAACGCCGACACCGGCCCGGATCCGGTCGAGGCGGCCAAGCGCTTTGCGTCGATCCAGCGCGGCCACAACGCCGTACTCAAGGGCCTCAAGGAGCCCAAGGCGGACAAGAACCCCAAGCTGGCCAAGGCCAGGACCAAGCTCGCCGACCAGTTTATGGAACTCAAGCTGGCTCCGCGCATGTTCGATGCACTGGTCTTGAGCTTGCGCGGCCACCTCGACGAGATCCGCCGGCTGGAGCGGGAGATCATGCTGGTGTGCGTCAAGCAGGCCGGCATGCCGCGCAAGGACTTCATCACCACCTTCCCGCGCAACGAAACCAACGTGCGCTGGCTGGACAAACACGTCAAGGCCAAGCGCAAGCACTCTGCGCCGCTGGGACGCCTGAAGGAAGAAATCACCAGCCGACAGAAGGCGCTCAAGGAGATCGAAGGGCTGCTGCACCTGTCGATACACGAGATCAAGGAAATCAATCGTGAACTGGCCACGGGCGAGGCCAAGGCACGGCGGGCCAAGAAGGAAATGGTCGAGGCCAACCTTCGGCTGGTCATTTCCATCGCCAAGAAGTACACCAACCGCGGCCTGCAGTTCCTGGACCTCATCCAGGAGGGCAACATCGGCTTGATGAAGGCGGTCGACAAGTTCGAATATCGCCGCGGCTACAAGTTCTCCACCTACGCAACCTGGTGGATCCGCCAGGCCATCACCCGCTCGATCGCCGACCAGGCCCGCACCATCCGCATCCCGGTGCACATGATCGAGACCATCAACAAGCTGAATCGCATCAGCCGCCAGATGCTGCAGGAGATGGGCCGTGAGCCGACACCCGACGAACTGGCCCAGCGCATGGAAATGCCCGAGGACAAGGTCCGCAAGGTGCTCAAGATCGCCAAGGAGCCGATCTCCATGGAGACGCCGATCGGCGACGACGAGGATTCACACCTGGGTGATTTCATCGAGGACACCGCCGCCGAGAGTCCACTGGAGTCGGCCACCAGCGAATCGTTGCGCGAGACCGTGCACGGCGTGCTGAGCCAGCTGACCCCGCGCGAAGCCAAGGTGCTGCGCATGCGCTTCGGCATCGACCTGACCACCGACCACACGCTGGAGGAAGTCGGCAAGCAGTTCGACGTCACCCGCGAGCGCATCCGGCAGATCGAGGCCAAGGCGCTGCGCAAGCTGCGTCATCCCAGCCGCAGCGAGCAGCTCCGGAGCTTCCTGGTCGAGGACTGAGGCGACTTCCCTGACCGCGGCCCAGGCCCAATGCCCGTATTGTTGGGAGACGATCGATGTGTTCGTCGACGACTCTGCGGGCGACCAGGAATACGTCGAAGATTGCCAAGTATGCTGCCACCCGATGTTGATTCGGGTGTGCTTCGAGGATGGCAGGCTCGTTGACCTGTCAGTCGGGATGGAAAACGAGTAAGGCACGTGGGGCCCGACACCCGCCGCATTTGGCTGTCGACCTACCCGAGCCCTGTCGGCACGCTCCTTCTCGGAGCGCATGACGACCACCTCTGCCTCTGCGATTGGGCCAACCGGACCCTTCGCCAGCGGGTCGATCGGCGACTTGAACGAGCCTTTTCGGCCAGGCTGACCGAGGGCCAGCATCCGTTGCTGGCCGAGGCCCGCGCCCAGCTCGATGAGTACTTCAGCGGCCAGCGACGAGATTTTGATCTTCCGCTGAGGACTGCCGGGACGGCTTTTCAGAGCGACGTTTGGGCAACCCTCGCCGGCATTTCTTATGGCGAGGTCAGGACTTACCGGCAACTGGCGGAAAGCCTCGATCAGCCGGCCGCCGTAAGAGCGGTGGCCTCCGCCATCGGAGCCAATGCGCTCTCCATCTTCCTGCCCTGCCACCGGGTGATTGGCTCGAGCGGAAAACTAACCGGCTACGCCGGAGGCCTCGACGCCAAGCGCCGGTTGCTCGCCCTTGAGAGCGTTTCTGTTGCGTAAAAGCGACAGACTACCCATACCACCACCAATAGGCGTATTCTCGACATGACAACCGTTCGATCGGTTGCGGAAAGCATCGAATAATTTTTGGGGGTAATTCGTCATGTCTAATGTTGTCCAGGTGCGGTCGGCGGTCCTGCTAGCCCTTGGCTGCGTAGCCAGTCTTCCACTAACGACGCCGGCGCTGGCCCAGAGTGGCCTCGCTTTGGAGGAAATCGTTATCACTGCGCGCAAGGAGGCCGAGTCCCTCCAGGAAGCGCCGGTGTCAGTGACTGCCATTACCGACGAAGGTCTCATCGAACGGGGCATCGTGGACCCGGCCTCGTTGGCAGGTTTCACCCCGGGACTCAGCTTCTCCCAGGCCTTTGGACGACAGAACGACCGACCGGTCATCCGTGGCCAGGGCAACGTGCTGGCCAACGTTCAGTTCGGGGTCGAGGCGGGCACCGCCTACTTCCTGGACGGCGTGTACTACAACGGTGACATCCAGTCGCTCGACTTCGACTCCCTGCAGCGGGTCGAGGTGATCAAGGGGCCGCAGAGCGCGCTCTACGGCCGTAACACCTATGCCGGCGCCATCAACTTCGTCACCCGCGACCCGGGTACCGAAGAGTTGGGCGGCTTCGTCACGGGTACCGTGGGCGACCATGGCGAACAGAAACTGGCCTTTTCCGTAGACGGTCCGCTGTGGTCGGACACGGTCAGCTTCCGTGTCGGCGGTCGCTTCAACAATTACGACGGAGAGTTTAAAAACGGGGCTACCGGCAAGACCGTCGGTAGCGAGCAGGACTTCTCGGTCAGTGGCACCCTGGTGATCGCGCCCGAGGGCGGCCCCACCATCCGCCTGTTCGGCATGCACCGCAAGCAGGATGATGGTCCGCTGGCCCTCTTCCTGCAGGGCACTGAAAACAACAACTGCCAGGCCGGGTACCGCTCGGCAGGCTATCGCTCCTATGCATCGTTCCTGGTGCCGTCCATTTATGCCGGGATGCTGCCGCGCATCAGCAATACCAACCAGTATTACTGCGGCCGCATCGCCGCCCGGCCCGATGGAATCTGGCTGAACACCGATCCGATCGGACCGACCGGGCCGTTCAACTACTCCCTGGCAGACGGCACGGCCTTCGACGGCGTCAAGGCCAGCGATACCTTTGTCAGCGCCAACCTCAAGTGGGAATCGGACACCGGGTGGACCCTGGGTGCTCTGTACGGCCACCGAATCAACCACGACCGCTTCGGTTCGGACAGCGATCACAGCGAGGCCTTCTGGCTGCTCGGGCAGCCGGGTGGAATCGCCGAGCCCCTGTTTGCCAACACCAACCGCAACAGTCGGCGCGAGTGGTCGACGGAGCTCAAGGTCTCCTCTCCGGCCGACCGTCGCGTCCGGGGTATGTTCGGCGTGTATTACTACAAGAACGAGGACGCAGAGCGTGACCTGACCTTTGCCGCTCCGCGCTTTGGCGTAATCAATTCGTCTGCCAATGAGACCGGCATCCAGAACGATGCCATCTTCGGAGCCCTCACCTTCGACATCAATGACCGGTTGACTGCCGGCCTGGAACTGCGCAAGTTCGAGGAGACCAAGACGCGTACCGAGTACACCTCGGCGGGAGCCGTATCAGCCGAACTGGAAGCCCGATACGGCAGGACGACGCCAAGGCTCACGCTCGACTACCAGGCCAGCGACGACCTGATGGTCTATGGCATCTATGCCAAGGGCTCGCGCCCGGGCGGCATCAATGGCAGCGCCGGTCTGGCGGTGAACCGCCCTACCTATGCCGAGGAAACCTCCGACAACTTTGAGTTGGGCTTCAAGAGCACCCTGCTCGACGGCCGCATGACCCTCAACGGCTCGGTGTATTTCATCGACTCCAAGGATGTGCAGGTGACCCAGGCCATACCGGGCGGCAATGGCGCAGTCACCTCGGTGGCGGTCAATCAGGCCAGCGCGGAGACCCTGGGCGTCGAGATCGAGAGCCAGGTGGCGCTGACGGAAAACCTGACCGCAACCCTGGCACTCGGCTACACCAATCCCGAGTTCACCGAGGGCTGTGACGACTTCCAGTTCGTGCTGAATTCCGGTGGCGTGGCTTACAACCCCAACACCGACTTCGGTTCCGATGCCTGCAGCATCAAGGGCAACCGGCTGCCACTGGTGCCCGAGACCCAGGCCAGCCTGCTGGTGAGCTACGAGCGGCCCATGAGCAACGACCTGCGCTTCTTCGTCAACGGGACCCTCACCCATGAGGGCAGCAAGTACGTGCAGGTGCACAACCTCGCCGAGACCGGCGATACCAATATGCTCGGCCTGCGCCTGGGCGTTAAGAGCGGCGACCGCTGGTCGGTGACCGTCTTCGGTCGCAACCTGACGGACGAAGACACCATCCCGCTGGCCACCCGCTGGTTCGACCTGCGCTATGGAAGCTGCCCGAGCAATCCTGCCTCGCCCTGTTCGGGTCTCGCCGGCGCGGCGCCCTTGAATGCTGATCGCGGTCTGCCGCGGGCCTTTTTTGGTGCGCTTCGCAAGGGGCGCACCTTCGGAGCCGAGTTCCGCCTGAACTTCTAGCGACAGGCCCAAGCGTGGCGTGAACGTTACGCATGCCCACCGCGGCCGGCGCCAGTTCCTGACAGGGACACTGGCGCTGGCCGCAGCCTCCGCAGTCGGCGGGCACAACCCTCGTGAAGTGCTGGTGCTTGGTGCAGGGCTTTCTGGCCTGTACGCCGCCATACTCCTACAGGATCTGGGGTTTCGGGTACGCGTGATCGAGGCCCGCCAGCGGGTTGGCGGACGGTTACGCACCCTCGGCGAGGCTCCCTTCCATTCGGAAGCCGGCGGCAACCTGATCGGCCCCAACTACGGGCGCGTCATCGCCACCGCGGCCAGGCTCGGCGTGGAACTCCAGCCGCCTCCCGCCGGCCTGCCTATGGACTACCTGATCCAGGGCCGCACGATCCTGCGCAACGAATGGGCTACCTCGCCTGGCAATCCACTGACCGGCACGCTGCGCCAACTCAGGCCCGAACAACTGCCCTCTGCACTGCTTCAGCCGAATCCGCTGGCAGCCTCCTCTGACTGGTGTTCGCAAGAACTTGCGGACACCGACGTATCGGTGAGCGATTTCCTTAGCGGCAACAACGCGCCGGAATCGGCCGTCGCGCTTCTTGAAGCCAATCTTAGCTACGGTGAATCGCTGTCCAGTACCTCGCTACTGTCGATGTTTCGCGTAAGGCAGGGCATCGCGCGAGCCATGGCGTTTGGTCGGCCGGTACTCGAGGTCAGGGGTGGCAACCAGCGACTGCCGGAGGCCATGGCCGCAAGCCTCAAGAATCCGGTGGAACTGGGCAAGCAGGTGTTGGGCATCCGCGCGAGCGAGGATCGAGTCAGCGCAGAGCTGTTAAGCGGCGCCATCATCGATGCAGATGCCGTCTTGATCACCCTGCCCGCACCTGCGTTGCGCAACATCCGTTTTTCACCGGACCTGCCGGAAGATCAGCAGGAAGCCATCCAGACCGTCCGCTACCAGAGGGTCACCCAGATGCATTACCGGCTGGATGTGCCGGCCTGGGAAAAAACAGGGCGCTCTGGCGGCTGGTGGACCGACGGCCCTCTTGGGCGCATCTTCGTCAGGCCGGTGCAGGCAGGTGGACCCTACCTGCTCACGGTATGGATCACTGGAAGCGCCTGCGCGGAGACCGATGCGATGGGCGATGAGGCAGCCACTTCACTGATCGACCGCCGCCTGCGACAGTTGATGCCCGAGATTGCAGGCGAGTTGCACACCATGGGGCTGGTACGCTGGCAGCACGAACCCTTCAACGGCGGCGCCTGGGCGACCTGGCGACCCGGGCAGACCGGAACTTTCTTTCGCGCCCTGCACAGGCCGCAGGATCGGATTTTCTTCGCGGGCGAACACGCGGCGTACTCGCACAGCGGCATGGAGGGGGCCATGGAGTCCGCGGAGCGCGCCTGCCTCGACCTCGTCCGGAGGCTCGCATGAGCACCGTGCATAAAGGACTGACAGCCCTGGCCTGTTTGCTCACGTTTGCCACCGATGCATCGCGCGCGGAACCAGGACCGGATGGCTCGACGCTCTTTTTATTGGCATGTCAGGCATGTCACTCATTCGGCAAGGAATCGGCAACTCGAATCGGTCCTCGTCTGGACGGGATCGCTGGCAAGCAGGCAGGCACTGCCACGAACTACCCCTACTCGGACGCGATCAAGAACTCCGGTCTGGTCTGGGATCGAGCCACGCTGGTTGCATGGATCACCGGGGCTGAACGCATCGTGCCGGGTACCCTGATGGCACATCACAACCACCTGGAGCCACGGGAGGTTGTGCTCGTGGCGGATCACTTGCTGGACAACACGATAAAACCCTGACGTCCCACCTTGCTGATAACCATGACTTCTGACATGAGGCGGCCCTTATAGCCAAAATCACAAACTGGGCTGCAACAGACAATTTATGTCCATAAACAGGGTATTGCTCACGCCTGTGGTGGGGCACTATTGAGGTCAGTTCACGCAGCTGGGTATTACGATCGATGAAATCCTTGGGTTGCCCTTCAAACAAATCTCTTTTCGCAATTCTGGTTTTCATGGGTCTGAGTTGGCAGGCCACGGCCGCGGGCCGCGAGCCGCGTTTCGCGAACCCGGTCCCGGACAGCCGCCCGGCCGAACAGGTGGCCCGGGACCACCTTCGGTCGCGCGCCGCCGCCCTGGGTCTCACGCGCCTGGACCTTGAATCCCTGCGAGCGGATTCCACGGTACCGAGCAGGGGCTCCGGCATCACCCATTTCTACTTCCGGCAGACCCACGGGGGTCTCGATGTCATCAACCGCCAGCTTGGTGTGCATGTGGCAAGTGACGGTCGGGTAGTGTCCGCGAGCGAACAATGGGTGCCGGGGCTGGCTCGGCGAGTCAACGCGTCCCGCCCGGCACTCGACGCGCGGCAGGCACTCACCCTGGCCGGAAACTACCTGGGGTTGCCTGGGGCCGAATCGGCCGGGATCCGGACGCAGCAGCGCGGCCCGGATCAGCGCACCGTGTTTCTCGCGCCCGGTCTGGCCCAGGAAGAGGTGCCAGTGCAGCTCGTGTTGTTTGCCCACGATGATGGCTCGGTCCGCCTGGGCTGGGACCTCAAGATCTACGAGACCAGCGGGGATCACTACTGGCACCTCGTCGTGGATGCGGTCACCGGCAGCCTGCTGTGGCAGGTGGACTGGGTGGCCAACGATGATAGCTATCAGGTCTTTGCAATCCCCAAGGAATCTCCCACAGATGGAGCAAGGACGCTGGCGACCAATCCGGCCGATTCGTTGGCGTCCCCTTATGGGTGGCATGACAGCGATGGTCAGAGCGGGCCGGAGTATTACGAGACACGGGGAAATAACGTTACGGCCCGGCTGGATGCAGGGGGCAACAACAGTTCTACCAACCCGACCGCCGCTGCTGCCGACCTGAACTTCAGCTTTCCGCTGGACCTGACTGCCCAGCAGCCGGGTGAATACGCTGATGCTGCGATCACCAACCTGTTTTACTGGAACAACGTGCTGCATGACGTCCTGTATCGCTACGGCTTCGACGAAGCGAGCGGCAACTTCCAGGAAAACAACTACAACCGCGGCGGGGCCGGGGGCGACTCGGTCAATGCCGACGCCCAGGATGGAAGCGGCACCAACAATGCAAACTTTGCGACTCCCCCTGACGGCTCCCCCCCTCGAATGCAGATGTTCACCTGGACCGGCGGGGGCCCCGACGCTGAGCTGCTGGTCGCGAGCCCTGCCTCGGTGGCTGGCAGCTATCCGGCGCAACAGGCTGCTTTCGGGCCAGGCCTGAATAGCACGGGCCTGAGCGGCACCCTGGAATACGTGAACGACGGCAGCACCGCGCCCAGCCAGGGGTGCACCACCCTGCAAGGCTTCACCGCAGGCAACATCGCCGTGGTGGACCGGGGTGGCTGCGAATTCGGCCTCAAGGCCCTGAATGCGCAGCAAGCCGGGGCCACGGGCGTCGTGGTGGCCTCCGACGTGGACGCCCTCACAACGATGGGGGCCGGGGCCGTAGGCAACCAGGTGACCATTCCTGCCATCCTCGTGTACCGCTCGACTGGCGACGCGCTGGCAGCGGCCGAGTCGCCAACGGGCACCATGCGCGGAGTCGCCGGCGGGCTGAACCGGGACAGCGACCTCGACAACGGGATCATTGCCCATGAGTACTGTCACGGCCTGTCCACCAGGTTAACGGGGGGGCCCAACACGTCCTCCTGTCTTTCCGGCAGCCAGCGGGGTGGCGAGGGCTGGAGCGACTTCTGCGGGCTGTTCCTGACCGGGCAGGCGGGCGACACCGGGGCAACGCCACGCGGCATTGGGACCTACGTCCTTTACCAGCCCCGCAGCGGCGGTGGCATCCGCCCCTATCGCTACAGCACGGACCTCTCCGTCAATCCCATGAC
>JAURLT010000173.1 GCA_030831085.1 Gammaproteobacteria bacterium
ATGCCGCCTGCCAAGCGGCGCCTGATCGCCCGGGAAACGTTGGACATCTACGCGCCCATCGCCAACCGGCTCGGTATCCACTCCGTGAAGCTGGAGTTGGAAGAGATGGGCTTCAGGGCCCTCTATCCGCAGCGCTACCGGGTCATTGAACGGGAACTCAAGCGCTCGCGGGGCAACCAGCGGGAATTCCTGCCCCGCATCACCGCCAACTTGCGTAACGCGCTCGAGAAGGCCGGCATCGATGGGGTCGTGGAGGCCCGCGAGAAGCACCTCTACAGCATCTACGCCAAGATGCGTCGGAAGCGGCTCGCCCTGAACGAGGTGGTGGACGTGTTCGGCGTACGGATCGTCGTGGGCACGGTGGACGAGTGCTACCGGGCACTCGGCCAGGCCCACTTGTTGTATCGGCCCATGCCTGGCCGCTTCAAGGACTACATCGCCATCCCCAGGGTCAACGGCTACCAATCCCTGCACACCAGCCTGTTCGGCCCCAGCGGCCTGCCCATCGAGGTGCAGATCCGCACCCGCGAAATGCACGCCACCGCCGAGTCCGGCATCGCCGCCCACTGGTCGTACAAGACCGGGGAAAGCGAGGGTGCCGAGCGTCAGGCCAAGGCCCGCGAGTGGCTGAAGAACGTGGCGCAACTGCAGGAAGCCTCGGCAGAGGAAATCCTCGAAAACGTCCGCGTGGACCTGTTCCCCGACAAGGTCTACGTGTTCACGCCAAAGGGCGACATCATGCGACTGCCGCGTAACGCCACCTGTGTCGACTTCGCCTATGCGGTGCATACCGACATCGGTAACCGCTGTGTCGCGGCCAAGGTGGAACGGCGGCTGGTGCCACTGCGCACGACCCTGCGCAACGGCCAGACGGTCGAGGTCATTACCGCGAAGGGCGCCCACCCGAACCCTGCCTGGGAGAGTTTTGTGGTTTCGGCCAAGGCCCGGGCCTCGATCCGCCAGTACCTCAAGAGCCTGCGGCGGGGCGAGGCAGCCGAGCTGGGCAGGCGGCTGCTGGATCAGGCCCTCAGGGAGTTCTCGCTGTCGGTCAAGGCCTTGCCGGAGGGTCGGCTGGATCGCGTCGCAGCCACCCTTGGCCTGCGGGATGGTGAGGATCTCCTCGAGAAAATCGGCCTCGGCGAGCGTGCCGCACCACTGATGGCCCGGCGCTTGCTGCCCCGTGAACCGGACATGCCCCCCGGCGGGCCGCAGGGCCCCTTGTTCATCACGGGCACGGAAGGCCTGATGGTGTCCTTCGCGCCCTGCTGCCTGCCAGTTCCGCCAGACCCGATCGTGGCCCACCTCTCGAGCGGCCGCGGCGTGGTCATCCATCGGGACAATTGCGGCAACGTCGCCGGCTTCCGCAGGCAACCGGACAAGTGGATCCCGGCCGTCTGGGAGAAGGATGCCAAGGGACCCTTCCGTGCCGAGATCCGCGTACTGGTCACCAACAGGATGGGCGTGCTGGCGCAGGTCGCTGCACGGGTGGCGGGCGAGCACACCAATATCGGGCGCGTGAACGTCGCCACCGAGGACGATCAGACCTCCACCATCACCCTGGAGGTCGAGGTCGACGACCGCGCGCACCTGGCTCGCGTGATCCGCGCCATCAAGTCCATGGCACCCGACGTACTCGGTGTCGAACGAACCATCGGCTAGAATGCGCTCATGACACGCCAGATCATTTCGACTGACGCCGCGCCCCGGGCCATCGGCCCCTATTCCCAGGCGGTCAGGGCGGGCGACACCGTCTACCTCTCGGGGCAGATTCCGCTCGATCCGACCACCGGAGAACTGGTTCAAGGCGACTTCGCGACCCAGGCCACACGGGTGTTCGAGAACCTGAAGGCGGTGGCCGCTGCTGCTGGCTGCGAGCTGGACGATGCGGTCCGTATAACCATC
Organism: Gammaproteobacteria bacterium; assembly: GCA_030831085.1. Lineage (GTDB taxonomy): Bacteria > Pseudomonadota > Gammaproteobacteria > Steroidobacterales > Steroidobacteraceae > SG8-30. The sequence goes on from JAURLT010000173.1 coordinate 1,903, forward strand.
TACCTGACCGACCTTGAGCGCTTCCCCGAGGTGAACGCCATCATGGCGCAGTATTTCCGCGAGCCCTACCCCGCCAGGGTGACGATCGGCGTCGCATCCTTGCCCAAGGGGGCGGCCGTCGAGGTGGACGCTATCCTTGTGCGCTGAGCGGGCGCCATCGACTCCGCCACTCGCCGCCATCGAGACCCGCCCGGTCACCGTCCTGCGCGGAGTGGGAAGCGCGCTGGCCCAGCGCCTCGGCAAGCTCGGCATCGAATCGGTGCAGGACCTGCTGTTCCTGCTCCCACTGCGTTATGAGGATCGCACTCGTATCGCCTCCATCGGCTCGCTCAAGCCCGGCGATCGCATGGCCATCGAGGGCAGCATCGAACTGGCCGAGGTGGCGTATCGCAAGCGGCGGGTGCTGCTGGTCAGGCTGGGTGATGGCACCGGCTTCCTGACGCTGCGCTTCTTCCATTTTTCCAACGCCCAGCAGGGCCAGCTTCAGCGAGGCGTACGACTGCGTTGTTTTGGCGAGATCCGCCGTGGCCCAATGGGGCCGGAGATCGTGCATCCCGAGTATCGGCTGGCCGATGCTGCCGATGCACAGGCCCTGGAAGGTGCCCTGACGCCCGTCTATCCGGCTACCGAGGGCGTTCAGCAGGGCCGCCTGCGGCTGTTGACCGCTCAGGCGCTGGATGCAGTCGGTCGCGAAGCCATTCGGGACTGGCTGCCGCCCGACCTGCTCGCGGACCTCGGTCTGCCCACGCTGGCCGATGCGCTCTACTACGTGCATCGGCCACCTCCCGATGCGCCGCTGGACGAGCTCGCGGCCGGCCGCCACCCGGCCCAGCGCCGGCTCGCCTTCGAGGAACTGCTGGCCCACCACCTGGCCCTGCGGGAACTCCGGCAGGCCGTCCGGCGTGACCCGGCCCGGCCATTGCCTGAGGGGGCCACGCTCGCCGGACGGCTGCGAGTCGGGCTGGCGTTCAAGCTGACGGCCGCCCAGGAACGGGTGCTGGCCGAGATCGACCGCGACCTGGGCGAGGGCTCACCCATGCTGCGCCTGGTGCAGGGCGACGTCGGCTCCGGCAAGACGGTGGTGGCGGCGCTGGCCGCGCTGCGCGCGGTAGAGGCGGGCTTCCAGGTAGCGCTGATGGCGCCGACCGAGCTGCTCGCCGACCAGCACTTCCAGCAGTTCCAGAGGTGGCTGGCCCCGCTCGGGGTCGAGACCGCACTGCTCTCGGGCAAGCTGCCGATGCGCACCCGCCAGTCGGTGATGGGCGGCCTTGTGGACGGACGCATCCAGGTGGTCATCGGCACCCATGCGCTGTTCCAGCCGGAGGTTCGCTATCGCGAGCTCGCGCTGGTCATTGTCGACGAGCAGCATCGTTTCGGCGTGCAGCAAAGACTACGCCTGCGCGAGAAGGGCGCCGACCAGGGCTTGCATCCGCACCAGCTGATCATGACCGCCACGCCCATCCCGCGAACCCTGGCGATGACGGCCTACGCCGATCTCGACGTGTCGGTCATCGACGAACTGCCGCCGGGTCGCACGCCGATCGCTACCGTCGCGATCCCCGCCCAGCGTCGCGGCGAGGTCGTGGAGCGTATCCATGCGGCCGTGCGCGAGGGGCGACAGGCCTACTGGGTATGCCCGTTGATCGAGGAATCCGAGCTGCTGGAGGCCCAGGCCGCGGAGCAAACGGCGGCAGCCCTGGCCGGCGCCCTGCCGGAAGTGCCCCTCGGCCTGGTGCACGGGCGCATGCCCCCGGCGGAAAAGGAACAGGTGATGGCCCGCTTCAAGGCGGGCGAGATCTCACTTCTGGTGGCCACCACGGTGATCGAGGTCGGGGTCGACGTGCCGAACGCCACCCTGATGGTGATCGAG
>JAURLT010000174.1 GCA_030831085.1 Gammaproteobacteria bacterium
GGCTGGAAAGCCTGGCTGCACGCAAGCAATGGGAGCGCTACCTGACCGCCTATGCGGCGGGCGTGCGCCCGGACCAGAACTTGCGCTGCCTGGCGCTTCGGGCGCAGCTGGCGCTCGGCGAGGAAACCCAACTGGCCGAGGCGGCGCGCACGGAGTGGCTGACGCCCACGAGCGCCGACTCCGCCTGCGACCCGGTGTTTGCCTGGATGCGCGAGCAGCGGCTGTTGACCCAGGACCTGGTGGCGGAGCGGGCCCGGCTGGCGCTGCTGGGTGGGGAGGCGAGCCTGGCGCGCTGGCTCTCGCGGGAGGTGCCCGGCGAGCGAGGCCAGGCGTTGCGCAACTGGGCGCTGCTGCTGGAGCGACCGGCCGATGCCATCGACATCCTGATCGACAATCCGCAGCTGAAGGTGGATGACGAGGCGCTGCTGGCGGGTTGGCGCAAGCTGTCCCGCCGCGACCCGGAGCGCGCCCGGGACAGGTTGACCAGGCTGGTCAAGGCGCGCGCAACCGAGCCCGGACTGGCGAGCACGCTCTCTCGCGAGCTGGCCGTGGGCCTGGCGCTCAGCCGACATGGTCAGGACGCCCTGCGGGCCTTCGACCGGGTCCGGGCGGAGGACTTCGACGATCTCGCCCACGAGTGGCAGGTGCGCGCTGCGCTGTGGACGGGTGACTGGAAACGTGCAGCCCGGGCCCTGGCGTCAATGCCCACCCAGTTGCGCGGTGAGGCCCGCTGGACCTACTGGCAGGGGCGCGCAGCGGAAGTGCTGGGCCAGCCGGAACTGGCCCGCGAGCACTACCTCCAGGCGCTCAGGAGCGACAACTGGTACGGCGTACTGGCCTCGGCCAGGCTCAAGCAACGCTTCGCGCCAAGACACGTCAAGGCCGGTTTAGACAGCCGGCTATCGCGCTCGCTGGAGGGCGACGAGCGCTTCCGGCGGGCCCGGGAACTGTTCCTGCTGGAGATGATTCCGCAGGCCCAGTCCGAGTGGAATGCCGCCCTCGAGTCGCTGGAGCCCGCCATGCGGCGTCACGCGGCCGCTATCGCCTCCGGCTGGGGCTGGCACTTCCAGGCCATCGCCAGCGCGGCCCGCGAGCAGTTGTTCGACGATTACGAACTGCTCTACCCCAACCCCTACCGGGCGGAGGTCGCCGAGGCGGCGCGTCAAACCGGCCTGCCCGCGACCCTGCTGATCGGCCTGATCCGCCAGGAGAGCCTGTTCCAACCTTATGCCGTGTCCTCAGCCAATGCGATGGGCCTGATGCAGCTGCTGCCAACCACGGCGAGGCAGGTCTCGCGGCGCATCGGGCGCCCGGCACCCTCGACGACAGAGCTCAAGAAGCCGGCGGTGAACGTGCGCCTCGGCAGCAATTACCTCGCCGGACTGATCCAGGATTTCGGCGGGCAGGTGCCGGTAGCGCTCGCTGCCTACAACGCCGGCCCCAACGCCGCCCGGCGCTGGCTGCCCGGCAGCGCGCTCGAACTCGACGTGTGGGTGGAGAACATCCCCTATAACGAAACCCGCTCCTACGTGCAGCGGGTGATGTGGCACAGCGTGGTGTTCCAGTGGCTGGAGGACCGCGCTGCGGAGGATGCATCGAGTTGGCTGGTGAAGGTCCAGAGTTAGTCAGGCCCGCGCCAGCACCCAGACCTCGATCCATTCGCTGCCGGCCTCGCGCAGCAACTCGGCGAGCGCCTCGACGGTGGTCCCGGTGGTCATCACGTCGTCGATGATGGCCACCCGCCGATAGGGCCACGGCCCTCGCCGGGCGAAGGCACCTTTCAGGTTGCGGCGCCGGGCAGCGGCCTCGAGCCCGGCCTGCGCGGGGGTGGCGCGAATCCGCTCGAACGGGCCACTGACCACCGGCAGCCCCACTCGGCGACCCACCTGGCGGGCGATCTCATGGGCCTGGTTGTAACCGCGTCGGGCCTCACGCGCGCGATGCAACGGCACGGGCAGCAGGGCGTCGACATGCGCTGCCTGCAGCGCCGGCAGTCGCCTGGCCAGCAGGCGCCCGAGTACCGCGGCAGCGGCGATATCGCCCGAATACTTCGCCCGCTGCACTGCCCAGTCCAGGGGCCAGGCATAGCGACAGCCGGCAAAAGCCGCATCGAAGGCCCGCGGCCGGGCGGCGCACCGCGGGCACAGGAAGCTGCCCGCGGTCGGCAGGGGCTGGGCGCAGACCGTGCAGGCCGGGATGTTGGGCAGCAGGTCCGCCTCACAACCGGCACACAGATCGAGGTCCGGCGCCTGACCCGGCCCCAGGCAGAACAGGCAGCGCGGCGGGAAGAAACGGGCCAGTGCCAGCTCCAGCAGCCCGTAAACCCGAAAAGGGTCCGCTGGTTGACAGCCCTCCTCCCGGCTCAAATACTTGGTTGCTGTTTTCCTGCTACCCATGGACCGATGCTGGCACCGGATTCACGGCAGCAGTCTGCGGGTATCGAAGCTGAAGGAAGCCTTTTGCATGTCATCCATCCCGACTCCGCCGGGCAGCGTCCGGCACGACTGGTCACTCGACGAGGTGCGTGGCCTGTTCGCCCTCCCGTTCGCCGACCTGCTGTTCATGGCCCAGCAGGCCCATCGCATGCACTTCGACCCCAACCGGGTCCAGGTCTCGACCTTGCTGTCGATCAAGACCGGCGCCTGCCCCGAAGACTGCGCCTACTGTCCCCAGAGCATCCGCTACGACACGGGCCTCGAGCGCGAGGAACTGATGGCGGTGGAGGACGTGGTCGGCCGGGCGCACAAGGCCCGTGAGGCGGGCGCCACCCGCTTCTGCATGGGCGCAGCCTGGCGCAGCCCCAAGGACCGTGACCTGCGGGTGGTCACGGAGATGGTCCGCCGCGTCCGCGAGCTCGGCCTCGAGACCTGCGCCACGCTCGGCATGCTCACCCCGGCCCAGGCCGCGACCCTCAAGGAAGCAGGCCTCGATTACTACAACCACAACATCGACACCTCCGAGGGTCACTACGGGGAGATCATCACCACCCGCAGCTTTCAGGACCGGCTGGATACGCTGGAGGCGGTGCGCAACGCCGGCATCAACGTCTGCTGCGGCGGCATTCTCGGCATGGGCGAACAGGAGGCCGATCGCGCGGCCATGCTGCACACCCTGGCCACGCTGCCGGAGCATCCAGGCAGCGTGCCGATCAACCAGCTGGTGAAGGTCCCGGGCACCCCCCTGGAGGATAGCGCCCCGCTGGAGCCGCTGGAGTTCGTGCGCTGCATCGCCGTGGCCCGCATCCTGATGCCGCGAGCCCATGTGCGACTGTCCGCCGGGCGCACCGAGATGAGCGACGAGATGCAGGCCCTGTGCTTCCTGGCCGGCGCCAACTCGATCTTTTACGGCGAGAAACTGCTGACCACCGGCAACCCGGACGTGGAGCGCGACCTGGCCCTGTTCGGGCGGCTGGGCATTGCGGCCGAGGATCCGCCGGTTCATGCCAGCGCCTGATCCTGCCGCGGGGCTGGCCGCACTCGAGGCGGCGGGTCTGCAGCGCCGCCGCCGGGTGGTCGAGCCCGGCACCCGAGCCGGCACACTGAAGGTCGATGGTCTCGAACTGGTCGACTTCAGCTCCAACGACTACCTGGGGCTCGCGCGTGATTCGCGCCTGGCCCAGGCCATGGGCGACTCGGCCAGGCGGGAAGGCGTCGGCAGCGGGGCATCCCATCTGGTGACCGGGCACCGCAGCGCACACCACGCGCTGGAGGAACGCCTGGCCGCCTGGTGCGGCCGGGAGCAGGCGCTCCTGTTCTCGACCGGCTACATGGCCAACCTGGGCCTCGCCAGCGCCCTGGTAGGTCCCGGGGACCGGGTGCTGGAAGACCGGCTCAACCATGCTTCCTTACTCGATGCGGGCCTGCTGTCGCGGGCGCGTTTTGCCCGCTATGCCCATGCCGACAGCGCGGCGCTAGAACGGCGCCTCGAGAGGGCCGCAGGGGGACGGACCCTGGTACTGACCGATGGCGTGTTCAGCATGGACGGTGACGTCGCCCCGCTGCCCGATCTGGCGGCCGCTTGTCGCCGGCACGACGCGCTGCTGGCGGTGGACGATGCCCACGGACTGGGCGTGATCGGCGCCACTGGCCGCGGTTCACTGGAGCAGCACGGTCTAGGCCAGGAGGACGTCCCGCTGCTGGTGGGCACGCTCGGCAAGGCCTTGGGCAGTTTCGGCGCCTTCGTTGCCGGCCCGGCGCCACTGATCGACTGGCTCATCCAGCGGGCCAGAACCTATCTCTACACCACCGCCCTGCCCCCGCCCGTGGCAGCGACCACCCTGGCAGCCCTCGACCTGGCGGAGCGGGAATCGTGGCGGCGCGAACGCTGCCTGGCGCTGACCCAGCGCTTCCGGGAAGGCGCTCAGCGCGCCGGGCTCGCCCTGACGCCGTCGGTCACCCCCATCCAGCCGGTGATCGTGGGCGATGCCAAGGCCACGCTCGCCGCCAGTGCGGCACTGCAGGACCGCGGCTTCCTGGTGGTGGCGATTCGGCCCCCGACGGTGGCCGTCGGCAGTGCCCGGCTGCGGGTGACGCTCTCCGCGGCGCTGGACGAGGCAGACGTGGATGGGCTGGTGGCGGCACTTGCGGAAGTGCTCCCGGCACGGCAGTCAGAGGCCCGTCACCATGCAGCCTGAGCGAGCGCCGCTGGTCCTGTTGCACGGCTGGGGCATGCACGGCGGGGTGTTCGCGCCGCTTGCCGAGGCACTGCGCCAGCTCGGCTGGGAAGTGCAGACGCCGGACCTGCCGGGTCACGGTCGTCGGGCTGCCGAGTACTTCGCCGACCTCGACACGCTGTGCCAGGCCGTCGCCGAGGCGCTGCCGCCGCGCTGCATCCTCGGCGGATGGTCACTGGGCGGTCTGGTAGCCCTGCGGCTCGCGCACACCCTGGGAGCACGCATCGAGGGCCTGCTGCTGCTGCACGCCACGCCCTGTTTTCCGGCCACCGACGACTGGCCCCACGGCATGGACCGGGCCACGCTGCAGGCCTTCAGCGAGGCCCTGGCCCAATCGCCTACCGGCACCTTCGAGCGCTTTCTGGCCCTGCAGGCCCGGGGCGATGGGGCACCGCGGGACACGCTGCGCTGGCTGCGCGAGGTGGCGGCCACGAGTGGAACACCGGAGCCGGCCGCGCTCGCAGCAGGTCTCAGGGTACTGGCTACCACCGACCTGCGCGGGTTCGTCACCGGCATTCGCCAGCCCTCCCTGGTAGTGGGCGGCGAGGGCGATGGGTTGACGCCTGCGGAGGCCTCGCGCTGGCTCGCCGCTCAGCTGCCATCAGCCAGACTGGCGCTGCTGGCCGGCGCTGGACACACCGGCGCGCTCCGGCGCGCCGAGGAAGTGGCAGCACTGGTCGATCGGAGCCTCGTGGCAGGACCTGCCGGGGTGGCGGCATGACCCGGGCGCAGCCAGCGCTGGACCCGCGGGAGATTCGGCGCAGCTTCGATGAGGCCGCCGCCCGTTACGACACCCACGCGGTGCTTCAGGCAGAAGTCAGGCAACGGCTCCTCGAGCGGCTCGACTTCACGCGGCTCGAGCCTGCCGTGGTCGTGGACCTCGGCTGCGGTACGGGCGGGGCCCTGGAGGCGCTGCAGGAGCGCTATCCAGCGGCACAGGTGCTGGCCCTGGACATCGCCGAGGGCATGCTCAGACGGGCGCGGGAGCGCTCGATCGGCCAATGCATTGCGGGCGATGTCCAGCGGCTGCCGCTGGCCGATGCCAGCGTCGACCTGGTCTTCTCCAGCCTGACCTTGCAATGGTGTACCGACCTTGGGGCCGCGCTGGCAGAGTGTCGGCGGGTGCTGCGCCCCGGTGGGCTGCTGAATTTCACCACCTTGGGACCGCAGACCCTCGGCGAGTTGCGCGCTGCCTGGGCAGCCGTGGATGACGGCGTACACGTGAACGACTTCGTCGAACTGCACGAGCTGGGCGACGGCCTGGTCGGGGCCGGCCTGGCCGAGCCGGTGCTCGACATCGAGCACCTGACCCTGACCTATCGCGAGGTTGGCGGACTGATGCGTGACCTGAAGGCAATCGGTGCCCGCAATGCGTCAGTGCACCGGTCGCGCGGACTGACTGGCCGGGGCCGTCACCGGCGCCTGGCCGAGGCCTACGAGGGATTCCGCCGCGAGGGGGTCCTGCCGGCCACTTACGAGGTCATCTTTGCCCAGGCCTGGGGACCGACCGGGCAGGTCGAGCGCGGCCGCCGCAGCGGGGAATTCGCAGTCCCGGTGACCGAACTCACCCGGCGCGCGGGGGCCTTGGAATGAGCGCACGCCGCGACCTGTTCGTGGCCGGAACCGATACCGGCGTGGGCAAGACGGTGGTCAGCGCCGCCCTGCTGCGGGCACTCCGGGGCCGTGGACTCAGGGTGGCCGGGATGAAGCCAGTGGCCTCCGGCTCCGAGGCCACCCCCGCGGGCCTGCGCAACGAGGAC
>JAURLT010000175.1 GCA_030831085.1 Gammaproteobacteria bacterium
GAATGGTAGCAGATCAGGCCAGGCTCGGCGGCTGCAGGAGTTCGACCCTGAGTTCGGCACGATCCCAGCCGCCGAAGTCACTGACCCCGAGCCGGTAACCCAGATGCAGGCGATCACCCCGCGCCACCCTGAGTGCGGCGGGATCGGCGTAGTGGCCGAAGCAGATGCCCTCCACCGGTGGGCCACCCTCCAGCTGCCGGACCTGCAACTTCAGGTGCGTCTCACCCACTATCTTCGCTGCCAGGACCTCAAATCCGCCGTCGAAGGCTGGCTCGGGAAATCCCTGACCCCAGGGTCCACCCTCCTCCAGCACCCGCGCCGTGTCCAGCACCAGCTCCTGCGGCGTCAGCACGCCGTCACTGTGGAACACGCCGCGCATCTGCTCCGGTGAGAGCCAGCGATCGACCTCCGCGGCGAAGGCTTCGCTGAACTGACCCAGCCGGCGAGGTTCCAGGCTGAGCCCCGCGGCCATCGCATGGCCACCAAAGCGCAGGATCAGGCCGGGACAGCGGGTGTCGATTGCCTCAAGCACATCCCGCACGTGCACCCCCTGCACGCTGCGCACCGAGCCACGCAGTTCGCCATCGGTCGCCGGGGCAAAGGCCGCCACCGGCCGATGCACGCGCTCCTTGACCCGCGAGGCCAGCAGGCCCACGACCCCGGCGTGCCAGTCCGCATCGAACAGGCACAGGCCAGCCGGCAGGGCGCCTTCCTCGATGCGGATCTTGCGCATCAGGCCAGCCGCCTCCTCGCGCATCTGCCCCTCGATTTCGCGCCGCTCGCGGTTCAGCGAGTCGAGTCGAGCCGCAAGGGCCTTGGCCTCGGTCTCGTCATCCGTGAGCAGCATGCGAATGCCGAGGGTCATGTCGTCGATACGCCCGGCAGCATTCAAGCGCGGACCAAGAGAGAAGCCGAGGTCGCGCTCACTCAGTCGCTCCAGCTTGCGACCGGCCACGGTGGTCAGGGCCCGAAGGCCCGGCGAGGTCCGTCCCGCGCGCAGCCGTCGCAAGCCCTCGCTGACCAGGATCCGGTTGTTGCGGTCGAGCGGCACCAGGTCGGCGACGGTGCCCAGCGCAACCAGGTCCAGCAGGTCGGTGACCGGCGGCGGCGCGGCATGGGTTCTCTGCCCCCACTCCCGACTCAAGGCGGCCATCAGATAGAAAGCCACGCCGACGCCCGCCAGCGCCGGACTGCCGAAGGCCGAACCATGGCGGTTGGGGTTGATCATCAGGTTGTAGTCGGGCATCGAGGCACCAGGCAGGTGGTGATCGGTTACCAGCACGTCGATGCCTCGCGCACGCGCGGCGGCGATGCCCTCATGGGCCGACACGCCGTTGTCGACGGTCACGATCAAATTTGGCCTGGCAGGTGCCAGTTCCTCGACCAGCGTTCGGCTGAGCCCGTAGCCATGACGCATGCGATCAGGGACGCGAAAGCCCACCCCATCAAAACCCAGCCGGCGCAGCTGGCGCAGGATCACGGCCGTGCTGGTGGCCCCGTCGGCATCATAGTCACCCACCACCACCACTGAAGAGCCGCGCTGCAGGTGATCGAGCAACAGGCTGGCGGCCGCTTCCACCTCATCGAGACCCGACACCGGCAACAGCCCGGCCAGGCCGTGTTCGACCTCGTCCGGCGAGCGAACGCCGCGAGCAGCATAGATTCGGCGCAGGACCGGATGGGCCAGCCCGGCCAGCGCCCCGACCTCGCCGACCGGGCGCCGGATGATTTCAGCTTGAGGCATGCTCGCCTATGATACCCGCCATGAAGATGACGCTGGATGGCATCGACGAGCACAACCTGGTGACCCGACTGGACTCAGGAGTGGTCGGCATCGGTGATCGCGAATACCGCTCGAGCGTGGTGGTCTGCGCGAGTGCCGTGATCGAGGACTGGCCGGTGCGACAGGTCTCCGAACTGGCAGCAGGCCTCGAGGCGGTCCTCGCCCTGCGGCCGGACATCCTGGTGCTGGGTACGGGCGAGGTGCAGGACTTTCCGCCGCCGGAACTGCTCGCCCGCGTCGCCGGCCGGCGGGTGGGCCTGGAGGTGATGGACAATCGCGCGGCCTGCCGCACCTACAACGTGCTGCGGGCAGAAAGCCGCAACGTGGTGCTGGCCTTGATCCAGCCCTCAGGCTAGCGGCGAGGCAGCTGCCCCAGCGGATCGACGGGCTTGCCATCGTGACGGATCTCGAAATACACCTGGGGACGCTGGCCGGGGCCTAAACCCATGCGGGCGATGGCCTGCCCGGCCACCACGCGCTGCCCCTCCTTCACCTCCACCGACTCGTTGTGGCCGTAGGCCGTCAGCCAGCCGTTGACGTGGTTGACGATGACCACCACCCCATACCCCAGCAGGCCCGTTCCGGTATACACCACGGCCCCGTCCGCCGCCGCGTGGACCGGACTGCCGCGAGCACCCTCGATGCTGAGCCCCACGCCGCCGGAAGGCTGGCGGACGCTGCCGGCTACCCGACCTCCGTCATGGGGCCAGCGCCAGGCAGGCGCCGGGGGCAGCTTGCGCTCGACCGGCGCGGGTTTCGCGGAGGGCTTGACCCCCTTGCTGCCGGCCGGGGGAGGCCTGAGCCGAAGACGCTGGCCCACTTCGATACGATAGTCGCGACCGATCCCGTTCCAGCGGGCCAGCTGACGATAGTCGAGCCCGTAACGCCAGCCGATCGAGTACAGCGTGTCACCCCGCTGGACCACGTACACCTCGGGGGTCGAAGGTCGGCGCTCGCCGCCGCAACCGGTCACACCCAGTAGCGCCGCCAGGATGAGCGCGGCTGCAGCGGGCCAGCGGCGCGCGGCGCACACCTCAGGCAACGCCCCCGACCAGCGGCACGAAGCTCACGAAACCGAGCCGCTCGCGGGCGAACTGGTCGCCGCGGCGCGTGATCCGCAGCAGCTCCTGCTGCCCCTCTGGCCCCACGGGCAGGACCAGCCGGCCCCCATCGGCGAGCTGCTGCAGCAGCTGCGGAGGCACGGCATGGGGAGCGGCGGCCACCAGAATGGCATCGAAGGGCGCCCTGCTCTTCCAGCCGAGCATGCCGTCGGCATGGCGCAACTTGACGTTCTCGAAGCCGAGCTCTTGGATTCTCTCCCGAGCCCGGACAACCAGCGGCTTGATCCGCTCGATGCTGAACAGTTCTCCCACCAGTGGGGCCAGCACGGCCGTCTGATAGCCGCAACCAGCTCCAACCTCGAGAACGGTAGCCGGGGTGCCGCGCGCCAGCAGGGCCTCGGTCATGCGGGCCACCACGTAAGGCTGGGAGATGGTCTGGCCATGTCCGATGGGCAGGGCCGTGTCCTCGTAGGCCCGGCTGGCCAGCGCCTCGTCGACGAAGCGATGTCGAGGCACGCTGCGGATCCGATCCAGGATGCGCCCATCCTTGATGCCCTGCTCGATCAGGCGCTGAACCAGGCGCTCCCGGGTGCGGGCCGAGGTCATGCCGATCCCCGACAGGGTCGGGGCGCCGGTATCCGTCACGAGACCCGTCCCAGCCAGTCCCGAAGCCCGTCGATGGCGCCGTGGCGGGTCAGGTCGACCTGCAGGGGTGTCACCGACACGCTGCCGTTGGCCACGGCATGAAAGTCGGTGCCAGGCCCGGCGTCCTGTCCCGGACCCGCCATGCCCACCCAGTAGATGCGCCGGCCACGCGGATCACGCGCCTTGACTACCGGTTCGGCACGATGCCGATAGCCCAGTCGGGTAGCCTCGAGGCCCCGGATCTGGGCGAGCGGCAGGTCGGGAATGTTGACGTTCAGGATGGTGGACTTGGGCAAGGGATCGACCAGTAGCCGATCCAGCAGCATGCGGGCTACTGCCGCGCCGGTATCAAAGTGCTGGATCCGGCCTTCGCCGGGGACCATGGACAGGGCGATGGCGGGCAAGCCGAGGTAGCGCCCCTCGACGGCCGCGGCCACGGTGCCGGAGTAGAGCACGTCGTCACCCAGATTGGCCCCGTCATTGATGCCGGACATCACCATGTCGAACTCATGCTCGAACAGCCCGGTGATGGCGATGTGCACACAGTCGGTAGGGGTGCCGTTGATGACGTACCAGACCCCTTCCTCGGCCCGCTGGACCCGCAGCGGCAGGTCGAGCGTCAGGGAGTTGCTGGCCCCGCTGCGGTTGCGATCGGGGGCCACCACGGTGATCTCGGCGGCCCCTGCCAGGCCCTCCCTGAGCGCTCCAAGACCCGGAGCGCGGTAGCCATCGTCGTTGGCGAGCAGTATCTTCAAATTTCTGGCACTTTCTTGTTGGCAGGCGACGGCGAAATATACTCGAAAGCAGGGATGAGTGCCGTGCAGGAAGACGATCCGGATAATGATGCAGCGCTGTTCCGTCAGGCCGTGGCGGGCACCCGGCCACTGGCGCGGAAGAAGGCCGCGCTGCGCCCACCAACTCCGCCACCGCGGGCCCGTTTCCGGCGGGCGGACGAGCGCGCGGCGCTGGAGGAATCCCTGCAATGGGCGCCGGCGGAACTCGGCGTGGAAACCGGTGAGGAGCTCACCTACCGGCGCGAGTTCGTCTCGGTAGCCGCGCTGCGCAACCTGCAGCGAGGCCGCTACGCGATCGAGGACGAACTCGACCTGCACGGCATGGTAGCCCGCGAGGCCCGCCAGGCACTGCGGGAATTCCTGCAGGAAAGTACCGACCGGGGGCTGCGCTGCGTCCGTCTGATCCACGGCAAGGGCCGCGGGTCGGGCCCACGGGGGCCGGTGCTGAAGCGCTCGGTGAATCTCTGGCTGCGGAAGCACGAGGCCGTGCTCGCTTTCTGTTCCGCCCGTGGACCCCACGGGGGTACGGGCGCCCTCTACATCCTGCTCTCGCCCTGAGGCAGCTCAGTCAGCCGCAGGCAACCCCTCGGCGCCGCTCAGCTCGAAGACCTCGCCCAGCAGCGAGGTGGCAAAGGCACCGCGTGGGAGCGTGAACGCGAGCTCCAGAACGTCGCCCTGCAGCGACCAGTCGAGATCGATGACCGGCACGCGCAACGCGCGGCGTGAAGCCTCGATCCCCTCCTCCACCAGGCGGTGCACGAGCGCCACCAGCTCGGCGGTGGCAGCGGCCTCGACCTCAGCCGCCTCCGCCGCGGGGCTCAAGCCACCATGGCCGCTCAACGGGCCGGTGGGGTGAACATCGAAGGCCGCGCAACGCTCAGACAATTCCCCGTCAACCGCCGGGGCCAGGAACACGCTGTTCGAACCGGCCAGGTTGACCACCTCGCCCGGCAGCAATCGGTCCCAGGAGCCGGACCGGACCCGACTGGCGAGCACCGCATTAAATATGAGTGAGCGCGCGGTGGAGATCACGAATGCGCGCTGCTCGCGGTCCCTCGGCAGCGCCCCGCCACTTGCCCAGGCCTCGACCTGGTGCAGGTTGGCCAGCCCACGACCAAAGCGTTGCGGCCCGAAATAATTGGGCGCCCCGCGCTGACGCAGCAGGCCGAGTCCGGCCTCGAGCCCGGACAGGTCACCCTGCAACTGCCTCAGCACCAGCCGGAACTGATTGCCCGCCAGCGCACCACGGCGCAGCTTGCGGGAGTGCGGATGCGCCTCGAGTACCCGGAACCCCTCACCCTGCACCGCTGACCAGGGCTCTATGGGCCCACGCCGCGGCACCGAAAACCACTGCAGGGTCACCGCGCGACGATCCTTCAGCCCGGCGTAGCCGACCTCACCGCTTCGGCAGCCGGCCAACTGCGCCAGCCGTCGCGCTACCCAGGCCGTGTTGGCGTCGATTTTCTCAACCTGCAGCAGGAGGTGCGCACTACCCCCATCCGGCGCGAAGCCCAGGCACTCCTCGACACGGAAGTCGGCCGCCTGCAGTTTCAAGGTCGCCAGTGGACGCGGGCCTGCAGAGGCTCGCGGAGGATCGAGGGCCAGGCTGGCCCACCCCGCATGCATGCTCAGCCCGCGGTCGAATCGTGCAGGAGCACGACAGCCTGGGCAGCCATACCCTCTGCGCGCCCCGTGAAACCCAGACCCTCCGTGGTCGTGGCCTTGACATTGACCCTCTGCAGGTCGATCCCGAGGTCGGCAGCGAGGTGGGCGCGCATGGCCTCGCGATGGGGTCCCAGCCGGGGCGCCTGCGCGATCACCGTCACGTCGCAATTCCCCACCCGCCAGCCCCGCTCGCCGAGGGCCGCCACCACCTGCCGAAGCAACACCCGACTGTCGGCGCCGCTAAACGCCGGATCGGAATCAGGAAACCACTGACCGATGTCGCCGAGACCGGCCGCTCCGAGCAGGGCATCCGTCACCGCATGCAACACGACATCGCCATCCGAGTGCGCCACCAACCCCCTTGGGTGGGGGATGCGGACACCGGCCAGCATCACGTGATCCCCCGGCCCGAAGGCGTGGACATCGAATCCAGAGCCTATCCTCATGCCAGCCCCCGAGCGCCTCGTTGCAGAACCGCTTCCGCAAACTCCAGGTCGTCAGGATAGGTGATCTTCAGGTTCAGCGGCGAGCCCGGCACCAGGCGTGGCGAGTAGCCGGCGGCCTCGACCGCCGCGGCCTCGTCGCCAGGCAGCAGACCGGCCTCGATGGCGGCAGACAGCGCGGACTCCAGCAGCCCACGCCGGAACATCTGCGGCGTCAGGGCCCGCCAGAGTCCCTCGCGGGGCACCGTTGTACCCACCCGACCGGCCACATCCTGGCGCTTCAGGGTATCGGCCAGCGGGAGGGCCAGGAGCCCTCCCACCTCATCCTGCTCGCAGGCCGCCACCAGCGCCTCCAGCTCCGCCTTCTGCAGGCAGGGTCGGGCCGCATCATGGACGAGGATCCAGTCATTCTGGCCGGCCGCAGTGGCGCGCAGGCCCGCCAGCACGGACAGGCAGCGCTCCCGGCCACCGGAGACCGCCAGCACCCGGGGGTCCTGTGCGCAGACGAGACTCCGGAACAGGGTGTCGGCTGGCGACAGGGCCACAACCACTTGCTGAACGGAGGGGTGCCCGAGCAGGGCGGCAAGGCTGTGCTCGATGACGGTCCGGCCAGCCAGAGTCCGGTATTGCTTGGGCACCTGCCCTTCGAGCCGAGTCGAACTGCCGGCTGCGGGGACCACGCACCAGAGTGGAGCCCCCATGCTGAGCCCCTAGCGAACCGCGGCAGTTCGGGTGGTCGGGGCGCCGCCCACGTTCAGGGGCACTGCTTCGCTGGCGTCCACCACCTGGTAAAACACCTCGCGGCTCCCCACCATGCCGAGGTCGTGCCTGGCGCGTTCCTCCAGGGCCGCCAGGCCCTGCTTGAGGTCCCGGACTTCCGCCCTGAGCTGGTGATTACGCTGCACCAGCAGGGCGTTGTCGGCCTGCTGACCAGCCACCGCCCCCTGCAGTTGCCACACCTCACGGAGGCCGCGTTCAGAGACCCACAACTGCCCCTGCAGGAGCAGCAGGCCCAGCGAAAGACTGACGAAGGTGACCCTCATTGAGGCGACATAATATGTTGCCCCTCAACGGCTTGGCAAGGCTTTGCAAAACTTTTTTAAAGGAGTTTCCGCAACTTGCTGTCAACCCACGCCAGGAGATACCGAGCCCGGCAACGCCGAGAGCCCCGGGAAACTGGCCCGCGGGCCCAACTCGGCCTCGATCCTGAGCAGCTGGTTGTACTTGGCCATGCGATCGGAGCGCGACAGCGAACCGGTCTTGATCTGGGTCGCGCGCGTGCCCACCGCGATGTCGGCGATGGTGCTGTCTTCGGTCTCACCCGAACGGTGGGAGACCACCGCCGAATAACCCGCATCGACCGCCATCGAAATGGCCTGCAGGGTCTCGGTCAGCGTGCCAATCTGGTTCGGTTTGATGAGGATCGAATTCGCAACGTGCTTTTCGATTCCTTCAGAAAGGATGCGCGTATTGGTAACGAACAGGTCGTCGCCCACCAACTGGACACGCTGTCCCAGCTTGCGGGTCAGGCCCGCCCAGCCCTCCCAATCGCCCTCGGCCATGCCATCCTCGATGGAAACGATGGGGTAACGGAAGGCCAGCTCGGCGAGGTAGTCGGCAAACTCTGCACTGCTGAACTGTCGGCCCTCGGCCTCCAGGTGATAGCGACCCTCGCGATAGAACTCGCTGCTGGCCACGTCGAGCCCCAGGCAAATGTCGCGACCCGGACGGAAGCCCGCGACTTCGATGGCTTCCAGAATCACGCCGAGCGCCGCCTCGTTGGAGGGCAGGTTCGGAGCAAAACCTCCCTCATCGCCTACTGCCGTGGCAAGACCGCGCTGGTGCAGCAATTTCTTCAGGGTGTGAAACACCTCGGCGCCGTAGCGCAAGGACTCCGCGAAGCTCGGGGCCCCGATCGGCAGGATCATGAACTCCTGGATGTCGAGGCTGTTATCCGCATGCGCTCCGCCGTTGATGATGTTCATCATGGGCAGCGGCATGCCGGTCGCGGCCTCACCGCCCAGCAGGCGGTACAGCCCGATGCCGGACTCTCGGGCCTGGGCATGGGCCGCAGCCAGGGAGACGGCCAGCATGGCGTTGGCCCCCAGGCGTGACTTGTTCTCGGTGCCGTCGAGTTCGCACATCCGGCGGTCCAGGGCGGACTGGTCCTCGGAGGCGCAACCAACCAGCAGGTCGCGCAACTCCTTGTTCACGTGACCCACGGCCTTGCGCACGCCCTTGCCGAGGTAGCGCGCGGCATCACCATCGCGCAGCTCGATGGCTTCGCGCGAGCCAGTGGAGGCGCCAGAAGGTACGGCCGCGCGACCCATGGCGCCGGATTCCAGCAGCACGTCGGCCTCCACAGTCGGGTTGCCGCGCGAGTCGATCACTTCGCGTCCCACGATATTGGCGATCCGGCTCACAGCGCATCCTCCTCGAAGGGTCTCGACTTCACCACGCGGTCGAGCTCGACCAGGGTTTGCAGCAGGCTTTTCATCCGTCCCAGGGGCCATGCGTTGGGCCCGTCGGACAGGGCCTGTTCGGGCCGCGGGTGGGTTTCCATGAACATGCCGGCCACGCCAGCCGCCACCGCGGCACGCGCCAGCACCGGCACGAATTCACGCTGGCCGCCGGAAGCGATGCCCTGCCCACCCGGCAGCTGCACGGAATGGGTGGCATCGAACACCACCGGGGCACCGATGCGGCGCATCACGGCCAGCGCGCGCATGTCGGAGATCAGGTTGTTGTAGCCGAAGCTGAAGCCCCGCTCGCAGGCCATGACCTGCTCGTTGCCTGTGGAGCGCGCCTTGTCGATGACGTTGGCCATCTCCCAAGGGCTGAGGAACTGGCCCTTCTTGATGTTGACTGGGCGCCCCTGAGAGCAGGCGTTGACGATGAAATTGGTCTGCCGGCACAGGAAGGCAGGCGTCTGCAGCACGTCCACCACCGAGGCCACCTCGGCCAGCGGGGTGTCTTCGTGGACGTCGGTGAGCACCGGCACCCCCAGGGTCGCCTTGACCGCCTCCAGCGCGGCGAGCCCAGCCTCCATGCCCGGACCGCGATAGGAGGCGCGCGAGGAGCGGTTGGCCTTGTCGAAGGAGGCCTTGAAGATGAACGGCACACCGAGCGCCGCGGTGAGTTCCTTCAGCGTGCCGGCAATCTCCAGCGTGAGTTCGCGAGACTCCACCACGCAGGGACCGGCGATGAGGAACAGGGGCTGATCGGCCCCGGCCTCGAAGCCACAGAGCTTCATGCGCTCGCGGCCTTGGGCAGCTTGCCCGCCGCGTGCTGGCGAGCGGCGGCCACGAAACTGGCGAACAGTGGGTGGCCGTCGCGGGGATTGGAGGTGAACTCCGGGTGGAACTGCACGGCGACGAACCAGGGATGCGA
>JAURLT010000176.1 GCA_030831085.1 Gammaproteobacteria bacterium
GAATCCAGCTTGACGCCTCTTGCGCTCGATATCCGGTTCGACGATCGCGAGATCCCGCCGCTCGATACCGATGGCGCGGGTGGCGAGGAACTCGGTGGCCTGGGCCAGCGGCTGATACGGGCCATGGCGGACCGCGCGGCTTGGCAGCCGCTTGGACGGGGCGGTAATCGCCTGCAACTGTCCTTCGACCGCCCGGTGGCGGCCATTGTCGAGACCGAGGGCGCGGCCTCCCTGCAGCGGTTCGATGAACAGGCTCCGCTGGCGCCGGAACAGGACTACGTCATCCGGCGGGCCGGAGAACCGGGTGACTGGACGCGCATCGCACGTGCCATGTACCGGACCTATGGATTCAGTTATCCGATCGACGATTTTTACCTGCCGGAGCGTATCCGCGAGCTGAACGAAGCCGGCTACGTGATGTCGGTGGTCGCGGTAACCCTTGCCGGCGAGGTGGTGGGGCATTACGCGCTGGACGTCAAGAGCTTCGGCAAGCTGGGCACGGGCGAGTGCGCTACTGGTGAGTTGGGTAAGGCGGTGGTGGATCCGGCGCATCGGGGTCGCAGCCTGATGGAACGTATGCGCAGCTTCACCGAACAGCAGGCCGCCGAGGCCGGACTGCTGGCGGTGTTCAGCCAGCCCACCATGGCGCACCCCTACTCGCAAAAGGCCAATGAAAAACTCGGTGCGCGTGCCTGCGCCGTCAGCCTGGCCATGGTCGGGGTGAACATGGAGCTCAAGTCCATCGAAAAAGCAGGGAGCGACCGAACCAGTGTGTTGCTGTACCTGCAACCCCTCACTCGACCGGCGCGGCGTGTGGTGCACCTGCCGGAGCGCCACCGCGACATCCTTGCCAGGACCTACCAGGGCTGCGGCATCGAGGTGCAAGCGGTGGACGAGGCACCGCCGCCTGCAGAGTCGGAATTGAGCGTCATCTTCGTCGGCATGGCCGACTTCGGCCTGATCGAGGTCAGCCGCTGCGGCGAGGACATTGCCCACCGCTTGCGCGCGGCCCGCGACGAACTGGTGCGTCGATCCGGAACCCGGGTGATTTATCTCGACCTGTGCCTGGAGGATCCCAATACCGACCTCGCCTGTGAAGTAGCAGGCTGGCTGGGGTTCTTCTACGGCGGCCTGGCGCCCTTGTTCAACAAGGGCAGGGACGCGCTGCGCCTGCAGTATGTAGACGTGCCGCTGGATTTTTCGTCGCTGGCGGTCGCCGGCCCATTTGCCCGCGAGATTGTCGACTATGCTGCGGCGGATCGCGCACGGGTCGAGGCGCTCTAGGGGTCGACTAGCCTCCCTGCAGCTCGGCCACACGCCGATGCAGCCAACGCTTTTCCAGGCAGGACTGGATGCGAGAGTTGAGCAGGATGGGGTTGAACAGTTTTGGCAGGTAGTCCTCTGCGCCCATCTCGATGCACTTCGCCACGCTCTCGATGGAATCCACGGCGGTGATCATGATCACCGGGATATCGCGCAGCTTTTCGTCGGCCTTGATCCGTTCGAGCGTCGCATAACCGTCGAGCACGGGCATGTTGATGTCGAGCAGGACGAGGTCGATGGGCTTGGTGGCCAGCACGTCGAGCGCCGCCTGGCCGTCGACCGCCTCGGTGATGTCCGTGTAGCCTGCCTGTTTGAGGTGTCGAACCAGCAACACCCGTATCATGTTGGTGTCTTCGACTGCCAACAGGCTGGCCGACTTCAGGCTAGGTACTTCAACTCTCATGATGCCTTCACCTCCAGCACGCTCATCCAGGCCACCTCATCCTTGACGATCTTGGCGACCGCCGTGGTGTGCGGGGCGGTTTCGATCAGGTAAGGCGCCAACGCCGCTTCCGAGGCTACCTTGCGAAACGCTTCGATGATGTGATCGAGCGAGGCCTTGCTCTCCGTTTCGGTGGGCTCGATCAGCATTGCGGCCGAGTAGTCCTTGGCAAAATGCACGCACCCGGCGCCCACCAGCGTGGGGGGGTGGATGCCGTAGTCGATCAGGCGCTTCACGAAGTCGAAAGCACTCACCTGCAGGGAGCCACCGCTCAACAGGCACTCGTGCATGCAGTGCTGGGTGAAGATCGGCGGCAGCAAGTCCGCGAGTCGTGCCTTGAGATAGTTGGCGTTCAGGACCGCGTTTTCCGTGACCTGTTTCAGACCCTCGCCGCCGTTGGCGAGCAGGTAGGCATAGGCCCTGAGCAGCACCTCGATGTGCCCGAAATGGCTTTTGACCTTGCCGACGCTGTGCGGCCGATCGTAGTCCGGAAAGGCCTTGCCGTCGTCACCACGCCGGATGACCGGTCCCGGCAGGAAGGGCTCGAGGAAGGCCTTCACACCGCAGGGTCCTGCCCCTGGTCCGCCGCCGCCGTGCGGGGTGGCCAGGGTCTTGTGGGTGTTGACGTGAATGACGTCGAAGCCCATGTCGCCGGGCCGGACGATACCCATCAGGGCATTGAGGTTGGCGCCGTCGTAGTAAAGCAGCGCACCGGCCGCGTGCACTTCTTCGGCGATGGTGACGATGTTCTCCTCGAAGAGCCCGAGGGTGGAGGGGTTGGTCAGCATCAGGCCGGCCACGTCGGGCCCGAGCTCGCGCCGGAAGGCCTCGAGGTCCATCAGGCCGTTGGCCGTGGTCGGGATGATCCGGCACTGGAAGCCCACCATGGCGGCACTGGCCGGGTTGGTGCCATGCGCCGAATCGGGGATCAGGATGACGTTGCGCTGCTCACCCCGCGAGGCAAACCAGGCGCGCATGGCCAGGAGTCCGGTGAACTCGCCATGGGCACCGGCTGCAGGTTGCAAGGTAACCGCGTCCATCCCGGTCAGCTCGGCAATGTGCTCCTGCAGGTCGAGCATGAAGTCCCAGACGCCTTGCATGGTCGAGGCGGGCTGCAGCGGGTGCACGTGGGCAAATCCAGGCAGGCTGGCGAGATGGTCGCTCCGTTTCGGGTTGTACTTCATGGTGCAGGAACCCAGCGGGTAGGCGCCGGTGTCCACACCATGAGAATCATGACTGAGCAGCGTGAAGTGCCTTACCACCTCCAGTTCGCTGAGTTCCGGCAAGCCGACCGGTTCGCCTCGGCACTCTCCATCGGGCAGCCAGCTTGCCAGCGGCAGGTGCCGGGTATCGAAATCCGGATCGACGATGCCGGTGCCGCTCGCTCCCGGCCGGGAGCGGGCGTAGACACTTTCAGTTTTGGTAGCGAGCGTGGTCTTCATGCCAGTTCTCCCAGCGACGCTTCCATCGCCGTCGCCATCCTCTCCAGGTCGGC
>JAURLT010000177.1 GCA_030831085.1 Gammaproteobacteria bacterium
CGGGCTGTTCCTGACCGGGCAGGCGGGCGACACCGGGGCAACGCCACGCGGCATTGGGACCTACGTCCTTTACCAGCCCCGCAGCGGCGGTGGCATCCGCCCCTATCGCTACAGCACGGACCTCTCCGTCAATCCCATGACCTATCAGGACCTTGCCAACGGCACCGAGTTTGGGCAGCTGTCCGTGCCTCATGGGGTCGGCTCGGTATGGGCCACCACGTTGTGGGAAATGCTATGGGCGCTGGTCGACAAGCATGGCTTCGACCCCGACCGTTACGCCGGTACCGGGGGCAACAACCTGGCCATGCAGCTGGTGGTGGATGGATTGAAGCTGCAACCCTGCAACCCCACGTTCCTGGATGCCCGTGATGCCATCCTGCTGGCTGACCAGAACAACAATGGAGGGGCCAACCAGTGCGAGATCTGGTCGGCCTTTGCCAAGCGGGGCATGGGTGTGAGCGCGAGCGATGGCGGTACTGCCAGCAGCCTCAGCGTGACCGAGGCCTTCGACCTGCCGGTGGCTTGCCAGTCGTCAGAGCCGCCCCCGACGCCGACCGGCGTGGCCTCGACGGCCACGGCCTTCGACACCATCGAGGTGAGCTGGTCGGCCGTGACCGCCGCGAGCGGATTCCGCATTGAATCCCGCAGCGATGGCGAATGGTCGGAAGCGGGCCTTGCCCCGGAGGGCGCAACGCTGTTCGTGCACACCGGCCTCTTGGCCGAAACCCAGTACGAACACCGGGTCATCGCCTACAACGCCGCAGGCGACAGCGCGCCGTCGGCGATCGTCAGGGAAACGACACCCGCGCAACCGACGGAGGCCTACAGCACCGCAAGCTCCCAGTTCACGGCCGCCGGTACCGTGATGGGCGGCCTGTCCGCGACCTGGGCCATAGACGGCGAACGTCAGTCGCTCACAGAAGTGCGGTCCGGCGGCAAGCCCAGCAGTCGGTACAGCCTGCTGGAACACGAGTGGGTAATTGGCAACGTTCCGCCGGGCCCTGCCTACCTGTCGATCACTGCGAGTGCTCCCGTGTCCAGCGACGGCGACACTTTCGTGATCGATGTGGCCTATAACGGTCAGGGCTATCCGCCCTCTTCTCCCGCCCTGGTGTTCTCTTCCGCCACCGAGACCACGCTGGTCTACCCGTTCCCGGCACCAGTAGCCGGGGAAGTGCGTGTCCGCGTGCGGGATGGTGATCGCCAGGCCGGCAATACCAGTTTGGATACTTTCAGCGTCAACGAGGTGGTCGTGGTGACCGACCTGAGCGGTGGAGGCGGCGATCCCCCGGCTTCCCCGTCTGGGCTGGGGCTGATCCAGAAACAGCCCGGGACCATCACCCTCGGGTGGACGGACGAGTCGGCAGAGGAAACCGGCTTCAGGATCGAGAGGCGGCTCACCGGGTCCCAGGACTGGGTAGAAGCAGGGCTGGTGGGCCCCGACGTCACCGTTTTCGTTGATGCGACAGTGGGCTCCAACATCAGTTACGACTATCAGGTCAAGGCCTATAACTTTGCCGGCGATTCCGATCCGGCGGGCCCCCTGACCGTGGTGTCCGAGACCATCGACCTGCTGTTGTCAGCCAACGGGTACAAGATCAAGGGCTATCAGTACGTGGACCTGACCTGGTCGGGCGCCAGCTCGGGGGTATACCTGTTCAGGAACGGCGAGAACATCGCCGGCCCGCTCTCGGGGACCACGTTTACCGATCAGCGGATTTCCAAGGGTGCTGCCACCTACCAGTACCGGGCCTGCAAGAACGCCGCCGGTTCTGAGGGCTGCTCCAACGTGGTCACCGTGGTGTTCTAGCGGCAACCGGCTCCATCTCCGACAGGCGGCGATACATCCAGCCGCCCGCATAGAGCGTGGCCCCGAGCACCAGCAGGGAACCGATGCGGGTCAGGGGCGCGGCACCGGACAGGTCGAACAGGAACACCTTGGCGGCGGAGGCGGCGAAGACCAGCAGCGACGACTTGCCAAGAAAAGGATCACGCAGGCGGAACGCCAGGGCCAGCGCCGCCAGGGCCACCACGCCCCAGGCGAGCGAGACCAGGAACCGATCGTCGAGCAGTTGCATCGCCCCCGCGAGGACTGCCACATGACCAAGGAAAAGCGCCGCCCTGCCGAGGTCCTCGGTCTCCGGGTGACGGCGAGTCAGCGCATAGCCCGCATACAGTTCGACGCCATATAGCAAGGCCAGCCAATCGCCGTGCGCTTCCCAGGAAAGGGTCACGCGCAGGTAGTTGAGCAGGAAAACCACCACCATCAACACCTGCATGGGCTGGGCGATACCGGTCAGCCGCTGGCGGTCACGCGCGAGGGTCAACACGACGGCCAACGGCAAGGCCAGCGCACCCACCCAGGGTGCGAAATGATCCGGGAGCAGCTCCACGTAACCGGCGTGAAACACCACCAGCGCCGCGTAGGTGCCGGCCAGCAGCACACCTGACCGCGAGGGGAGGCCGAGCCGGGTGGCCATCATCGCGGCCATCGCCACCAGCGCCGCGCTGCCCAGCGCAATCCAGGGCGCCGCATCCGGCAAATGCAGGGCCAGCAGCTCGTACTGCAACGCATAGAAAATCAGCAGCAGCGGCAGGTGGGCGAGGGCCTCGGCCGCGCCAAGCGGCGACTTGCGTCGCAGCGAGTACACCGTGGTGCCGATCAGGAAGATCGCCAGGTGAGCCAGCTGGAACACCAGGGCGGCCTGCCACTCCGTCGGGGCGAGGCCGCGCCAGAGCTGGTTGAAACCGAGCAGGGCCAGATAACCCGCGAGCAGGTAGGGGCGTCGACTCCCGGTCCAGGTGGAGTAGGCGCAGAAGGTCATGCTCCACGCCGCGTAATAAACCACCAGGTCGGTCACCGTTGCGTAAGACGCCGGAAGCAGGAAAGGTGCGGAGTAGGAGCCGACTACGGCGAACAGCGCGTACAACTCGCTCGCGAACAGGCGCCCCAGCCACAGCGTGGAAAGGCTGGTCAGGATCACGAGCACCGCCGCGGTCCTGGCGTCGACGAAGCCGTAGAGCAGGTGGGCGCCGTAGATCACCAGGAACAGGATGACCAAGCCGCCCGCGGGGAGCAGCCCGGCATAGGTTCGATCCTCTGTCCGCAGGCGCAAACCGGCAACTATCAGGCTCGCGGCGGCAAACAGCGCCAGGCCAAGCTGGCGCACCGGCGTCAGCCACCCGGACTCCAGCCCCAGACGAATCAGATAGGCCATGGCGAGCACGATCGCGCTCGCCCCGGTCCAGCCGAGGATTTGTGTCACAGGAAAATGGCGGGGTGCCCGGGGCTGCGCCGCCGGCGTCTCGCGCAGGCGTTCATAGGCACGCCAGGTCTCGGCGGGGGTCGGCGCGGGCGCTGGCTCGCCCACCTGCTGGCTTTCCAGCGCCTCCAATCGGCGCTCGATCGCAGCCAGCCGCTCCTCAAGGGTGGACATGATCGTCGATCAGTCCTGCTTCTTCGGCGCGAAGGCGTCCGCCATGAGTGCAGCCGACACCCCGGGCGGCGCTTGCTGACGGGTGGCGTAGACGTACAGGGCTGCTGCGTAGGTGCCCGACATGGCTGCGTGGACTACGGCCAGGGTCACCAGCGCGGCAACCAGGATGACCAGGGCGGCGACCAGGCCCGCGCTGCCGGCTACCGACTCGGCGGCCACCAGGCCGATGATGCCAAGGACGCCGACCAACAAGTAGGCAACGGTGGCTGCTGCCCCGATCCCGCCCTGGCCGATCAGGTTTTCACCCCAGGTCGTGCGCAATAGTCGGCCACTCTCATTTAAGGTCTCGACCGGCCCCTTGCCCTCGGCGGCCAGGACCGGCACCACCAGGAAGGTCACCACGGTCCAGGTCACGCCGAGTACCGCCGTCACGGCCCGACCGATCCAGCCGAGACGCTCCTCCAGCATGCGCAGCAGCGTACCCACCGTGGCGGCCAGTACCGCATAACCGAAGATGGCAGGCAGTCGGGAAGTGGCGCGCGCGAGCCCGTCCCTCCAGGTGGCCGGGGTACCGGCCAGGTGCAGCAGCGCCACGCTCGCCAGCGCCGTGTTGAAGAACAAGGTGACGAAATACATGGCCGCGTAAAACAGGAACATCAAGCCATAGGCTGCGGCTGGGGGCTGCTCGGCCCAGGCAGCCAGCCGTCCCTCGTCCATCAACGGCAGGACGAAGCTCGCGATCACCAGCAATGAAGCCACGCCCGACAGGAGCGGGAACACCAGCAGGCTGCGATCGTGCCGGATCAGGCCCAGCGCCATGCCGGCCAGTGCCCAGCTGCGCTTGAACCGGCCCGCCATCAGGAGGCTCGTCGGCCTGCCAGCCCCGGAGCGGGATTGCGCAAGGGGACGACGCCAGACTCGGAAGCCGCCACCATCACGCGATCGCGCCCCGCACCCTTGGCCCGATACAGGGCCGCATCCGCCCGCCGTATCACGTCCCGCATGGCATCTCCCGTTCGCGCCCAGGCAAGGCCGACACTGACGGTCACCGGCACCAGCCAACCGCTCGACTCCTCACGCACGGCGCGCCTGAGCCTGCCCGCTAGGCGCTCGGCGTCATCGGCCTCGGCTCCCGTCAACAGCACAACGAACTCCTCCCCGCCCCACCGGTATACAGTGTCCGACGAACGGAGGTGCACGGCAAGCGTACGTGCGAGGGAACAGAGAATGGCATCCCCGGCCTCGTGACCGAGGGCGTCGTTGACGTCCTTGAAGTGATCGACATCGAGGGAAAGCAATGCCACCCGATCGCCCGCCTTCAGCGCGGTTTCGATCATCGCCTCGGCGGCGCGCCGATTAGGCAGCCCGGTCAACGCGTCGGTCGCGGCTGCCTTGGCAAGGACCGACTCCCGGGACAGGCTGGCCATCAAGGCATCGACCTGACTAACCCAGACTCCGAGAAAGTGGAGCAATAGACCGTAGGCAAAGAGGAAGCCCAAGGGCAGGCGCCAAAAAAAGAAAGGCAAAGCAGACAGTGCATCGCGCTGGGCTCCCGCGAGGTAAATGGCGGCCATGAACACCAATGTCAGGCGAGCCGCCCACGGCGTAGCAGAACCCATCAGCGTCAAGGCAACCAACAGCACGGGGAGGTACAGAAGGCTGGTGACCATCCCTCGAGTGGCCATCGCCTCACCACCAAACGCAAGACCACTGCTCCAGTTGATCACCACACCGGCAAGAATCAGCCAGCCTAGCCACTCCCGACGTACACTACTCAAACGGGACCATGCGCCAAGACCAATGCCGAGCAAAATGGCCAAGGCGCTCTCCGTCCAGACCTGCGCGTCCAACGTAATCAGACCCA
>JAURLT010000178.1 GCA_030831085.1 Gammaproteobacteria bacterium
AGTTGCGGATCCAGTGAGTCCGGCTCGGCGCCGTTGCCACGTTCGAGTCGCAGCAGGTCGGGAGTCGTCGCAGCGCCCGGGGCAGGCTCGTCGCTTCCCACCAGCCACCAGGCGCCGAGGGTGGCCAGCACCGCGGCCAGCCCGCTCCAGCGCCAGCGGCGGCTCAAGCCCACTCGGTCAGGCCCTCACGTTCGTACAGCAGGCGGAAGGACGGCAGGGTCTTCATGCGGGAGACGTAGTCACGGATGGCGGGCCACTCCGTGGCAGGCCTCGGCATGTTGCGGGACCAGCGCATCAGCATGGTCGCCATGAAGTCCACCGCCAGCAGGCGCGATCCGGCGAGGTAGCCCTGACCTGAGGCGAGCGCCGCGTCGATACGCTCCCAGCCCGACTCGATCCGCTCACGCGCAGCCGCCTTGGCGGCCTCCGGATCACCGCCCTGGCCGGCCAGTCGCTCGGGATAGAACCAGCCAATGAAGGCCGGCTGCAAGGTGTTGGTCAGGTGCACCATCCATTGCAGGTAGGTCATATGTTCCAGCGTGCCCACCTCGGGCGCCAACCCGCGCTCGCGGTGCCTGGCCGCCACGCAGAGCAGGATGGCCGCGGCCTCCCACATCGGTTGCCCGTCCACCAAAAGGGTGGGCACTACGCCGTTCGGATTGAGCTTCAGGTAGGCGGGCTGCTTGTGCTCGCCGGCCGAGAGGTCGACCCGCACCAGCTGGTGCTCCACGCCCAGTTCGATCAGCAGCCAGTGGGGAGCAAAACTCGCGGCGCCGGCGGCGTAATGAAGCGTGTACATACGGGATCTCCAGAATAATGAGTTCAGGCAGCGCGCGAGCCGCGCTTCAGGTGCACGAGCAGCAGCGAGACCGCCGCCGGAGTGATGCCCGGCAAGCGCGAGGCCTGGCCTAGCGTGACAGGACGAGCCTCAACGAGTCGCTGGCGGGCCTCGTTCGACAACCCGGCCACCAGGCCATAGTCGATGTCGGCGGGCAGGAGCGTGTCCTCATGGCGTCGCTGGCGCTCGATCTCCTGCTGCTGCCGATCGATGTAGCCGGCGTACTTCGCCTGCACATCGACTTGCAGCGCGACCTGCGCCGCGAGGCGGGAATCCTCCCAGGACGGGCCGCGACCGACGCTGTCGAGGGCCGTCAGGGCGTGGTAGTCCACCCCGGGTCGGCGCAGCAATTCCAAGGCGCGCTGCTCGCGCGTCAGCGGCGCGCCGAGCAGGGCCTCGCAGGCGCCGGCATCCGCGCCACCCGGCCGCAGCATCACCGTTTCCAGTCGCTCAAGTTCACGCTCGACGCCGTCCCGCTTGGCTTCGAAGAACGCCCAGCGTGCATCGTCAACGAGGCCGAGCTCGCGTCCGCGCGGAGTCAGGCGCAGGTCGGCGTTGTCCTCGCGCAGCAGCAGCCGATGCTCGGCGCGGCTGGTGAACATGCGGTAGGGCTCGCTGGCGCCGCGGGTGACGAGGTCGTCGACCAGCACCCCAAGGTAGGCCTCATCGCGCCGCGGCCACCAGGGCGCCTCGTCGCGAGCCGAGCGCGCCGCATTCAGTCCCGCCAGCAGGCCCTGGGCGGCAGCCTCCTCATAGCCAGTCGTACCGTTGACCTGGCCGGCCAGGAACAGCCCTTCGACGTGCTTCGATGCCAGGGTGTGGTGCAGGTCACGCGGGTCGAAGTAGTCGTACTCGATGGCATAACCGGGCCGCAGCAGGTGGGCGCGTTCGAAGCCGCGGATGCTTTGGATGAACTCCACCTGCACGTCGTAGGGCAGGCTGGTCGAGAGCCCGTTGGGATACACCTCGTGGGTGTCGAGTCCCTCGGGCTCCACGAAGACCTGATGCGAAGCCTTGTCTGCAAAGCGGGTGATCTTGTCCTCGACCGAGGGGCAGTAACGCGGGCCGATGCCTTCGATGACACCGGTGAACATGGGCGAGCGGTCGGCCGCGGCGCGGATCAGCTCGTGGGTCCGCTCGTTGGTATGAGTGATGTGGCAGGGCACCTGCCGGGGATGGTCCGCGGTCGAGCCCAGGAAGGAAAAGCAGGGCCTGGGTTCGTCACCCGGCTGCCGCGTCATCACCGACCAGTCGAGGGTGCGGCCATCGAGTCGCGGGGGAGTGCCCGTCTTCAGCCGTCCCACCCGAAGCGGCAGCTCGCGCAGGCGGGCGGCGAGGCGCAGGGAGGGCGGATCACCGGCGCGGCCGCCGGCGTGCTGGTCGAGCCCGACGTGAATGCGCCCACCGAGGAAGGTGCCGGTAGTCAGGACCACGCTCCGCGCCTCGAAGGCGGGACCCAGCGCGGTGACCACCCGCCTCACCCGCCCGCCCTCTATGACGAGATCAGCCACTTCCTGCTGGAACAGCTCCAGTCCGGGCTGGGCCTCGAGCTGACGGCGGATCGCCCGGCGATACAGCTGGCGATCCGCCTGGGCGCGGGTGGCGCGCACCGCGGGGCCCTTGCTGGCGTTGAGGGTGCGGAACTGGATGCCGGCCGCGTCGGCTGCGCGCGCCATCGCCCCGCCGAGGGCGTCGATCTCGCGCACCAGATGACCCTTGCCGATGCCACCGATGGCCGGGTTGCAGCTCATCTGCCCGAGCGTCTCGAGGCTCTGGGTGATGAGCAGCGTGCGCGCACCCATGCGGGCCGCCGCCAGAGCTGCCTCCGTGCCGGCATGGCCGCCGCCGATGACGATGACGTCGTAGCTGTTCATAACCGCTGAATTTTACCCCTCCGCTGGTGGCGCCCTGCAATAATCTGCATTCGCATTTTGGAGCAAGAGATGTCCCCATGAGGCCCTGGGTCACCTTATTCGCCGGGCTCGCCTGCGTCAGGGCATTCGCCGGGGAACCCGCGCTGGAACTCACTCCCTGCCGCCTGTCCCATCCGCAGGGCCTGGGCTCGGTCGAGGCGCGCTGCGGAACCCTGGAGGTGTCCGAAGATCCCGCGCGGCCAGCGGGGCGGCGCATCGCACTGTCGATTGCCGTGCTGCCGGCCATCTCGGCGCGCGGCAAGGCGGATCCGCTGTTCCTCCTCGCCGGTGGACCGGGTCAGGGGGCGCGCGAAGCCTTCGTCCCGATGCTCGGTGCCCTGGGTGGCGTACGTCGGACGCGCGACCTGGTACTGGTCGACCAGCGCGGCACCGGTGACTCGAACCGGCTGGACTGCGACCTGCCGCTCGAGACCCTGGAGTTCGACGAGAGTCGCGAGGCGATCGAGCGCCTGTCGCGCGAGTGCCTGCAGGCGCTGCCGGGCGATCCGCGTTTTTATACCACCAGCGTCGCAGTCACCGACCTGGAAGCCGTCCGCACCGTACTGGGCTATGAGCGCATCAATCTCTATGGCGGCTCTTACGGCACCCGCGTTGCCCAGCACTATGCACGTCGCCATCCGGCGCAGGCACGCAGCCTGATCCTCGATGGCGTAGTGCCGCCGGGCCTGGCGCTAGGGCCGGCGATTGCCATCGATGCCGAGCGCGCGCTGCAAGCGCTCTTCGAGCGCTGCAGGAGCGAGCCGGCCTGTGAGGCGCGCTATCCCGGCCTCGCGGCGGACTTCGCTGGCCTGCAGCAGCGCCTGGCCAGACAGCCTTCAGGGGTATCTCTCCCCGACCCGCTGACCGGTGAGGTCGCGGCCTTCGAGCTGACCGAGGCGCATCTGCTGATGGCCGCACGCATGTCCGTCTACTCGGACCTCGCGGCATCTGTCTTTCCCCTGCTGATCGACCAGGCTGCCCACCACGACAACCTCATCCCGCTCGCTGCCCGCGCGCGGCTCATCGAGGCGGAGATGTCCGGGGCCATGGCCATGGGCATGCACAACGCCGTGGCCTGTAGCGAGGACGCGTCGTTCATGGATACCTCGGAAGCCGCGCTCGAGGCGCTCGACGAGACCTTCCTCGGTCGCCACATGGTGGAAGGACTCCAGGCGCTGTGCGCCGACTGGCCACGCGGCCTGGTGGACGACGACCTGAAGCAGCCGCTGCAGTCGCAGGTCCCGGCCCTGCTGCTGTCCGGCGAATTCGATCCCGTGACCCCGCCAGCCTATGGCGCCGCCGCCGCTGCAGGCTTCGCGGATGCAATGCACCTGAGCTTTCGCGGCCAGGGCCACATCCAGCTGGTGCAGCGCTGCGCCCAGTCGCTGCTGCAACGCTTCCTCGATGCCGGCACTACGCGGGAGCTCGACGTGCGCTGCGTGGACGATTCGCAAGCGGCACCCTTCATGGTGAACTTCAATGGAGTAGTGCCATGATCGAGGTGGAACACCTGGGCAAATCCTTCGGCGAGGTTGCCGCCGTGCAGGACGTGAGCTTCACGGCCGGCGCGGGGCGGATCACCGGGCTCCTGGGTCCGAATGGGGCCGGCAAGTCGACCACGCTGCGCATCCTCTACACCGTCCTGCAGCCAGACCGCGGTCGGGCCCTGGTCGACGGCATCGACGTCATCCGCGATCCGCTGGGCGCGCGGCGGCGCATCGGGGTACTCACCCACTCGGCGGGCAGCTATCGACAGCTCACGGCGAGGGAAAACATCCGCTTCTTCGGTCGCCTCCACGGCATGGGCGGAACGGTGCTTGAGCGACGCATCGATGAACTGGTCAGCAAGCTGGACATGGCCCCCTTCGCCGACCGGCGCACCGCAGGCTTCTCGCAGGGCCAGAAGATCAAGGTGGCCCTGGCCAGGGCGCTGGTACATTCACCGGCCATCGTGCTGCTGGACGAGCCCACCAACGGGCTCGACGTGATGGCCACCCGTGCCTTGCGCGAACTGATTCGTGAGCTGAAGACCGAAGGTCACTGCGTCCTGTTCTCCAGTCACGTCATGCAGGAGGTGGCAGCGCTGTGTGACGAAGTGGTGATCATCGACAAGGGGCGAGTGGCCGCCAGCGGCACGCCGGCTGCGCTCCAGGATCGCTTCGGCGGCACCAGCCTGGAGGAGACCTTCGTCAAGGTGCTCGGTGACCAGGAAGGCCTCGCATGATCCGCACCCTGCTGACCGTGCTGGGCAAGGAGCTCATGGAGACCGTTCGCGACCGCCGGTCGCTGCTCTCGAGCCTGGTCCTGACCCCGCTGTTCGGGCCTTTGCTGTTTGCTGGTGGCTTGTCGCTGTCCATGAACCGCGCCATCACCTCGCTCGACGATGCCATGCCACTCGCGGTGGCTGGCGCCGACCATGCTCCCAACCTGGTGCACTTCCTCAGGCAGCGAGGCTTCACCCTGACCCTGCAGGATGCCGACGATGAGGGCCTCAGGGCCTGGATCGCCGAGGACGTCGAAAGAGTGGTGCTGGTGGTGCCGGAGTCTTTCGGTACGCAGCTGGCAGCCGGGGAGCCGGCACGCCTGCAGCTGTATGCCGATGCCTCCAACTCGCGGGCCGAGCGCTACGCCAGCCGGACTGAACGGGCGCTGCAGGAATGGGGTTCGATCCTCGCCAGCCTGCGCCTGCAGGCGCGAGGCATCTCCCCGCTGGTGGTGCAGCCGCTGGTGGTCGACCAGGTGGACCTGTCGACGCCCACCACCCGCTCCACCCTGGTGCTCGGCATGCTGTCCTACCTGATCGTACTGGCGACCCTGCTGGGCGGCATGTACCTGGCCATCGACGCCACCGCCGGCGAGAGGGAACGCGGTTCGCTGGAGTCCCTGCTGACGCTGCCGGTGCCGCGCGCACACCTGATCTACGGCAAGGTGCTGGCCTCCGCGCTGTTCATGACCATTGCGCTGGTCCTGGTCATCGTGACGTCCTCCCAGGCGATCACCTACATTCCGCTGGAGGAGATCGGCATGTCGGCCAACTTTGGCCCGGCGATCGCGCTCGGGATCTTCGTCAGCATGCTGCCGTTCACGCTGCTGGGCGCTGCGCTGCTCACGGTGGTGGCCTCCTTCACCCGCAGCTACAAGGAAGCGCAGACCTGGCTGGGGGCAGTGCTGGTCATCCCGACACTGCCGATCCTGGTGGCGGGCCTGCTGGACGTGAAGGCGGCGCCCGTCCTCATGCTCATCCCCAGCATGTCGCAGCACCTGCTGATCCAGGGCCTGCTGCGCGGCGAACCGCTGCCGCCGGCCTTTCTTGCGGTCTCGGGCCTGAGCACCCTCGCCTTTGGGGTGTTGCTTACCCTGCTGGCGGGCTGGCTGTATCGGCGGGAGCGGATCCTGGGCTGAGCGGGCGAACCTCGAGGCGGATCGGGCGGGGCATCCCCCG
>JAURLT010000179.1 GCA_030831085.1 Gammaproteobacteria bacterium
GTGCGTCTCCGCCATCACCTTGGTCAACGCCGCCGTCAGCGTCGTCTTCCCATGGTCAACGTGCCCAATCGTCCCCACGTTCACGTGCGGCTTGTTACGTACGAATTTTTCCTTAGCCACGACTCACCTCGAATCTCTACGCCTAGACTGGAGCCCACGACCGGGATTGAACCGGTGACCTCGTCCTTACCAAGGACGTGCTCTACCAACTGAGCTACGTGGGCGCTTACCCTCCGCTACCCCTACCCGGTTGGAGCGGGTGATGGGAATCGAACCCACATCATCAGCTTGGAAGGCTGAGGTTCTACCATTGAACTACACCCGCAACCCTTCCCGAACACGCTCCCGACCCATTCCCGCCCCGGAACAGGCCATCCAAAGCCGGTGGTGGAGGGGGTAGGATTCGAACCTACGAAGGCATGAGCCAGCAGATTTACAGTCTGCCCCCGTTGGCCGCTTGGGTACCCCTCCGGCAAATGAGCCGCGCATTTTCGGGGTTCGCGGCTGGAGTGTCAATGGCTTGCAGCGGGCACGCGTACTGACTCGGCACCGCCCTCGCGCTGGCCTATTTTACGTAATGCCATGTTTTCGCTGGTGTTACTGAAATATTTCCAGTTTCGGGCAGATTTGGGCTTCCCTCCAACCAGTGCCGTGGGCATACTCCTTTCGGGGAAGGTTGGGTTTCGGAAACCGCTGAATGGAACGTCGTTTACACACCAGGCACAGAGCCAAGACCACGGTGTACATCAGTCTGCCCGGCAAGGGCGGCAGGCTTTGCAGGGCGCACAATCTTAGTGCGAACGGCGTATTCATTGAGACCGAAGACCTTGGCCTCCGCAAAGGAACTTTCGTTGAACTGGCATTTGCCATCAACCTGGGCAAGGTCACCCGCATCCACCGCCGCAAGGCCGTGGTGGCGCACGTCTCGGGTGGCGGTACCGGCCTGAGAATGGACAGCCAGAACACCGGCTGAGGCGTCTCATCGATTTCCATGTCGGGGGGGACCGGGTCGAAAGGCCCGGCAACCCTCCATTTTTTCGAAATTACCGCCAATAGCCTGCAGATAAGCCCACTTTCGGCGCTGATCGCGACGGATCAGCGCTTTTAGCTCGATAACCTTCCGATATGGTCTGAGTATCCCCGGCAATTTTCACTGCGGGGGCCGATTCCCTAAAGTGATGACAAGTTAGCGGAGGTTCCCATGGCTCGTATTTACGAAAGCATTCTCGACACCATAGGCGGCACTCCCCTGGTCCGCCTCAAGCGGCTTGGGCAAGGCCTGCCGGGCGAGCTGTTGCTGAAACTGGAGTTCTTCAACCCCTGCTCCAGCGTCAAGGACCGAATCGGCGTCAGCATGATCGAGGACCTTGAGGCACGGGGCCTGATCAAAGCCGACACGGTGCTGGTTGAGCCTACCAGCGGCAATACCGGCATCGGGCTGGCGTTTGTGGCCGCGGCGCGCGGCTATCGGTTGCTGTTGACCATGCCCGACACCATGAGCCTCGAGCGTCAACGCATGCTGAAAGCCTTCGGCGCAGACCTGGTCCTCACCGAAGGCGCCAAGGGCATGCGGGGCGCCCTGGCCAAGGCCCAGGAGATCGTGGCCAGCGACCCGGGGCGCTATCTGCTGGTCGGCCAGTTCAGTAATCCAGCCAACCCGGCCATCCACCGGCGGACGACCGCCGAGGAGATCTGGGCCGACACGGACGGCCGGGTCGACGTCCTGGTGGCGGGCGTCGGGACCGGCGGCACCATCACCGGCGTGGCCGAGGTCCTCAAGGCGAGGAAGCCAGGCTTCACGGCGGTGGCCGTGGAACCTGCTGACAGTCCGGTCCTGTCGGGCGGACAGCCAGGGCCGCACAAGATCGCCGGTATCGGCGCCGGTTTCGTACCCGAAGTTCTCAACCGGTCGGTGATCGACGAGGTGATCACGGTGACCAACGAAGAAGCCGCCGTCCAGGCGCGGCGCCTGGGTCGGGAGGAAGGCATCCTGGTAGGCATAAGCTCAGGAGCCGCCCTGCATGCGGGCCTCCAGCTGGCCAGTCGCGAAGCCTTTCGCAACAAGCAGATCGTTGTGATCATTCCAAGCTTCGGCGAGCGTTACCTTTCCACCTGGCTGTATGAGAATGTCGGCGCCTCCTGAAGAGTCATCGGGCAGCGCGCCCTGGCCCGCGCTGGCGCAGCGGCTGACCCAAGACCTCGGCGGAACGCCTTCCCTGCCCAGGACCTTGCGCCCGGGCTCAGTCGCCCTGCTGGCAGCCGACCTGCACGCGCTGCTCCTGTTGGGGCCGCCCGACGCGGAGCGTGCCGCCCTGGCCCTGCCGGCGATGGCCGCGCGGCTGGAGCGCACCATTGCCGATGCGCTCGACCTGGATCCGCCAGCCAGAGCACAGCCTGAATCGGCCACCGCCGCTCGCCAGTTCCTCGAATCTCTGCCCACGCTGCGCGGAGCGCTGCTCGCCGATGCCCGCGCCGCATTTCGTAACGATCCGTCCTGCCGCTCCAGCGAAGAGGCGCTGCTGGCCCTGCCCGGCCCACTGGCAGTGGCCTATCACCGCATGGCCCATGCGCTGCAGGGGCTGGGGATTCCCCTGCTACCGAGGCTTGTGTCCGAGTCAGCCCACTCGCTAACCGGGATCGACATCCACCCGGGTGCCCGGATCGGGCGCGAGTTCTTCATCGATCACGGCACGGGCGTGGTGATCGGAGAAACGGCTGAGATCGGCGACCGCGTCACGTTGTACCAGGGCGTCACCCTCGGTGCCCGCAGCTTCACCAGCGACGCAACGGGCCAACTCGTCAAGGGCGAACCCCGTCACCCGGTGGTCGAGGACGACGTGGTCATCTATGCCAACGCCAGCATCCTCGGTCGGGTCACCATCGGGCGGGGCAGCATCATCGGCGGCAACGTGTGGCTGACCCGCTCAGTGCCTGCCGGCACCCGCTTGTATCAGGCAGCGGCTCAGGAGCGCGGATTCGAGGGCGGTGCCGGGATCTGACCGCCATACATCGCCGCTTGCGCAGACCCCGGCCAGGGTCTAAGTTTCCGGCTGTTTCCCGGAGGGCCCCATGGCGAAATTCATCACGCGGCGGCGGTTCGTGCAGCAGGCCACGGCAGCCACCGCTATGGCAGGTTTGCCACTGGTCCGCGCAGGCGCACAGGTCAGGTTCAGTTCCTATCCCTTCAAGTTGGGGGTCTCCTCCGGCGATCCGGCCCGCGACGGCTTCGTCCTCTGGACCCGGCTGGCTCCCGAGCCCTTCGAACCCGAACAGCTCGGCACCACCGGCTTCGAGGTGGACTGGGAGGTGGCCGAGGATCCGGGATTTCAGCGCATCGCAAGTGCCGGGCGCAGCCTGGCGCTGGCCCATCTGGCCCATTCGGTTCATGTGGAAGTAACGGGGCTTCAACCCGGGCATGAATACCACTATCGCTTCAGGCTGGGTCGCTACGAAAGCCCGCCGGGGCGAGCCCTGACGCTGCCGGCCGACGGCGACGCGCCGGCCCTGCGCTTTGCCCTGGGCTCCTGCGCCCATTATGAGCACGGGTTCTTTTCCTCCTATCGCTACATGGCTGCCGACCGGCCCGACCTGATCCTGGGACTCGGCGATTACATCTATGAGGACGGCTACGGCAATCGACGGGTGCGGCTGTTCCATCGCCGCGAGGCCATCACCCTGGCCGACTATCGCAACCGTTATGCCGAATACCAGGTTGATCCGGATCTGCAGGCGGCCCACGCAGCCTGCCCCTGGCTGGTCACCTGGGATGACCACGAAGTCGACAACGACTACGCGGCATTGACCAGCGAACATGAGCTTTGCGGTGGTTCCTCGAGCCGCGAGGCCTTTGTACGTCGGCGCGCGGCGGCCTACCAGGCCTGGTACGAACACATGCCGGTTCGCCCCTCGCGGCTACGTGCAGCCGGGGGAGTCGAAGTGTACGGGGCATTCGACTGGGGCTCGGCAGCCAGGCTCTATCTGCTCGACACGCGCCAATACCGCTCGGCCCAAGCCTGCGCCCGGGAGCCCACTCCGGCCACCTGCGACACCGAGGCCGGCCGCAAGCTGCTGTTTGTTGGCGCGGGTGGCGGGCGGTTGGTGGGACTGACCGACCCTGCCTGCCGACCGCAACTGGAAGATCCGAGCCGCACCATGCTGGGTTCGAGCCAGGAAGACTGGCTCGATACGGCACTATCGGGCGAACGCTGCCGCTGGAACCTGCTGGCCTACGGCACCCCCTTTGCGCCCATCTACGAAGGGACCCCCGAGGCGCCGCTAGTCTTCACCGACGGATGGTCGGCGTATCCCGTCGCACGACAGCGCCTGCTCGACGCCCTGGTGCGTCACCGCACGACCAACCCGGTGATGATGACCGGCGACCTGCACGCCTTCTTCGTGAGCGAGGTCAGGGACCAGCGGGGCAGAACCCTCGCCAGCGAACTGGTCACTTCCTCGATCGCCAACAGCAATACCGACAAGTCAGGCGTGCTGCACCTTAACCCACATATCCGCTATCACGAGTGGGAGCACAGCGGCTATACCCTGTGCGAGGTAAAGGGTGGCCGCATGCGGGCAGACATGGTGGGCGTGGACGACATCCGCGACCCGCGCACGGCCCGCCAGGTGTTGGCGAGCTTCGAGTTTGAGGACGGCAATCCCATCCCGAGGAGGATCGACGCATGAACGAGGCCAGCCTGGAGTCACGTATTCGTCAACTGGAAGACCGCGAGGCGATCCGCGATCTGGTGGCGCGCTACACCATGGTAGTGGATGACCGTGACATCGACGCCATTGGCGAACTCTTCACCCCCGACGGCTGCTTCAGGTCAAAGGATGGGGTCATCGTTTCGAAGGGCCGCGCTGAGGTCATCGAGGCCTATCACAAGCGCTTCGCCGCGCTGACCCTGACCTTGCACGTGGGCCATGACCATCTCATCGAATTCGACGCCGCCGACCCGAACCTGGCACGCGGCTGGTTGACCTCGCATGCCGAGGTGCACCGCAACGGCCGGACGATGGTAGCTGCCATGCGCTACGAGGACACTTATCGTCGCCACGACGAGCGCTGGCGCTTCCAGGACCGGCTGATCCATTTCCTGTATTACCTCCCGGTCGAGGACTATGCGGCGGGATTTGGCGCCCGCGACCGGATGCGCGCTTACGAGTCGCCGCGCGAGGCGGACATCCCCGAATCCCTGGCCGCCTGGCAGGACTATGCCCGGCGGTTCCTGACCTGAGCCGGGCGTGGAGCTCGAGCCTGCCCTGCAGGGCCTTGCCACCCTCCTGCACCTGCTGCTGTTCGTCTACTGGCTGGGCGGTGACGTGGGCGTCTTTTATGCCAGCCGCTTTGTGGTCGATGCTTCACTGACCCGCGAGGCGCGGCTGACGGCGGCGAAGATCTTCCTCGACCTGGACATGATTCCGCGCTACTGCATGGCGCTGATGTTGACGGTGGGCGGATTGCTGGCCGAATTCTCTGGCATTCGTCATAGCCCTTGGCAACTGCTGGCCATCGTGCTGCTGGGCCCGGCCTGGGTCGCGCTCGTGCATCTGACGCATGCCCGTCAGGGCACCGCCTCTGGTCGCATGCTGGCCCGGGCCGACGTGTGGTTCAGGCTCGCGGTGATTGCCGCCCTGCTGGTCTCGGCGATCGAATCGCTGGCAACGGGCCGACTCGTCGGCCAGGAATGGCTGGCCGCCAAGCTGGTGGTCTTCGCCGGACTGATCGCTTGCGGACTCATGATTCGCAGAAACCTGCCACCGTTCGTCGAAGGCTTTCGCTGCCTGAAGACCAGCGGACCGACAGCAGAAAGTGACCGGTTGATGCACGACGGCTTGAGCCGCTGCCGGCCCTGGGTGCTGGCAATCT
The DNA here is from genome assembly GCA_030831085.1 of Gammaproteobacteria bacterium. Lineage (GTDB taxonomy): Bacteria > Pseudomonadota > Gammaproteobacteria > Steroidobacterales > Steroidobacteraceae > SG8-30. The sequence continues at coordinate 5,870 of JAURLT010000179.1, forward strand.
GGGCGGGGCTGGTCGTTTCGGCCGCCCTCGGTGTCTTCCAACCCGCCCTGCAGCCCTGAATCGGGTCAGTCGACTGGGGGGTGCCGGCGACAGCGGTGCAGGCGCCGAGCGCTCCGAAATTCGTCGAGCAGGTAGGCGAACGCCGCGCTGCCCAAGGATATCGACGGATCAGCTTGCCCCTGATCCGCGAGCCGGAATATCTGCTGGTAGTACCAGCCCTGCGAACTCAGCACGTTCATCACCCGCATAGGCAACAGCGGACTTCCGGGTGAGCGCCAGCCCCGCCTCGCATAGACCAGCTCATTCTCCCAACGCCGGGCCACCGTGTTGGGGGCTGCCATGAGCCGTTGCGGCAGGTCGGGCTCCGTACACAGTGGCCGGCCCAGGCCGATGACGTCGCAATCTCCATCGCTGATTGCGCCGGCCATGGCGGCCGCGCTGCGGAACCCACCGGTAATCATGAGCGGCATGCGCGCCACGCGGCGAATCCCTTCCGCGTAAGCACCGAAATAGGCCTCCCGGCGGCGGGTGCTTTCGCGAACCGGCATGGCGCTCTCGCGCTTGCCCTCAAAACCGATCAAGCGCGGCTGCTCGTAAGTGCCGCCCGAAACCTCCAGCAGGTCGACCGACTCCTCGTTCAGCCACTCGACCACACGAATGCATTCCTCGTTGCTGAAGCCGCCCTTGCGGAAGTCGTCGGAGTTCAACTTCAGGCCGACCGGAAAGTCGGCGCCCACCCGGCGTCGCGTCGCGCGCAGGATCTCAATGAGGAACCGCGCCCGATTCTCGAGGCTGCCACCCCAGGCATCGCTGCGGCGGTTGGTGACCGGCGAAAGAAACGAACTGATCAGGTATCCGTGGGCACCATGCACCTGCACCCCGGTGAACCCGCACTCGCGAGAGATCTCGGCGGCACGGGCATAGCGATCGATGAGCGCCAGGATCTCCTCTTCGGTGAGCGCGCGCGGCCGCGCGTAGCTGCCGAGGATCTCGAGCTGCACGGCCGAGGGCGCCAGCGGCGTCCGGGTGACGTAACGAGGGGACTGCCGCCCAGCATGGGAGATCTGGGTCCACAGGTGGTTGCCCGCCACCGTGCCCGCGCGAGCCCAGGCCGACAGCCTGCGGCGGGCCTCCGCCGAGACGGTGGCGGGATCGGTGACGTCGATGGCCACGTTGCCGGGACGCTCGAGCACCTGGCGATCGACCTGGACGTTGCCGGTAATCAGCAACCCGGCCCCACCCTCGCTCCAGGTCCGATACAGCGATTCCAGACGGGGGGTGGAGCGGAGCCAGCCGTCGGCGAGCCCCTCGGTCATGGCGGCTTTGCACAAGCGGTTGGGCAGCACGGCGCCACAAGGCAGGACAAACGAGGAATCGAGGCTTATTGCTGCATCCACCGGATTGGTTTCTCCGAACTAAGATGGCTGTAACTCAGTAATTTTTCGGGGATTTTACATAATTTTGGAGGGAAGAATCATGTTCACTCGTGCCACCATGCTGGGCGTTACCGCCTTATGCGCCGTCCTCGTCGCTGGCCTCGGTTTTGCACCGGAGGCAGAAGCGGGCAAGAAGCGTAAGCGCGGGCAGCAGCAGTCAGCGCCCGGCCTGGTCGCCGCCGCCCCGAGTCTGGTAGACGTCGCCGTGGCCGCCAATTCGGAAGGCCCCTACGCCGGGCAGCTGGACGTGCTGCTGGCCGCAGTCGGAGCAGCAGAACCGGTCGTCGCCACCGCACTGTCAACCCGCGGCCAGTTGACCGTGTTCGCACCGACCGATACCGCCTTCGAGGCACTGCTCGCGGAACTTGGCGTGTCGGCAGAGGACCTGCTGGCCAGCACCGAGCTGCTGACTGACGTACTGCTGTACCACGTCAGCAATGGCCGTCAGCCCTCCAACGCGGTGCTCGGCAAGAGCCAAATCCGCATGCTTAAGGGCGGGTTTGTTTACCAGTCCGGCGGAAAATTGACCGACAACAACGGCCGCGAGGTGGGTTTCGTGGCGACAGACATTCCGGCGTCCAACGGCGTCATCCACGTCATCGATACGGTCCTGCTGCCCTGAGGGGCCGCGGCGGGGTCAGGGGCGACGCTCGTCGCGCTCGATGACCCCGTCGCGCAGGCGGACGACGCGCTGCGCATGGGCGGCGATGTCGTCCTCGTGAGTCACCAGCACGATAGTCTGGCCGGCCGCATGCAGCGCCTCGAAGAGCGCCATGATCTCCTCGCCTGTCGTGGTATCGAGGTTACCGGTCGGCTCGTCGGCCAGCAGGATGGACGGCTCTCCGACCAGCGCCCTGGCGATGGCCACACGCTGGCGCTGGCCGCCGGAAAGTTCATTGGGCCGGTGCCGGCTGCGCTCGGCCAGGCCCACCTGGGCGATGACCTCACTGGCGCGGCGGCGACGCTCCGAGCGCGGCACTCCGGCGTACACCAGGGGCAACTCGACGTTACTGTGCACGGTCGAGCGCGCCAGCAGGTTGAAGGTCTGGAACACGAAACCGATGCGGCGGTTGCGGACCTCGGCGAGCTTCCGGTCGCTCATCCGGCTGACGTCCTCGCCCTCCAGTCGGTAATGTCCGGAACTGGGCGTGTCGAGGCAGCCGATGATGTTCATCAACGTCGACTTTCCCGAGCCGGAAGGACCCATGATCGCCACATACTCGTTGCGCTGGATGGCCAGCGACACGCCGCGCAGCGCGTGCACTGGCTGATCGCCCATCACGTAGGTCTTGGTGACCTCGGTCAGCTCGAGTACCGCTGGGGATGAGTCCATGACTTACCGATCCTGAGACCGGCGCAGGATATCACCCAGGACCGGGCCCCCGCTCGCCGGGTAAGGGCTCGAGTCCGTAGGGTTCGACCAACTTCCACACGTGCGCCGGCACCATCGCGTACATCCGTCTCGGTAGCGCACGGCGCAGGTGGAGCACCGTCTCAATGGCCTTCATCTCCACCCGGGAGCGTGCGAACTCGAGCCCTCGCGGACCCACACGCGGCATCAACCAGCCCACCAGGGGACGTAACCAGGCGGGGAGTCGGCGTAGTGGCAGGCCGCCCGCCGCGCGCTCGGTATTGGCCAGGAAGCCGCGCACCGGACCCTGCCTGCGGCCTGCGCTGCCGGGCTGCGCCAACGAGACTTCACCCGCGAGCATCGACAGCAATTCCTCGCCACGGGTATTGCGCACCAGGAGCCACTGACGTCCCTCGCCCCCCATGTAACCCACGGTCAGGTCGGCCAGCACGTTGGTGTAGTCGACACAGGTCCTGCAGGTGAGAGGAAAGAAATCCGGCGGCAACTGCGCTATGGGCAGCTGCAGGAAGGGAATCTCCCGACGTCTGCCATCGTCGAAGCGGATTTCCACATGATAGTCAGGGCGAAACTCGAGATAGGAAATACTGTCCGGGCTCTCATCCAGCAGCGCAAGGAAGCGGTGAAAGTTCTCGGTGGAGGTATTGTCGGAGCAGGGCGTGCCGATCACGTACAGTCGCTCAAGGCCGAGTTCCCGTTCGATGGCTCGCAGGGCATAGACCTGGCAGGGAATGCCGATGACGGCGAGCCTGCGGTAACCCAGGGCACGCGCCGGCTCGAGCAGGGCCAGAAGGGGCGCATAACCCATGCGCATCCCGCGACAGCCGGCCATGGCCGCCGGATCGGTCACCATCACAGGGCGGGGCTTCCAGCGATCTTCCGGGTCGGGCGCCATGGCAAGCACCGCGTCCACGGCGCCAGTCTCCAGGAGTCGCTCGCCCAAGCGGCTGGCGATCCCACTCCACTGGGCTCCCGGTGATGGCGGCACCAGCGCGGCGCGCAACATGCGTCGAAAGGGGCCAAAGTGCAGCTCATCCGGTCGCGATGAATCGCGGCTCCGTCCGTGCACGGCGACCTCGAGGGCAGGGTAGTCCGGCTTGATGAATTGGCAGGCCCGTCCGCAGCGCTGATGATCGGGTGTGCGCGACAAGCCGCAATCGGTGCACAGATCGCGAGCCCGAGCCGGCCCGAAATCGGGGGAGATCACGCCGGCCGACGCAGGATCCTCAGGCACCGGCAACCAGGCGGCTCAGGGGTAGGTGTCGCAATCCCCACTCCCTGAATACACGAGGCTCGAGTCAATCGCAGTAACGCAAGCCGAAAACGGCACGTCATTGCCGCTGCCGCTGCTCTGGGCCCGCGCCGACCCATCGGAGCCGGTCGTGACCTGGACGCTCTCGTTGTAGCCACCGGTGAACTGGACGGTCACCTGGGCACCGGCCACCGGGTCACCGAGGTTGTCGCGAAGCGACAGGTCGGCCGTGGCCTTCACGCGCTTGCGCCCGGTCACGCCCGCAGCAATGGAGTCCACCACCACGGCACTCGGGCCGCCACCGCCACCCATGACAGTGTGTTCGTTGGCATACAGGCGTATCCAGTCGATCTTGTACTCGGCCGGGAGTGGCGCGGTGATCCCGTTGGCGCTGGTGATGCCGGGGTAGTACCCGCCCACCGCCAGGTTCAGGATGATGAAATGCGGCAACTGGAATTCCTCGCAGCCGCACTGCGGATTGGCGATGTCAATGCGCCAGATCCACCCACCATCGATGCGGGTTTCCACGAAATCAGGGGTCCACTCGATGCTGAACTCGTGCCAGCCGCTCGTGAGGTCGGCCGGGGCGTCCGCGAACCGCCCATACCCGGCGTAGTCGCCGTTGAAATCCCAGTGCGCCGCCGAACCTACCCTGCGATTCACCACTCCTGCGCTGATCGCATCACGGTGCCCCATTTCCATGATGTCCAGCTCACCGCTGGCCGGCCAGCCTACCGTCGAGAAATTGTTGCCCAGCAGCCAGAAAGCCGGCCACAGCCCGTTCGCGACGTTGGGCACCTGAATTCGCGCCTTCAGCACCCCGAACTTGAAATGAAACTTGTCCTGCGTGCGAAGTCTCGCAGAGGTGAACCCACGACGATTCTTGCCTTTGCCTGCCTGCTCGCGGGCCGTGATGACCAGCGCGCCGCCCTCCGCGCCGTCGACGTTGCCGGCCACGCGCACGTTGTCCTCATTGGCGGTGTATTCCTGAAGTTCACCGTTACCCCACCCACCAGCACCCAGGTCGTAGGACCAGGTCGATGCGCTGGGCGGGCCAGGCGTATTGAACTCTTCAGACCAGACGGGCACCTCGGCGGCCGCAGCCACCGCCGGCAAAAGCAGAAGTGCGAGCAGGCCAACCCGCATGTCAGATGGCGAGCGTGCAGCGATAGCCCTTGCTCCGGCACTCGGCCAGCGCCAGGGCCACGCCCCGACCAAACGGGCCGGTCCAGAGATACAAGAGCGCACAGTCGCCGCGACATCCGGGTTGGACCCCATACACCCTGGCCTGCTGGGTACGCCGCTCAGACTGCGCCTCTGCGGCGGACGTGAGGAACAACCCCAACAGCACACTCAACACTACCCACCTTGCAGGAACCATACCCCCTCCCTATCGGCCTCATCTTAAAACAAAGTGTCACCTATGCGGCCCATGGCATGATTGGACCTGACGCTCCCAGCCGATCCGAACGGCGCGGCATCTGTTTCGCAACGAGATTTTTGCCATGCAAAAAACTGGTTTTGGAATGTGGGTTGTTGTGCTGCTCTGGGTTCTGGCTGTCGCCGGCCCGGCGCTGGCAGACGAGGAGTCCGCCATCGAGGGCTACCTGACCGAGTTCGTGGCCGGAATGCAGTCGCAGCCGCCGTCCGCAGCAGCGTTGCCCTCGCGAGTACGAGACTATGTCGAGAAGTGCCCGGGCGCCTGTTATGGAGCCACGGTCACCCTGCTGGATGACACCGGCAAGGCTGTAGCCAGCCCCTACTGGTATCGCCGCGCCGGCTGGCGCTCGATCCGGTTCCAGGGAAAGCTCGAATACGCCGACCTGATGTCGCCGGACTACCGGATCGATGAGCAGGAATGGCTACGGGCGCCGCTCCGGGAGGGAACTTCGGTCTGGACTGAACCCTATTTTGACGCCGGCGGCGGCGACACCTGGATGCGAACCTTGTCCGTGCCCGTCATCGTCGACGGCAAGATCATTGGCGTCGCCACGACCGACCTGAAAGTGCCTGCACCAGCTGGTCGAGACTGAGTCGGGCTGAGCTGGTCGTTCTCGCCCTGCTGGCCTGTCGGGAGCCGGGGTGGCAGCAGACCGCTGCTGCCTCGGCGCTGGAATCCTTGCTCTCAGTGATACAGTTCGCTCGCTAAACACAGGAACGCAGACCCGTGGACACCGCCAAGACGCCCCTTCCGGGATACCGCAACAGGCTCGCTGACATCATTCAGACAGGGGCGTTCCAGAACACCATCCTCGCGCTGATCCTGATCAATGCCATTGGGCTCGGGATGGAAACGTCACCGGCGTTGATGGGCGCCCATGGGCCGCTGCTGCTCGCGCTCGATATGGCCATTCTGGTCGTTTTCGTCGCGGAGATCGCGCTGCGCGTCTACACCTACCGCGGCGCATTCTTTCGAGACCCCTGGGGAATCTTCGACCTGACGGTGGTACTGATCGCGCTGTACCCGGCCAGCGGCCAGTTCGCCGTGCTGCGCGCTTTGAGGGTGCTGCGCGTATTGCGCATCCTGACCATCGTGCCCTCCATGCGCCGTGTGGTGGGCGGACTGCTCGCCGCCATTCCGGGCATTGGGTCGATCGCCATGCTGCTATCGGTCGTCTTCTATGTCTTTGCAGTGATCGCCACCAAGCTGTTTGGAGCCACTCACCCCCAGTGGTTTGGAACGATCGGCGAATCGCTATACAGCCTGTTTCAGATCATGACGCTGGAGAGTTGGTCCATGGGCATCGTCCGACCAGTCATGGAGCAGCATCCCCACGCCTGGTTGTTTTTTGTGCCTTTCATCCTGATCGCCACTTTCACCATGTTGAACCTGTTCATCGGGGTGATCGTGAGCTCAATCCAGGACCTGGCGGCCAACGAAAAGGCGGATGCCATGGTCGCAGTCGACGCTGCCCGAACCCACATCGAAGAAGACCTGCACCGGGAA
>JAURLT010000180.1 GCA_030831085.1 Gammaproteobacteria bacterium
CGCGAAAATAATCAGGAACAGCAGCAGTGCATCCGGGTGCAGCTGCCCGGTGACGGCCGTCCAGCCCAGCACCGGTGGGGCGGCGCCCGCGGCGCCCCCGATCACGATGTTCTGGGGTGTCGCGCGCTTGAGCCACACCGTATACAGCACCGCGTAGCCGATCAGCGAGAAAAAAGTCAGCACCGCGGTCAGGGCGTTGACCAGCAGCGCCAGGATCAGCATGGAGGCCGCGCCCAGTACGAAGGCGAAGGCCAGGGCATGCGATTCGGGGAAGGCGCCCTGCGGCAGCGGACGATGCCGGGTCCGCGCCATTTCGGCGTCGATGCGTGCATCCAGTACGTGGTTGATGGCGGCCGCAGACGCCGACGCCAGGCCGATCCCCACGGTGCCCCAGAGCAGTGCCCCCAGGGGCGGCCAGGCGGGCACGGCGAGGAACATGCCCACCACGGCGGTGAAAACGATCAGGGCCACCACCCGCGGCTTGGTGAGGGCCAGGAAGTCACGCGCACGCGTGGCGAACGTGTTCTCCTGGCCGAGGACCTGAGCGTCATCCCTCACTGTGCGAGGCTCCAAAAGGGGGTAGCAAAGAGCCGAAATCCTAGCACAGCGAGCCGTTGCCCGGCCCCCGCGGCCGTCACCGGGGCGGCTGCGGCTGCAGGCGCCTGAACAGGGTCACCATGGCCAGCACCAGAAGCGCCGCCCCCGCGTTGTGGGCGGTGCCCAGCCAAAGTGGCCAGCCCTGCCAGATCAGGTTCATGCCGATCAGCAGCTGCAGGATCAGGGCGCTCAGCACCGCGGCGCCAGCTGCCCGGGTCTGCCAGCTGCCGGCGGCGCGCCAGGCCGCTGCTACCAGCGCCAGCAGGGCGAGCGTGACGGCCAGCGCGCCGATCCGGTGCACATAATGGATGGCCACCCGGGCGGGAGCGTCCAGCACGCCACCCTCATAGTCGATCCCGAGGCCACGCCACAGGACGAAGGCGTCGTGGAAGTCCATGTCGGGCCAGAAGCCGCCCTGGCAGGTGGGAAAGTCGCTGCAGGCTGCCGCCGCGTAGTTGGTGCTGGTCCAGCCGCCGAGGGCGATCTGGAAGACGACCAGGGCTGCCACCGCGCTGGCAGGCGCCAACAGGCGGCGTTCGCCGCGCGTGCGCTCGCGTCGCTCGGGGTTCAGTGACAACCACCAGAGCAGCGACAGGGTGGTGAGCCCGCCCAGCAGGTGCAGGGTGACCACCAGGGGTTTCAGCAACAACGTCACGGTCCACATCCCCAACAGCCCCTGCATCAGGACCACGCCCAGCAGTACCCAGGGCAACACCCGCGGCTGGCGTGGGTCGAGGCGGTTGACCACCGACAGCACCGCCAGCGCGATGATCAGGAGCCCCAGGCTGCTGGCGATGTAGCGGTGGATCATCTCGTTGAGCGCCTTCGTGTAGTCGAAGGGCCGATCCGGATGCGCCTCGTTGAGGGTGTCCACCTGATCCACGAGCTGCGCCGGGTGCACGTGCCCGTAGCAGCCCGGCCAGTCCGGGCAGCCGAGGCCAGCGTCGGTCAGGCGCACCCATGCGCCTACCACGATCACCACCAGCGCCAGGGCGCTGGCGGTCCGGGCCAGCCAGCGAAACCAATTCAACCTGCGATTGGAGTTCATGATTCAGCCAATGTGCGAGAGCTTGAGGAGCCTTTCCAGGTCGGTGAGGATCGAGCGCGGGGGAGCGTCGGCCGGGTAAGCCATCAGCAGGTTGCCCAGCGGGTCGACAATATATATTCGGCCGCTTGAGGGAGGATCCGGGAAGGCAGCCAGCAGCGCCTTGCCCTCGTCGTCCTCCGCCCGCCGCACAAGCAGGTCGGGATGTTCGTCGCCCAGCGTCGGTTCAATGGGCGGCACCGCGCTGCGCAGGAACACCCGGCTGACCCGGTTGACGTCCTTGTCCAGGGCGAGCCGGACCTGGCGGGTCTTGATCAGCACCTCGCGGCAGGCCTCGTCACAGGGGCCTTCGCCCAGGTGGACGATCAGCCAGTCGCCGGCAGGCAAGCCGGGAGGCAGCGGCTGAGGCGGCGAGATCAGCTCGCCCTTCTGGGCGCCACCGGAGGGCCGCCAGTCGGTGTGGAAGTACAGGTAGAAGGACACGGCGAGTGGTACGAAGAACAGTGCCGCCAGGCCGATGAGGGCCAGCCTGCCCCGCCGGTTGGGAGGATTGGGATCGTTCATTTGGAGGTGCTCCGTCGAGGCTTCAGGCTCAGCACGAGCCAGGTGATGAATACGGTGGCCGCCAGGCCGAACCACTGCACGGCGTAGCCGAGATGTCGCTCAGGTCCCAGGCCATCGGGCCGCCACTCGCGCAGGAAACCGTCTGGCTCGCTGTCCTCGAGCAACAGCAGTTGTGGATGCAGGCCCTCGCCGAGCGCCTCGGCCAGCTCGTCCATGGTCGGAAAGCTGACCCGCCGCGGCCAGCCACTGCCCGCTTCTGCCACCAGCTCCACGGCAGGCCGGGGTAGTGCGGATACCCTCGCGGTCAGCTGGCGAGGCGCGGCGTCTACCGCCACGGGGGGCGCCTCGCTCCGGTCGCCGGAGGTGGCGATGAAGCCGCGATCGACCAGGACGGTGGTGCCTGCCTCGCGCCGCAGCGGAGTCAGGATACGTACGCCGGGACGGCCTTCGTGACTGACGTTTTCCAGCAGGAACTGATGCGCCGGATCATAACGACCGCTGACCACGACCCGCTGGTAGCGGGGGAGCTCGCCGACGGCAGGCAGGGGTACGACCGAGCCGGCACCTTCCTCGAAGGCTGTCAGCATCGACTGCTTCTCGTCGGCCCGCCGCAGCTGCCATTGACCAAGCTGGACGCACGCCACCAGGCCGGCAGCGGCCAGCAGGGTCCAGTGCCAGCGCGGTGCGAAGCGACGGTGGGCGAGCGCAAGCGTCACGCTATACTCTGCCGGCGTCCCACCGGAGTGCGTCGTTGCAGCCGTTCAAGATCCTGGTCATCCTCATCCTCGCGGGCATCGTCTTGAGCCTGGTCTCTGCGCTGTTCCATCTGGTCACCGACCGCAAGGGCGAGACCAAGAGCATGGTGCGGGCGCTCACCGTGCGCATCAGCCTGTCGGTAGCGCTGTTCGTCCTGCTGTTCATCGCCTACGCCGCGGGCTGGATCCAGCCTCACGGCCTGCGGCCCTGAGCCAGCCCGGCTGCTACCGACCCATCGCGTAGATCGCGGGCAGGTTGCGAAACGCGCCGTCCACGTCCATCCCGAACCCGAACACAAAACGGTCGGGTACCGCGACGCCGACGTAGTCCGCTTCGACCGTGGGCGGGCTCGACCGTTCCTTGCGAGTGAGGGCGGCGATGCGCACCTCCCGGGCGCCTCTCTCGAGCAAGGCCTTGCGCACGGCGGCAAGGGTTTGCCCCTCGTCGAGGATGTCGTCGAGCAGCAGCACGCTGCGTCCGGAGAGCTCGGCGTGCGGACCCGCCAGCCACTGCAGTTCGCCGCCTTGCGTGCCGCGACCGTAGCGCCTGACGTGCACGTAGTCGCACTCCAACGGGAAGGGCAACCTGGGCAGTAACTGCCCGGCAAAGACCAGTCCGCCGGTCATGACGGTGATGACCACCGGGTTGCGGTCGCCGAGGTCGGCCGTGATGGCTGCAGCGATGCGCTCGAGGGCCGCCTGGATCGCCTCGGCGGAGATCAGCAGGTCTGCCCCAGCGGGCGGGTAAGGTGTGAGGGGCTCGGCCATGGGGCAATTCTACCCGCCAAGGTGCTCCTCGATGCGCTCGAAGAGATCGACTCGATCCACCAGATCGGTGAGGTAGTCCAGCCGGTCGGTGTCCAGTACGAGCACGGGCGACAGGTCGTAGCGCTGGAACCAGTCTTCGTAGAGGCGGTTCAACCGCGAGAGGTAGCGGGCCGGCATGTCCTGCTCGTAGCCGCGGCCGCGCTGGCGGATGCGCTGGCGCAAGGTGCGCACCGGGCAGCGCAACTGGATCATCAGGTCGGGTGGTCGCAGGGCCTGGCGCAGGCCCTCATAAAGCGTCCAGTAGGTCTCGAAGTCGCGCTTGGGGATCAGGCGCTGCAGGTGCAGGTTGCGGGCGAAGATCTCGGCGTCCTCGTAAATCGTGCGGTCCTGGATCACCGCCTTGTCCTGCTCCTGCAACTGCTGATGCAGGCGGAACTTGTGGGCCAGGAAAAACAGCTGCGACTGCAGCGCCCAGGCGCGCATGTCGGCGTAGAAGTCGGCCAGGTAGGGATTGGCCTCGTTCGGTTCGTAAAAGGGCTCGAGCCCATAGCGCCGGCAGAGGAACTCGGTGAGTTCCGTCTTGCCGGCGCCGATATTGCCGGCGATGGCGATGTATTTCCCGCGCGTCACGCGGGAGGTGGTCAGAGCCAGTAGACGAAGACGAACAGGCCCAGCCAGACCACGTCTACGAAGTGCCAGTACCAGGCCACTGCCTCGAAGGCGAAGTGGCGCTCCGGCGTGAAGTGCCCTTTCACGCAGCGCAACCAGATGACTACCAGCATGATGGCGCCGACCGTGACGTGGAGACCGTGGAAGCCGGTGAGCATGAAGAAGGTGGAGCCGTAAACGCCGGTGCCCAGCTGCAGGCCGAGCTCGGCATAGGCGTGGTGATACTCGAAAGCCTGAACGCCCAGGAAGATGAAGCCCAGCAGGAAAGTCAGCGCCAGGAACAGGTTGAGCACGCCGCGCTTGCCGTCCTTCAGGGCGTGGTGGGCGATGGTGAGCGTCACGCCAGAGGTAAGCAGCAGGGCCGTGTTGATCGCTGGCAACCCCCAGGGGTGCATGATCTCGAATTCGCCGCCCTCCAGCGGACCGAGCGCGGCGGGGCCGTTGGCGGTCATGGGCCAGCTGAAGTCGTAGTTCGGGTAGAGCAGCCCGGTGACTCCCTTGGCGCCCTCTCCGCCGATCCACGGTAGCGAGAGTTGCCGTACGTAGAACAGGGCGCCGAAGAAAGCAGCGAAAAACATGACTTCGGAAATGATGAACCAGGTCATGCCCATCCTGAACGAGCGATCGACCTGCATGTTGTAGATGCCCGCCTGGTTCTCTTCGATGACCTTGCCGAACCAGAGGAAGAACATCGTAAACAACAGCAGGAAGCCCGCGGTCAGCACCAGGTTGCCGCCGCCTGCCCCCAGGAGGGTCATGGCCGCGCCGATCATCAGCACGAAAAGTGCGATGGACCCGAAGAAGGGCAGGTTGCTGCCGTGCGGGATGTAGTACTTGTCCGAATCGTGGGCATGGGCTGCGGTCGACATCTCTGTTACCCCTGGAAGGCGGTCTGCGCCGCCGGTTGTTCAATTGCGGTGGAGTCGAAGAAAGAATAGGAGAGCGTGACCCGATCCACCTCGGGTGGCAGGTCGCGTGAAATCACGAAGCGCACCGGCATGTCCTTCACTTCCCCCGCTGTGAAATGCTGCGGAGTGAAACAGAAGCACTCGGTCTTCTGGAAGTGACGAGAGGCCCGGGCGGGCGACACGCTGGGCACGGCCTGACCGGTTACCTCGCGGCCGCTCAGGTTCACCGCGTGGAAGGTGGTTTCGTAGAGCCTGCCGGGATGGACTTCCATGCTCGCCATGTTGGGCCTGAACTCCCACTGGCCGGTGCCCGGCGTGGAGGAGATGAACTCCACCACGATGGTGCGCGCCTGGTCCTCGCCGGTTTCGGCGATGGCCGCCGACTGCAACAGGCGGTCGCGGGAGCCGATGCCGGTGACCTCGCAGAACACGTCGTAGAGGGGCACCAGCGCGTAGCCGAAGGCGAAGCTCCCGGCGGCCATGACCACCAGC
>JAURLT010000181.1 GCA_030831085.1 Gammaproteobacteria bacterium
CCGATATGGAGGAGTTGAAGGCGCGCTGCAAGGCGGAGACCGGACTGGACGCGCCAGCGGCCCCGCAGTTCACCACCTGGGCAAAGGCCCGCGCCGGCACGGCGGACAAGGCTCCACGCAAGTCGCGCAAGGTGGCTTGAATTGACCGACGCCTACCAGAGCGTCGGCTACAGCGCCTGCGAGATCGGCTTCGGCGAGCGACCTGCAGTGCTGGTTGTGGACCTGCAGGTCGCCTTTACCGACCCGCAGTACCCGCTGGGTGGACTGCCCAGGATTCATCGGGCTACCGAGCAAACGGCGCAGCTGCTTGAGGTTGCGAGGCCGGCGGGGATCCCCGTGGCGGCCTGCTACACGGCCTATTGTGGGCCGACCGACATGCCTCTCTGGAAGGTTCAGGCCGTCCGCGATGACTTCTTCTACGGACATCCGTGCACGGCGATGGACCCAAGGGTGGATCACCCCGACAACTTCACTTACTGCAAGAACGCGCCGTCCATGTTTTTCCAGACGCCGCTCATCACCTGGCTGGTGAGGAACCGGGTGGATACCCTGCTGGTCACGGGGTGCACGACCAGCGGCTGCGTGAGAGCCACGGTCGTGGACGGGTTTTCGTTCGGGTTCCGGGTGCAGGTACTCGAGGATTGCTGTGGCGACGCCGAGGAAGGGCCCCACCGTGATGCACTGCGGGACGTGGGCCGCCGCTATGCAGATGTGATCGATCTCGATCGGGCCGTCGCCTGGATCCGCTCGCGAACCTAGTTGGCCTGCAGCCAGTCGAACAGTCGGTTACAGAAGCGGATCTTCTGCTCCTTGCCTGCTACCACGTGGGCCAGATCATCCCAGGTTTCGCCCACCGCACCAGGGATCCCCTGCTCGATGGGTAAGGTAGTTCTGGGGCTGGTTACTACGTCCAGCGCAGCGTGGATGATGAGGCTCGGGCAGCGAACCTGCGCCAGCCGGTCCCGCGAGTGGAAGCCAACGCAGGCATCAATCAACCTCGAGTGGGCCTCATAGCGACCGTCGAGTTCCTTCCATCCGCCCTGTGGTCCGAGCAGCCTGTCCTTGTGAGCGTTGTAGTACTCCGGGGTGAACGACAGCAGGGTGACCGCCTGCTGAAAGGCTGCAAAGCCGTTGTCACGATGAATCCAGCGGAACATCTCCAGCTGATCGCGCAGGAAATCGTCGACCTCACACCAGGCCCCTGTATTGAGCATGCTGCGGGCCAGGTCGGGCCGGCGGATGGCTATCTCGTGGCAGATACAGGCACCCATGCCAACCAGCCCAATCAGGTGAACCGGACCGGTACCGAGGTGTTCCAGCAGCGCGATCGCATCCGCCGCGTGCAGGGCCATGGTGGAGGGTACCGACAGGTCGTCGCCTGAGTCCCGTATTCCCCGGTAGTCGAACATGATCACCTGGTAGCGGTCGGTCAGGCCGCGCGGAAGGTGATGGTGATTGTCGTGGCAAAAAGTGCCCCAACCGCCCATGACCAGTACCGGGTCACCCGTGCCGAGGACCTCGTAATACATCTCGTGATCGTTTAGTCGTGCTATTGGCATAGCCGCCGATCATGGCAATGCCGGCCCGAGTGGTCAATGCCTGCCGAGGGGCTGCAGCGGTGGTGGATCCAGGGGCACCGTGGTGGTCTTGAGTTCAGTGAAAAATTCTGCGCTCGACTGTGGACCGTCACGCCCGATGCCAGAGTCCTTGTAGCCGCCGAAGGGCGCACGCAATTCGCGCATCATGGGCGTATTGATCCAGATGGTCCCTGCCCGGACTGAACGGGAGACCTGCATCGCGGCATCCAGGTTCGCACTCCACAGGTAACAGACCAGGCCGAAGGCCGAGTCGTTGGCAAGCGCAATAGCCTCCTGCAGGCTATCGTAGACCTGCAGGATAGCCACCGGACCAAAGATCTCCTCCTGGCAGGCCCGCAGGGAATTCGAGGGAGCGAGCAGGGCGGTGGGCTGCATGTAAAAGCCGGCGCCGGCCGAGGCTTCCCGTGCCCCTCCGGCCAGCAGTTCGCAGCCCTCCTGCCGCGCGAGTTCGACGTAACCGAGCACCCGCTGGAGGTGGGCCTCGAAGCACAATGGACCGACCTCGGTGTCCGGACTCATCGGATCGCCGACGCGGATACGTCGCGTCCGGTCGGCAAAGCGACTGATAAAATCCTCGGCGATCCGCCGCTGGACCAGGATCCTGGAGCCAGCAAGGCACTGCTGGCCGTTATTGGAAAAAATCCCCAGCAACGCACCGTCCAGGGCCCGCTCCAGGTCCGCATCCTCATGGATGATGTTGGCAGACTTGCCGCCCAGTTCCAGCAGCGAGGGTTTGAGCCGAGCAGCCGCGCTGGCCATGACGCGACGGCCAGTGTCAGTACCGCCGGTGAAAGCGACCATGTCGATACCGGGCTCGGCCACCAGAGCCTCGCCGGTCACGCTGCCGCGCCCGTTGACCAGGTTGACCACGCCAGGGGGAAGGCCGCATTCATGCATCAATTCCACCATCCGGGCGACGGCCAGTGGGGTGTACTCCGACGGCTTCAGCACGCAGGTGTTTCCGAAGGCGATGCAGCTGGCAATCCGCATGGAGGACAGCGCGAGCGGCGCATTCCAGGGTGAAATGAGCGCTGCGACACCGCGTGGCTCGCGCGTCACCCAGGTTAGATAGCCGGCTGACTGGGTGTAGGACTCGCCACGCAAGGTGCTTGCAACCTCGGCGAAAAACTCGAAGTTGCGGGTCATGCGCAGGACCTGGCCCTGCACGTGGTGGTGCGGGATTCCGGCGTTCAGCACCTCGAGTTCGGCCAGCTCACTGGCGTGGGCCCGCAGCCGATCACGGATGCGGTAGAGGATGTCCTTGCGCTCGTTGATATCCATGCGCGGCCAGGGCCCCGCATCAAAGGCCAGGCGAGCGTTGACCACGGCCCAGTGAACCTCGGCCGGATCCGCTTCCTGCAGGAGGGCCACCGGCAGGGCAGTGGCCGGATTCAGCACCTCCAGGCAATGCCCGCCTGTCTCGCCGATCCAGGCGCCCCCTATGAAGCTTTCAACCTTGTCCCGGGGCACTGCGTTGGAGGGTGTTGTCATGCGAGGATTGTAGGATTGGTACTTGTCATGTCAACATGACATGAAGGGGGATCAAAACATTGCAATCCTTGGCCGAGTATCTCAGGTCGTCCGCGGCCGTCGTGCAGACGGTGGCACAACCTGTGTCCGTGCTCCACGAAATGACTGCCCTCCAGCACGCCCTGGATCGCCAGCGAGAATACCCGATCCTGCTGTTTCAGCGTCCTGTCCTGCAGTGCGGCACGGACAGCGCTCTTCCGGTCGTCAACAACCTCACGGCGAGCCGGGAGCTGGTCGCTGCCGCTCTCGGGATTGATGATCATCGGGACAGTGCCGCCTGGTTTGCTAACCGTACTGCGGCAGGCATCGACCCGCTAATCGTTGGGGCGGCAGATGCACCGGTCCAGCAACGGATCTTCAGCGGCGAGGAGGTCGACCTCGGCCTCCTGCCCGCGCTGGTGCAGCACGAGCTGGAGCCCGGTCCTTACCTGACCGCTGCCCACGCCACCACTTTTGATCCGGATAGCGGTATCGACAATACCGCCATTCAGCGTTGCTGGATCTGCGGGCCCCGGAAAATGACCTGGCTGCCCTATCCCTCCTCGCATAATGCCCGGAACTTGCAGAAATTCTGGTCTCGCGGCGAGCCCTGCCCGGTCGCCTTCTGGATTGGCCACCATCCGGCCGTATTGATGGGCACGCAGGCCAAACTTGCCTATCCGCAAAGCCACTGGCGGGCCGCCGGCGGCGTGATGGGTGAACCGCTGCGATTGGTTCCCAGCGTCACGCATGGCGAGCGCGTAATGGTGCCGGCAGATGCGGAAATCGTCATCGAAGGCCTGGCCCATCCGGGCCAACTGTCGGCGGACGGACCCTTCGGGGAGTATACGGGCTACCTTGGCCCGCAGGTGCCGGCCCCGATCGTCGAGGTGACCCACCTGACCCGCCGTGACCAGGCTATCTATCACGACTATGGCTCCGGGCTGACTGACATGCTCGTGCCCGACAACATGGCCATGGAGGGCAAGTTGTACGGCATGATTCGCGCAGTCGCGCCCGCCTTGCGCAACGTACACGTGCCGGCCTCCGGCCGCCGGTTTCATGCCTGGATACAGCTGCAGGATCCAGCCCCGGGTGAGGCCCGCGATGCCTTGGCCGCAGCGCTGGCCTATCGTCGGGTCAAGACCGCCATCGTGGTCGACGAGGACATCGACCTGTTCGATGCGGAGGAAGTGATGTGGGCACTCGCCACCCGGGTGCAGTGGGATCGGGACTTGATCCAGTTGCAGGGATTGACTACCTCGACCCTAGATCCCTCGTTGGACGCAGGTGCCCAGACCGGCGCCAAGCTCGGGGTCGACGCCACCTTGCCCGGACGGCCTGGTCCCGGCAAGCCGAGGCCCGTCGCCCCGCGAGCCACGGTCCCAGCATCGGCGCAGGAGCGAGCCAGCCAGCTGCTGGCAGCCATGGATCCGGCCGGATGGCCCGGCGCGTGAAGGCGCCAACACGCATTGCGCCCACCGCGCGCGGACGGCCTGGGGAAAAGCAGGGCGCGACCACGTGGGTATGCTGCCCCGCTTGCCAGACCTGGTTTCCGGCCTCACCCGCCATGTTCAGGGAGGGTGCTCCTCCCTGTGTTTGCCCAGCCTGCCTCCGGGAGATGAGATGACACAGAAGCTGCTCGACCAAGGGGACTTTTTTGCCGCCCTGGAGGCCGCGCGCCAGCCACGACATGGGGGTGGGCATCCGTTCAGTGCCGCCTGGGCGGCCGGCAAGCTAAACCGCCGCCAGTTGGGTGAGTGGGCTATCCAGCATCACTACTACATCGATGCCGTGCCCCAGCAATTCGCGGCCCTCTACGCTCGCCTTCCCGATCTGGATGCGCGGCAACACCTGCTGGAAAATCTCCTCGGTGAGGAGATGCCGGGTCAGGAGGGCAAGCGACATCCCGACCTGTGCGTCAAATTCGCCGTGGCCTGTGGCGTGGATCCGGCTACCCTGCACGCGGCCGAGGAGCAGGGCCAGATCTTGCCGTCCACGCGCGCCATGCGCAGCTGGGTCTGGGAATTGTCGACCATCCGCAGTCTGGGCGAGGCCTGTGCCGGCATCATGGTCGCCCTCGAGGGACAGCTGCCAACACTCTATCCTCGCTACGTCGAAGCCATGCGCAAGGCCGGTTTCACCGACGACGAACTGGAATTCTTTCACGTGCACATAGAGGGCGACACGGAACATGCCCACATCGGGCTCGAACTGACTCATCGATACAGTCAGACCCCTCTGGCCCAGCGCCAGGCCATTGCAGCGGTGGCCGCCTCGGCACAGATGCGTTACCGGATGCTCGACGGCCTGCAGGAGGCCATTGTCACCCACCATGCCGCTTAAGCCTCAGGTCGCCTGGGTCACCGGCGCGGCCGGTGGCATCGGGCGGGCGACCGTTGCACAGTTGGCGGCAGCCGGATGGGCGGTGGAGGGTGCCGACCTCGCCGCGGCATGTCTCCAGGGCGGCCACGCCTGCCAAGAACTGGACGTAACGGACGAGTCGGCGGTCGAGAAAGAGGCTGCACGTCTCCACGGAGCTCACGGCGGTCTCGATGCCGTGATCCACCTCGCGGGCGAGACCGGTCAGGGTCCCTTGAAGGCGGTCTCCATTGACGAGTGGCATCGGTTACTGGAGGTCAACCTCACCAGCGCCTTCCTGGTGGCAAGGTCCAGCCTCAAGCTTCTGCAAGCCCGACGTGGTCGTCTGGTGCTGATGGCCTCGATCAATGGACTTAACGGCGGAAGCAGCCTGTCGGGCCCCGCCTACGCGGTTGCCAAAGCCGGGGTCGTCAACCTGGCCCGCTACCTCGCCAAGGAATGGGCCGAGCATGGCATCCGCGTGTACTGCCTGGCCCCTGGCCCGGTCGACACGCCCATGCTGCAACGACTGGATCCACAGGTCCGAGAGCGCCTGGCCCGGGCCTCGCCGCTGCGTCGAATCACCACCGCCGACGAGGTCGCGGCGGTTATCCTTGGCCTTCTGGGACCGGCCGGCTCGGCGCTCACCGGGACCGTCCATAACATCAGCCAAGGTATGGAGCTCGACTGATGGGCAGAACCTTCCTGACGCCGCAGCCGATCGGTACGACCCGCTATCATCAGGTCTACGTCACGCTGCGTGGCTGGATTTCGGATGGGTCGCTGTCGGCGGGCGCCAGATTACCCGCTGAGCACGAGCTCTGTGCGACGTTTGGAGTGTCCCGCATCACCATACGGCGGGCGGTGGATGACCTGGTAAACGAGGGACTCGTGCGCCGCCTGCAGGGCAAGGGCACCTTCGTGGAGGCTACGGCGCAAAGGGCCATCTCCGCCGACCTAAGCGGGCTGACCGCCCGGGTGGCGGGGCTCGGCAAGGCAACCGAGGTGATGGAAATGAGCGCCGCCTGGATCACCGCCGACGTGGCGCTGGCGGCCATCATGGAAGTCTCGGTGGGTGAGCGGGTACACAAATCCTCACGGATACGCGCGGCCGGGGGTGAGCGCCTGGGTCTGGTAACGGTCTGGTTGCCCGCGGCGGTAGGCAGGCAAGTCGAGGCCTCCGGGTATTCCGATCGAACCGTGCTGGAGGCAATCGAGGCTTGCGGATTCGTGATCGGCAGGGGCGAGCAGGTGCTCGGTGCAAGCCTGGCGGGCGTGGAGACGGCCCGCAGCCTGCAGATCGGGGTGGGTGCACCGCTGGTGCGACTACAAAGGACCATCCGCGATGAGCAAGGCAAGCTCCTCGAGCGGGTCGAGGCCCTGTGGCGAGCCGACCGCTATGAGTACCGCATGGAATTGATCAGGGGTCAGCGGGGCGGTCTGCCCGGCTGGATCCCCGACTGAGCGGTCTCTTGGGTATTGTCGAAAAATTCTGGCTGGGTCGTCGTCGCTGGTGGGTGGCGTGCATGCTGCTTGCGGTCACCATGATCAGCTACATCGACCGGCTCGCGCTCTCCGTGGCAGCACCGGTCCTGAAGGCCGAGTTCTCCTTTACCAACGAGGAATATGGTCGGATCACCCTGGCGTTCCTGGTGACCTACGGCCTGGGTCAGTTGCTGCTGGGGCCCATTATCGATCGTATCGGCAGCAAGCGCAGTCTGTCGCTCGCAGTGATCTGGTGGAGCATCGCCGCCGCGCTGCATGCCCTGGGACGCGGCGTGTGGGGATTCTTTGCCGCGCGGGCCATGCTTGGCATCACGGAGTCGGTTAACTTTCCCGGGGCCTTCAAGGTGGTGGCCGAGTGGTTTCCCCGCGCAGAACGCAGCCTCGCGGCCGGGTTTGTCACCGCCGGGACGGGCCTCGGCGCCATCGTCGCGCCGCCTCTGATCGCCTTCCTGATTGGGGCCTTCGATGCGCTCCATGCGGCAGGCTGGTCGCCAGTTAACGGTTGGCGGGCTGCCTTCCTGGTGCCTGCCCTGATGGGCTTCGTCTGGGCCTGGTATTGGAATCGACACTTCCGCCAGCCGGATGATGACCCGGCCCTCAGCGCCGATGAGCGTGAACTAATCCTAGGCGACCGGCCGGCGGCGCCGGCTTCGGACCCGACCGGCCCGCGGTTTGCGGGATACTTCGCCAGGCTGGGGGGCTACCTACGAATCCGGGAAACCTGGGGCTTGATTCTGGCGCGCTTTACCGGCGACGGGGCTTTCTACTTCTTCGCCTTCTGGATACCGCTGTACCTGCGGGACGAACGAGGACTCAGCCTGCTACAAATAGCCTGGGCAGCGGCACTGCCCTTCCTGTTCGCCGACCTCGGTTCACTGCTGGGTGGGTGGAGCGGTCAGCGTCTGATCCGCGGCGGCATGAGCGTGAACGCTTCCCGTAAGCTGATGATCTGGATCGGCGCTCTGTTGGTGCCAGCGGCCCTGCCGGCGGTGTATGTGGAGTCCTCGATGGTCGCCGTGCTCTGCATGGGGCTCGGAATATTCGCCATCCAGGTGAAGTCGTCCTCACTGTTTGCGCTACCCGCCGACCTGTTTCCGACCCGTCACGTGGCTGGCGTCTGGGGCATGAGCGGCGCGGCGGGCAGCCTGGCGGCCGGGCTGTCACAGCCCCTCATCGGCTGGATGATCGACCAGTCGGGTTCCTATGAGCCGGTGTTCCTGTTGGTGTCCTCTCTGCATATCCTCTCTGCGTTGGCCATCACCCTGCTGATTCCGCGCGTGGAGCCGGTCAGGGATTCCCATGGAGTCCTCTCATGACCAGGCTCTTGGTCGCGCTGCTCCTGTTGGTCGAAGGCCCGCTGGTGCTGGCGCAAGGCGCCTTGCCCGAGTCGGCCGACGCACGGCAGATCGTGGACTGGGCGGTTGAACGTGCTGGTGGCGAAGCCTGGCTGCATGCGACCAGCAACAGAATGGAAGGTTGGGCCGTGCTCTGTCGGCAGGGACGGGCAGGGCAGTGTGTACGCGCCGATCGCTATGTCATGCATCGCCAGTATCCCCGTGACGTGACTGCCGCTCACTCCGGCACCGGCAAGTTTCGCCTCGATGCGGAGGCAGGGGATCGGGTGCTGTTCAGGGCCAGCTTCGACGGGACCCGCTCCTACGATGCGAAAGGGCCGCTGCCGCCGCAGGACGCACGAAACGCAGAGGCGAATGCTTTCGGTTTCTCGGCAATACGCTTTACCAATGCTGCGGGATTCACGCTGGAGCGCCTCGTGGATGACGAGGTGGAGGGACATCCCTGTTTCACCCTCAGGGTGGTCGATGCAGCCGGATCGGCGACGGTGTTCTGGATCGACAGTGAAAGCGCCTATATCCGCAAGGCGGCTTGGGACACTCCAAAAGGCTGGCACGAGCGCGTGTACTCCGATTTTTACTGGGTGGCGAATCCCGGTTTCCTGCAACCCGGCCGCGTGCGGCTGTACTACGCCGGCGCCAAGGAGGTCGACATCCACTGGACCTCCGCCACGCTGAACGAGACCTTTGACGATGCGCTATTCATGTTGGGAGAGGTAGATGACTGAAGCGAACAAGGCGGATATCGACCTGCTGATCAAGAACGTGCAGGTAGTACGACCTCTCCAGGATGGCCTCCTGACCGCGGACATCGCCATCAGGCAGGGCAAGATTGTGGAGGTCGGCGCGTCCATGGATCCGTCCCTTGCAGCACAGGTCGTCGATGGCGGAGGACTGCTGGCTTTCCCAGGTCTGGTCGACCCACACATGCACTGCGGCATCTACTCGCCGCTGGCCGAGGACGCAGTGACCGAGAGTCGGGCCGCCGCGCAGGGCGGCGTAACCTCCAGCCTCAACTACTTCCGAACCGGTCGTTACTACCTCAATAAGGGCGGTCCCTACCGGGAGTTTTTCCCTGAAGTAAGGCAGATTTCCGAGGGCCGATTCCACGTCGATTACGCTTATCACCTGGCGCCGCTGGATCGCACCCACATCAGCGAGATTCCGATGCTGGTCGAGGAGCATGGCGTCACCTCATTCAAGATATTCATGTTCTACGGTGGGTACGGACTGCATGGCGCATCAAGCAGCCAGCACGAATTCCTGATGATTGGCGAGGACGAGAAATACGACATCGCTCATTTCGAGTTTGTGATGCGTGGGGTCCAGGATGCCATGGCCCGGTTTCCAGACAAGCGTGAGCACATCTCGCTTTCCCTGCATTGCGAGACGGCTGAGATCATGGCCGCCTACACGCGACTCGTGCAGGAGGAGGGGAAGCTGACCGGACTCCGGGCCTACAGCGCGGCGCGCCCGCCGCACAGTGAGGGCCTGGCCATTTGTATCGCCGCCTACCTGGCCCACGAAACGGATTGCCTGAACATCAACCTGCTCCACCTGAGCTCACGCAAGGCCGTTGAGGCTGCCTTGAAGATGGCCGAGGCCTTTCCGCAGGTCGATTTCCGGCGGGAAGTGACCATCGGGCACCTGCTGCTCGACTACGACTCGGTGGCCGGCGGTCTGGCCAAGGTCAATCCACCGATCCGCTCACGCGAGGACGTTGAATACCTGTGGTCGGCCCTGCTCGCGGGCCAGCTGGACTGGGTCTGCAGCGACCACGCCTGCTGCAAGCACGAGATGAAGGTCGACGCCCATCAGCCCGGCGAAATATTCCTGGGCAAGAGCGGTTTCGGCGGTACGGAATACCTGCTCTCCGGGTTGTATTCAGAGGGCAGCAAGCGCGGCTTGTCGGTGAACCGAATGGCCGAGCTGGTGTCCTGGAACGCCGCCCGGCGTTACGGGCTCAAGAGCAAGGGTGATCTGGCGCCGGGCTTCGACGCGGACGTAGTCCTGTTCGACCCTACCGCAGTATTTACGGTACGAGCCGAGGAGTCTGAGTCGCAGCAGGGCTATACCCCCTTCGAAGGCATGAGCCTGACCGGCAAGGTGGTCTCCACCTGGCTGCGCGGTCAACAGATCTACGGGGGGGGCAAGGTCATGGGTCCGCCCACCGGCCGGTACCTGCAGCGGCCCTGCTGATCAGGCCGTGCCCCGATAGGGTAGAATTGCCGAAGTATCAATCAGTCAGGAGCACAGACATGACGATCAAGGTAGGCGACAAGATTCCCGCTGCGACGCTTAAGGTGATGTCGGAGGCCGGTCCGGCTAACGCCACCACGGAAGAGCTGTTCGGCAAGGGCAAGGTGGTCATGTTTGCAGTGCCCGGTGCCTTCACCCCAACCTGCAGCGCCCGACACCTGCCTGGTTTCGTGGAGCAGGCCGCCGACCTCAAGGCAAAGGGTGCAGACCGCATCGTCTGCATGTCGGTCAACGACGTATTCGTGATGGATGCGTGGGGCAAGGCAGGCCAGGTGAACGGCAACATCATCATGGCCGCCGACGGCAACGGCGAATTCACGGCGGCCCTGGGACTGGAGCTGGATGCCAGCGGTTTTGGCATGGGCAAGCGCTCGCAGCGCTTTGCCATGGTCACTCAGGACGGTGTTGTTACCCACTTGTGCGTGGAACAAGGTGGCGAATTCAAGGTCTCCAGCGCCGAGCACGTACTCTCTCTGCTCTAGGACCGACGGGGCCCGGCACGAGGGAGGCCGGGCCCCACCCTCGCTCAGCTGGCCAGCAGGGTTTCGATCTCCGGAAGCAGGGCGAATAGGTCTCCGACCAGCCCATAGTCGGCAATCTCGAAGATCGGCGCCTCTGCGTCCTTGTTGATCGCGACGATGACGCCCGAATCCTTCATGCCCGTCACGTGCTGGATCGCGCCGGAAATGCCTACCGCCACGTACAGGGTCGGCGAAATGATCTTGCCGGTCTGTCCCACCTGCAGCTCGTTGGGTGCGTAGCCCGCATCCACTGCCGCCCGCGAGGCACCGACCGCTGCTCCCAGCTTGTCGGCGAGGGAATAGATCAACTGGAACTTCTCCGCACTGCCGAGGGCCCGTCCACCGGAGACCACCCGGGCGGCGGTCTGCAGGTCGGGCCGGTCACTGGCTGCGGCGGACACCGACACGAAGCGGGTATGAGCGGGCGGCGAGAATTCCACCGAGCGCTGGTCCACCGGTGCAGACGCTGCGGCACTGCCCACTGCCTCGAAGGAGGCCGTGCGCACGGTGCAGACGACCTGGCGGCCCTCAGCGACCTCCACTGTAACCACCGCATTGCCCGCATAGACGGGACGCCGAAACCGGCGGGGGGATTCTACGGCCATGACTTCCGACAGCTGCGGCGCCTTGACCAGCGCCGCCACCCGCGGCATCAGGTCACGACCGAAGGTCGTCGACGGTCCCAGAACATGACCGGCGCCCGCGGCAAGCGCGGCAACCTGGGGCGCCAGTACCGCAGCAAGGGGGTGCTCGTTGGCCGGATGATCCACCTGCAGGACGCGCGAGACGCCCTCAAGGGTCGCACACTGGGCGGCCACGGCGGCTCCGTCGGCGGCCAGCACCGCCACCTCGACCTCGCCGCCGATGGCGCGGGCGCAGGCCACGACCTTTGCAGTTGAGGGATTGAGCTTGCCAGCCGCGTGTTCCGCAATCACCAATATCCTGGACATCAGACCAACCCTTTCTGCTTGAGGGCGGACACCAGCTCCGCCGCGTCCTTGACCATGATTCCCTTCGTCCGTTGCGGGGGAGGCTCCCACTTCAGGACCGTCACCGGCTCGTCCATCTCCACGCCCAGCGCAGCCAGGTCGGTGACCTCGAGTGGCTTCTTCTTGGCCTTCATGATGTCCGGCAGCTTCACGTAGCGGGGCTCATTGAGCCGCAGGTCGACGGTCACCACCCCGGGGAGGTCGATCTCGTTCACCTCCAGACCGGCATCGACCTCGCGGGTCACCCTCAGGCTCTGGCCGACCACCTCGATCTTGGAGGCGGCACTTGCCTGCGGGCGGTCCCAGAGGGCGGCCAATCTCTGCCCGGTCTGGCAGGCGTCGTCGTCAATGGCCTGCTTGCCCAGAAGCACGAGTTCGGCACCCTCCTTGCTGACCAGAGCCATGAAGGCCGCGGCGGCCGTGGCTGGATCTGCCTGCGCATCGTGGCGGACCAGGATAGCCCGATCCGCGCCCATCGCCAGCGCGGTGCGCAGTTGTTGCTGGGTGTCATCCGGCCCGAGGCTGATCGCGATGACCTCGGTGGCGGCACCCTGCTCACGCAAGCGCAGCGCTTCCTCGAGGGCAATCTCGTCGAAGGGGTTGATGCTCATCTTGACCCCCTCGGTGACGACTCCGGAGCCGTCCGGTTTGACCCGTACGCGCACGTTGTAGTCGATCACCCGCTTGACGCAGACCATGATCTTTTGCATGACGTTAAACCTCTAAATAACGCCGTCCCGAGACAGCCTTTCTATGACCGATCTCTGAACGGAAAGGAAATGTGACCGATCCGGCACTACCGCGGCGCCCTGGTCATCGAGCATGGTGTTGGCCGGGTGCAGCGACTGCGCGTAGGTCGAACTGAAAAGCTCGAGCCGCTGCCGGGCCAGCAGGTTGCCCATTCCAGGCCTGTGCCGATAGCGGCGCAGCGCGACGAGATCCAGTTCGGCGCAGGCGTTGGCCGATTCGCCAGTCAGGGCCTCTGCCTTGACCTCCCCGAGATAGTCGACCACCTTGGATCGCCCGTCCGCAGAGCCGAAGGGGATGTCGACCCCCGCGATGCCGGCCGTATTGGCGGACACCACATAGGCCAGGTTTTCGACCGCACGCGCACGCTTGGCGAGGTCCTTCGGCGTCATCAGCGGCGAGCCGACCTCGCTGGAGCTGTGCAGGAACACCTCGGCGCCGCGCAAGGCCAGGGCGCGAGCGATCTCCGGATAAAGGATTTCCTCCGAGGCAATCGCCGCGAGACGACCGATAGCAGTATTCGCGACCGGGAACACGCCTTCGAGGCCGTAGACCTCCAGGTAACGGTCCCAAACGTCGTGGGGGGTAGGCGCGAACATCGAGATCAGGCGGCGGTAGCGCAGTACCACGTTGCCATCGGGACCCAGGCATACGCTGGCCTGAAAATAGAAGCCGGGGAAGTTCCGGTCTGCCTCATAGCCATTGACGGCAAGAAACACCCCGTGGCGCTGCGCGATACGGCCCAGCGCTTCGTATTCGGGGCCATCGACCTCCATGGCCGCCTTGGCCCGCCAGGCCTCAATCGGTTCGCCGAGCGGATAGCTGGTCAACAGGTACTCCGGCAGAACCACCAGCTTGAGGTCCTGACCCAAAAAAGCCTTGGAGCCGCCGACCGCCCGATCCACCCGTGCGACGTTTTCCAGCATCCTTGCCCGCGCTGCCTGACTGTCAGCGCAGTCGTTGACGGCATGGCAGGTCAGCTGCAATGCCAGCGCCCGGTAGGCACTCGTTTCAACGACCATACAGGCCTCACTGGTGATCAGGATGGACTACCGCCGGCGGCGGTTTTTGCGCTGCGAAAAACTACTTGATACAGGGTGGGGTGTCAAACCCGAGTGGCTGGCTTGTCGTATGGCGCCTGCCGCCGAATAATGGGGCCATGAGCAGTGTTGTTTCGCAAAGTGATCGATCCGCCAGCTTGCTTGCCTCCCTCCGGGAAATTCTGGGCCCGGAGGGCCTGCTGACGGAGGAGGAAGATCTCCGCTTCTACGGTCAGGACGTACACGACGTGGGCCGTACACCCCTCGCAGTGGTCCGCCCCTCGAAGGTCGAGGAGGTCCAGGCAGCGGTCAGGGTCTGCGCTGCCAACGGGGTGGCGGTGCTGCCGAGGGGGGGCGGCATGTCCTATACCGCCGGCTACCTCGGGTCGGGACAACCAGCAGTCTGCCTCGACCTGTCGGCGCTGAACCGGGTCCTGGAGGTGTCGGCCACAAATGGCCTGGTAACAGTCGAATGTGGCATCACCTGGAAAGCACTGGACGAGCAACTGGAACCCCACGGGTTGCGGGTGCCCTCCTGGGGCACCCTGTCGGGGCTGCGGGCTACGGTGGGTGGGGGGCTGTCCCAGGGTGCGATGTTCATGGGCGCTGCGCGTCATGGTCCGGTCGCCGACAGCCTGCTTGGGCTCGACGTGGTCTTGGCGGACGGCTCGCTGACTCGAGTCGGGGCCCATGCCAAGCGTGAAGGCGCACCCTTTTTTCGCCAGTTCGGGCCTGACTTCAGTGCCGCATTTACGGGCGACTGTGGTGCGCTGGGGATCAAGGTCAGGGCCAGCCTGCGGCTTATGCCCCGCCTGCCCGCTACGGCCTTCCTGTCGGCTGGATTCGATGCGGTGGAGCCGATGCTGGAGTACATGACCGAGATCGGCCGTGGGGGACTCGTGACTGAGTCCTTTGGCTTCGATGCGGGCATGCAGCGCGTTCGCCTGAAGCGGGCCAGGCTGGCCGAGGGTGCCCAGGCACTCAGTAAGGTGGCCGACGCCGCGGGTGGGGGGCTGCGCGGGGTCAGGGAAGCCGCCAAGGTGGCGCTTTCCGGCAGGGGCTACCTGGACGACGTCGGGGCCTCGCTGCATCTGTGCCTGGATGAGCCCGATAGTGAAGCCGCCAATCGGGGCCTCGAGAAGTTGCGCGGAATGCTGAACGGTCAGGGCAGGGAGGTGCCTTCCTCCATGCCGCGAGTGCTACGGGCCACGCCCTTTGGCGAGGTCAACAGCATGCTGGGGCCGGATGGAGAAAGGTGGGTGCCCGTACACGGCACCGTGCCATACAG
>JAURLT010000027.1 GCA_030831085.1 Gammaproteobacteria bacterium
GATTCTGGCGCGAGACTGGCTGGGTCAAAAGAGCCTTTATTGGGCGGACACGCCCATCGGCTTCGCTTTTGCCTCCGAGATTAAGGCTTTACTGAGCCTGCCAGGCGTACCTGCGGATTTGGATCTGCAAGCGTTGTCCCATTATATGTCGTTTCGCTACCTGAGTGGTGAATCGACCTTCTTTAAAGGTATCTACAAACTTCCACCCGGCCATGTTCTGACTCTTAGCAATCGCGGGCGTAGGCTTAAGCAGCTCTGGCAGCCTGTCTATGAACCCAAACCGACCTCGACCGAGAGTGATCTCCTCGAAGAACTGGACGAGCTGCTCACTACAGTGGTTCCAGAGCACCTCATGAGCGAGGTGCCCCTCGGCTGCCTTTTATCCGGCGGAATCGATTCCAGCCTTATCTCTCATTACGCCGGCCGTGCCTCGGATACTCCCTTGCGGACCTTTGCCATTGGCGTGCATGAAGCGGGACAAAGCGAGTTGCCCTGGGCCCGCCGGGTCGCAAGCGCATGCGGTGCGCATCACACGGAATCCCTGGTCGATCCGGACCTGGCGCTGCTTACTCCACGGATGGTGGCGTCCCTCGAAGAACCGGTCGACCCCTTTGGGGCAGGGGTTTATGCAGTCTCAGAGGTGGCGAGACGACACGTAACTGTCGCGCTGGGTGGCGACGGTGGCGACGAGCTGTTTGCCGGCTATGACCGCTACCAGGGCCAGCGTCTCGCGCAACTCTATTCCAGTATCCCCAGGCCTATCCGTCACGGCATGTTGCGGCCGGCGCTGGCACGAGTCCCGGATTCATTCGGCTACAAGAGTCTGGCAGCCAGGCTGCACTGGCTGGACCAGATGGCAGACAGGGGCGGTTTTGAGCGATTCGCAGAGAGCCTGTGTCACCTCCGTTTTTCCCACGAGGCCAAGCAAGCCTTGTTCTGCGGCCCGGCGGCAGAGGCGCTGAAGACCGACAGTTCAGAGCTTCTCAGGACTATTTACGATGACGCCCCGGCCAGCGAGGTCCTGGACCGCATGCTCCACGTCGACTGCCAGACCCGTCTTGCCGAGAACCAGCTGCCCACAGTCGACCGCATGTCGATGGCGCACAGCCTTGAACTGCGGAGCCCTTTTCTGGATAGGCGAGTGGCAACTTTCGCCATGCAATTGCCGACCTCCCTTAAGCTCCGGAGAGGCCGCCTCAAGTATCTTCCGCGGATGCTGGCGGCAAGGCATTTCGGCCAGGAAATTGCCCTGCGCCCCAAGCAGGGATTCGGATTTCCGCTGGCACTCTGGCTTCGGGGACCCCTCCGTGGCCTGATGCTGAGGCTACTCGATGAAAGCCGCTTCGTAGCTGCCGGACTGTTCCGGCGCGAAGCACTGGCAACCATGCTCCGCGAACATCTGGACGGGAGACGAGACCACAATTACCGGCTATGGATGTGGTTCAACCTCGAGGTGTTTTGGCGCACCTGGATCGAAAATGATCCAGTAGAAGTTACCGAGGCGTGGATCCAGGCCGCACGCCAGGGTTAGAGCAGTCCCTCGGCCTGATACCAGGCCCAGGTTGACCGCAAGCCATCCTCAAGGCTGGTTCTGGGGACATAGCCAAGTTCACGACGCGCCTTGCCAATATCAAAAGCCCGATTCAGCGTGTACCACTCCAGGCGCCGACGGTGCAGCGGGGGTTCAAGGCCCAGCGGTCGGCAGACAGCCTCGGTGAGGTAGCTGGCGAGTACCAGCGGCCAGAGGGGAAACCGCCGAAACGCGACGGTCGTACCCATCACCGCCGCTGCGCGCGTGACGAGGTCCTCGATCGACTGGTAGCAATCATCAGCGATCAGGAAAGCCTCGCCGTTGCCTCGCTCGGGGTCCATCGCCAGTTCAAATGCATCGAGAAAGCTGTCTATATACAATGAGTGATAGAACACCCTGCCAGATCCAAAGATCGGAAACCATCCCCGGCGCAACTGCCGGAAGATCAGGAAGAACCGCCCGAGGTCACCGGGCCCGTAGATGGCGGCAGGCCGTAGTATGGTGGCCTTGAGGCCGCGACCGACATAGTCGAGCACGATTGGTTCAGCATCGTACTTGCTCTGCTGGTAGTAGTCCTCGGGCTTGATCGGTGCTTTCTCGTCGGCAGGCGGTACAGCGACGCCGCCGTGAACGCCACAGGTACTGCAATAGACAAACTTGGCTACCCCGTGCCTGAGGGCCGCGTCCAACAAATGCCGGGTGCCGTCAACATTGACCTCATGATAGTGGCGGGTGGAAGCCTTGACCTCGCGGAACGCGGCAGCGACATGGTGAACAACATCCTGTCCCTCGACGCACCTGTCAACCACGGCAGGGTCCGTGATCGAGCCCTGGACGAACCTTGCACCCCAGGCCTCAATCTGTTCCGTCTTGTATCCTCGCTGACAATCGAGGGCTGTGACCTCATGGCCGGCCTGGACCATGCGTTTCACCAGCGCCTTGCCGGTGAAGCCAGCGCCGCC
This sequence comes from Gammaproteobacteria bacterium, assembly GCA_030831085.1. Lineage (GTDB taxonomy): Bacteria > Pseudomonadota > Gammaproteobacteria > Steroidobacterales > Steroidobacteraceae > SG8-30. Next base: position 2,494 of record JAURLT010000027.1, read on the forward strand.
GGTGACCAGCACCCTCACTTGAGCGCCCTCCCATGATCCAGAAGGCCACGGAGTGAGCCGATCAGCGCCCGCGAGTTGCCCTTCAGCAGTTCCCGCACTGCCATCCGCACAGCAATCAGCGGCGCACCGAGCAGATAAAAAGCAGTCTTTTGTAACCAGTTTGCGTGCCGATGCAGGAAATATAACCAGTGCCGCACGCGGGAATGAGCATAAGCTGCAGAATTGCCGCCCTTGCCCCAAGTGTGATTGGCGGCATGCAGCGCCACCGCAGCAGGTATGTACTGCGCACGATGGCCACTCGCCTGCAGCCGCAGTGAAAAATCGATGTCCTCTGGTCCGTAGGGGCTGAAGGATTCGTCGAAACCGCCAAGAGACTCAAAAATCTCCCGCCGCACCATCATGGCACCGCCACAGCAGATACATTCTTTTACGGCGTCGAATTGCCCCCGATCCAGTTCCTTGAACCCGACCGGGTCTGTCTTGCCAAGCCAGAAGACAATGCGGGAGCCCCCACCATCGTTGACCCGTGAGGGTTCATCCAGATAGAGCAGCTTCGCCTGAACCTGCCCGACATCCGGGCATTCGTCGAGCCGATCGGCAAGTGCCGCGACAAACCCCTCGCGCAGAACGAGATCGTTGTCCAGAAAGAGGAGATAGTCTGGATTCCAGCGGTCAATGGCTGCCCTCGCCGCTGCGTTGCGCCCGCCTGCAACACCGAGGTTGGTCTCACTTCGACAGACCAGCACTTCCGGAAAACACCCAGAGACATGCGCCCCTGTGTCATCGGACGATCCATTGTCCCAAACCAGCACGCCTGCCTCCTTGCCTACCTGTTCCATCAGGCTGTGCAGTGCCCGCAGTGTCATGTCACGCTGATCTAGCGTCAGCATTACGACAGCGAGGCGACGTTCCCGGTCAACGGGTGATTCCATTCGCGTAGTTTACTGTCTTGGGAGCCCGGTTTTTGATGCGCGGGCATGCCATCCGGCTAAAAAACCAGAAAAAAACCCAATTACATAATACCGGCCATTCAACGCTTGCTCACGCTGCCCAACCAAGGAACTTAGCAACCATCGTTTCGTACTACGCACGAGGTGGACGACCGTGCGCAACCAGATGATCAGGTGGCCGGCGCGGGAATAGTAGCCGAGAAAACCGGCTTGACTTTGCGCGTAATACCGATATTGGTCCTGCCTGCTTTCTGAGTCCCGCCAGGCAAGATGGGTGACCCTGCACTCCGGGGCATAGAGGATGGGCACACCGGCCCGAAGAGCCCGATAGGCGTAGTCTCCATCCTCGGAATACCGCATCACCTCAAGCGTCGTAAAGGGACCAATCCTGCTCAGGGTGTTCCGGTGCGCACCCATATTCCCACCGCTCAAGTGGTCAAAACGGAGCGCAGGTCGTCTCTGCAGACTCTCCCGCTCTCTCGTGACCACCGACAACTGCACCGTTCCCGACTCCGCGTCGACTCGGCCCGTCACCAGCCCGGCCGGCAGCCCTTCCAGCCGCCGAACCGTCGAAACGAGCCATTGCGGATCGGGCAGGCAGTCGTCGTCGGTGATCAGGACCCAGCCAGCATTGATCACTCCCAGGCCGGTGTTGAGTCCAAGCGCCCGACCTCGGCCCGCACAAGGCACCCACCTGACCTGAAGACCGCGTGCGGAGAAAGCCTCGGCGAGGGGCCGGGCGTGGCCATTCAGGGACTGATCCACGACGACGATCTCAGCCGGCCAGACACTACCAGCCTCCAATGCGTACAGCACCCGCTCCAGCACCGGCCTGCCAAGCGTCGGAATCAGGACGGTGACGTCCTGGCGTAGTGGCGATGTCATGCGGCTTCCCTGCTGGCAAGTTCCGTGAGCAACGCCTCCCAGCGCTGAACCACTTCGTCAGCACCAAAATGCTGAACCACTGTCCGCCTCGCCGCTTCACCTATTGCCGCCGACTTGTCTTGGTCGCTTAGCAGGTCATTGAAGGCACCGGAGAGGCCCGCTATGTCTGCCGGGTCCACGACCAGCGCATTCTGTTGATCCAGCAGATACGGCGCGACCGCACCTACCTTGGTGGTAACGACGGGCAGCGCGCAGGCCATTGCCTCGACGAGGGCAAGGCCGAAGGCTTCATGGGTACTTAAAAAGACGAAGCCATCGCTCGCCCGCAGCCAGGGAGCGGTATCCTCAACGGCGCCCACAAAACGGACACGGGCACCGAGCCCCTTGGCCTCGGCCAGCGCGCGCAGGTCGCGCTCGCAGCTCTCCATATCATCTCCGCCCTCTCCGACGATCACCAGCAGTGCCTCTGGATGCGCGGTCGAGACCCTACTCCAGGCCTCAAGAAGATTATGCAGCCCCTTATAGCGCACGAGACGACCCACTGAGGTGAGGACGAACCCCTCAGGCAACCCCAACTCGGACTTCAGCTCCTGACGCTCTACCGCGTCAACCGGTGAGAACCTTGTCAGGTCGACACCATTTGGAATGCGCGCAATGCGCTCCGGGTTCACTCCCCCGACCTCCAGTTCGACGCCCAGCTGCGCCCCCATCGCAACGAAGGCGCTGGCGGCATCAAGTCGACAATTGCGCAACTTCAGGAAGCGCCTTACCAGAGGGTTCTCCAACGACAGCCCGATGGAGCGCAGGCCCTGCTGGA
>JAURLT010000028.1 GCA_030831085.1 Gammaproteobacteria bacterium
CGCGGGAACGGGTGCAGGCAAACCAGCGAGGTCAGCTCGTCGAAGCCCCCGTTACCGGAAAAGGCGCTGCGCAGGTGCAGTTGGCCGTAGCGGCAGTCCAGGTACATGCGACGCACGTGTACCTGCAGGGCAGTATCGGGGCGTTTGCGGGTCATCATGCGAGTCTCAGGTACCAGTCGTAGTCCAGGGTGGTCGGCACAGCGTGGAAACGATCCCACTCCGCCCGCTTGATAGCCATGAACACGTTAACGAAACCGTCACCCAGCGCCTGATTAAGTAAACGACCGCTTGCAGCCCGCTCCAATGCGGCCTGCCAATCAAGCGGCAGCGTGGGATCCGCAGGACGTTCGTACCCGTTGCCCGTGACGATCTCGCCGGGCTCGAGCCGCTCGCGGATACCGCGGTGCATACCTGCGAGCACGGCAGCGACGGCGAGATACGGGTTGGCGTCGGCTCCACAGATGCGATGCTCGACATGCCGCGACTCGGGCGGGCCGGTCGGGATGCGGAAGCCGACGCTGCGATTGTTCACGCCCCAGGTCGCAGCTACCGGCGCATAGGATTGGCGCCTGAAGCGTCGGAAGGAATTGGCGTTGGGCGCGAAGATCGCCATCGACTCCGGCAGGGCCGCTGCCATACCGCCGATGGCGTGTCGCAGCAGGGGCGTGCCAGCCGGGTCGTCGCTGGCGAACAGGTTGCGACCGGCCGCGTCGGCGAGGCTGACGTGCACGTGCATGCCACTGCCGGCATGCTCGAGGAAGGGCTTGGCCATGAAGGTTGCCACCCGCCCGTGTCGGGCACTGACCCCGCGCACCAGTCGCTTCCAGCGGATGGCGTCGTCGGCAGCCAGCAGCGCATCGGGTCGGTGCTCGAGGGTCACCTCGAACTGCCCTGGTGCGTACTCCGACATCAGGGTCCTTACCGGCAGGCCCTGCACCGCAGCCGCCTGGTAAAGCTCGTCGAACAGGGGCGTCATCTCCTCGAGCTTGCCGAGACCATAGGCGTCATGTCTGGTCATGCGTTCACCGGTCAGCAGTCCGCTGGCAGGTCGAATGCCTGTCCCGTCGGGTTCGACCAGGAAAAATTCCAGCTCGAGGGCCACCACGGGGAACAGGCCATCGGCCTGCAGCTGGCCGACCACGCGCGCCAGGGCATGGCGAGGATCAGCTGGCGCAGGCTCGCCCGCGGCATCGAACATGCTCATCAGCAGCTGCGCGGTGGGACGCTCCAGCCATGGCACGCGCTGCAAGGTACCCGGAATGGGCCAGCAGACCTGGTCGGCATCGCCTGCCGACCAGACCAGCCCCGTGTCTTCCACGTCCTCGCCGCGCAGGTCGAGCCCCAGGATGGAACCCGCCACCGGCCGGCCCCGACGATACAGCGCCTCGAGTTCCTCGCGTCCGATGCTCTTGCCGCGCGCCACGCCACCTGGGTCGGTGATCAGCAGCTGCACCGCCTCCACCTCGGGATGCGTGGCCAGAAAGCCGAGCGCCTCCTCCACCTTTGCCCCCGCGCTCATGCGAAAGCCACCAGCTCGCGGATGCACTCGGCCCAGGCCGAATACAAACGGTCCACCTCGGCAGCCGGGGTGACCGGCGACATCAGCACCATATTGTGGAAGGGTGTGATGACCAGCCCCCGGTTGAGCAGGTAGCACCGGATGGCCTCGGGCAGCAGCGGCGGCACCGCAGCCACGGACTCCCGACCACTGCGCGGCTGAAGCCGGGAATAGCCGACTTCCAGGCGCGCCCCCACCCGCTGGACGTTCCAGGGCAGTCCCTCGGCCTCAAGCAGCGACTCCAATGCATCCTCCAGTCTCTCCCCCATGGCCAGCATGTGCTGGAAAGCAGCCGGTGTCATGACAAGCTCCAGGCAAGCACGGAGCGCGGCCATGGCCATGGGGTTGGCCGAGAGCGTGGTGCCGATCCCGGAATGGCCCGGTGGCTTGGCCGCCATCACCCCGCGGATCCTCTCTTCCAGTTCAGCCGTGAAGCCATAGACCGCACAGGGGAAGCCCCCAGCGATGGCCTTGCCCACCACCAGGAAATCCGGCTCCAGCCTCGCGGTGCGGCAATAACCGCCCGGGCCGGAAGACAGGGTGTGGGTTTCGTCCATCACCAGCAGGGTCTTGTGCCGGCGGGTGACCTCGCGCAGCGCGTCCAGGAAACCGGGGGCCGGGAGCACCATCCCGGCATTGGTCATCACCGGCTCGGCCAGCACGCAGGCGACTTCACGGGTGCGCAGGGCCGCCTCCACCGCCGGCAGGTCGTTGAAGTCCACGCAGCGGGTATGCCGCGACAGGTCGGCGGCCTGGCCGACGAGGCCCGGCCGGTTCCTGACCTGACCATCCCTGTCCAGACGGACGAAGGCATCGTCGACCATGCCGTGGTAGCACTGGTCGAAGACCAGGATCGCGGGACGGCCGGTGATGGCGCGGGCCCAGCGGATCACCGCCCGGTTGGCGTCCGACGCCGTCTGGGCAACCTGCCAGAACGGCAGGCCGAAGTGTCGTGCCAGCAGCTCACCGACCACTGCTGCGTCCTCGCCCGGCAGCATGGTGGTCAGGCCCCGGCGAGCCTGGCGAGCCAGCGCGGAGGTGACCGGCGGCGGCGAGTGGCCGAACATCGCGCCGGTGTCCCCCAGGCAGAAGTCGGTGTACCGGTGGCCGTCCACGTCCTCGAGCGCCACCCCGGAGGCAGCGGCCAGGTGCAGGGGGAAGGGCAGCGACCAGTCGCTCATCCAGTGCAGGGGCACGCCACCGAGCCAGTGCCGCGCCCCGCGCCCGGCCAGTTCGCGGGAGCGCGGGTGACGTGCGAGGTACTCGGCCGTCTCGCGTTCCAACAGTGAGGTAATGCGTTGCCTGTCGATGCCGGCCAGGGTGTCCATGGCGCCAGCCTACTGCCCGGCCGGCCCGGTATCCACTCCCCCCTTCGGCTATAGTGGAGTTTGCGACACCCACCTGGAGATCGAGATGTTTTCGCACGTGATGATCGGCAGCAACGACCTCGAGCGCGCCAGGACCTTCTACGACTCCGTGCTCGGCACGCTCGGCGTGCCACCGGCGAGGATGGACGGCCACCGCATGTTCTACATCACCCCGGCAGGCATCTTTTCGGTCACCACGCCGATCAACGGCCAGCCGGCCACCGCAGGCAACGGCGGTACCATTGGCTTCGCCGCCAGCTCCCCCGAACAGGTCGATGCCTGGCACACCGCCGGGGTCTCCGCGGGCGGCAGCAGCTGTGAGGATCCGCCGGGCGTACGGGAAGGATCGGTGGGCCGGCTTTACCTCGCCTACCTGCGCGACCCGGACGGCAACAAGCTCTGCGCGCTGCACAGGCTTTAGACCCGTCCATGTACGTCCTGCACGGATCCCTGGGTTCACCCTATGTCGCGCGCGTCGTCCTGGCCGCGCGTCACAAGGGGCTCGACCTGCAGCCGCGGATGCCTGCCGACCTGAAGTCCGAGGCCTACCGAGCCATCAATCCATTCGCCAAGATGCCGGCCCTCGAGCACGACGGCCACCCCGTGATCGAGTCGGACGTCATCGTGGAGTACCTGGAAGATACCGCACCCGGACCCTCGATCCTGCCGGGAGCTGCCGCCGATCGCGCGCGCGCCCGGGGCATCAGCCGGGCCATGGATCTTTACGTCGGCACCGAGGTCTCGACGCTGTTCCGTCAGATGGATCCCGCCACCCGCGACACCGCGGTCGTCGAAGCCGGCACGGCACGCCTCGTGGGCGCCCTGGCCGGCATCGACTCGCTGGTGGTGGGGCCTTGGGCAGCCGGGGCATTCTCGCTGGCCGACTGCACCCTGTTACCGTGGATGGTCATCCTGCACAAGACCGTGGTGCCTGTCCTGGGCGTGCCTGATCCGGTCACCACCCACGGCAACCTGGCACGCTGGTGGGAGACAACCATGGGCGAGCCGGTGACCCGCGGCTTCCACCAGGAATACGCGGCAGCCTTCGACGCCCTGCTTGCCCGGCTGCGCGGGGGCTGACGCCTCCTACCACTCCCCGGTGTTGGGCATCGATGCCCAGGGCTCTGCCGGCGGCAGGGCACCACCTTTCTGCAGCAACTCGATCGAGATGTTGTCGGGCGAGCGCACGAAGGCCATGCGGCCGTCGCGCGGCGGCCGATTGATGGTGACTCCCGACTGCATGAGATGGGCGCAGGTGGCGTAGATGTCGTCGACCTCATAGGCCAGGTGACCGAACGCGCGGCCAATACCGTACACCTCGGGATCCCAGTTCCAGGTCAGTTCGACGAGCGCCCGGTCCTGGTCGCCCGGTGCCGCCAGGAAGACGAGCGTGAAGCGCCCCTGCTCACTCTGGTAGCGACGCACCTCGGTGAGGCCGAGCTTGTTGCAGTAGAAGTCCAGGGACTGGTCCAGGTCGGCGACCCTGACCATGGTGTGCAAGTAACGCATCGACGCAAGTTATCACGCCAGACCTGCAGCGTGCAGCGGGGGCATCGGTCAGACTCCCCGGCGCCGCACCGAAGCCCCGGCGACTACTCTGGTATGGACTGTGCCGAAACTGCCTCCAGCGTCCTGTTGTCGCGCCTGATGATCTCCGCCAGCGATCCGTCTTGCTCCATCAAGGACAGCTGTTGGTCAAAGGCAGCCACCAACTCCGCCGAGCCGTGGCGCAAAGCCAACGCGGACTGCATCGGCTGCAGGATGCTGTACAGGTACAGGTCCTCGTCCCTGCTTGCCAGAGCGCTTTCCGCAAACATGGTTGCAGGCCCAATCAGCACGTCCGCCTGTCTGGCCCGCAACATGTCATCCATCTCGGCAAGACCGGTCAATTCGATGATGACCGCGTCAGGTACGTGCTGTCTACTCCAGCCGGCGCTGTGCGATTTGGCCAGCGTGGCCACTCGCCTGCCGCTCATCTTGGCCGGCTCGTCGAAGTGTTCCCCGCCGGCCCTGTATAAAGCGGCGATTCCGCCGCCCGAATAGTAGGGGCGAGTAAACGACATTTTTTGCTGCCGCTCAGGGGTGATCCAGTAATTGTTGGCAATCACGTCGATTCGCCCGCTCAGAAGCGCGTCCTCCAGCTCGCCGAAATTCATGGTCACAAAATCGACGCGCTTGATCCCCAGAACCTGGACCGGCACACGCATGATTTCTCGGTCCATCCCCAGCCGCTCGGTGCCGTCTCCGGACTGATCAGCCACGTCCACATTAAAGCGACCGAAATTGGCCACGCCGCCAACGACCAGGGTGCGTTCGCCACTCCGGAGTTCGGCCAATGTGGGGGGATTCGCGGGGCTGACGTCCGCATTTGCACCGGCACAACCGAACGACACGGTGATCAGCCACAGCAAAACGACCCGCCGGGGCAAAAAATTTGCCTGCATCTGACTTACGCCTCTGCTTGGGTTATGAAATTGACAAGACCCAGCCACTTACGGCGCGACTCTCCGGATCACGATCAGAACATTTCCGACTTGTCGGGCGCCACGATCTCGGTCCGATCACGCGAGGCAATCCAGTCGCCGGTGATCATCTGGTCGTAGGACTGTCCTGGCCCGACCATCGGGTAGACACCGGCATCCGGATCGATGATCACCTCGAGGAAAGCCGGTCCCTTGAAGCGGATGAATTCGCCGACCACCCGCGGCACGTCGGACTTGCGCTCGAGGCGCGCGGCGAACGGGAAGCCATCGGCCTGCGCCGCCTTGATGAAGTCCTTCTTGTGCAGCGACTTGTCCGAGGCTGACAGTCGGCCCTTGTGGAACAGCTTCTGCCACTGCTTGACCATGCCGTCGCCGAAATTGTTGAGCACCACCACCTTGATCGGCAGGTCGTAGGTGGTGACCGTCTCCAGCTCGCCGAGGTTCATGCGGATGCTGGCATCGCCGTCGATGTCGATCACCAGCCTGCCAGGGTTGGCGAACTGGGCGCCGATGGCTGCGGGCAGGCCGAAGCCCATGGTGCCCATGCTCCCGGAGGTGAGCCACAGTCGGGGTTCGCGAAAGTCGAAGTACTGCGCCGCCCACATCTGGTGCTGACCCACACCGGTCGCGATGATCGCCTCGCCGCCGGTCAGGCGGTTGATCTCCTCGATCACGTAGTAGGGCTGGATCAACTCGCTGGCGCGGTCGTAGTTCATCGCGTGGCGCGCCTTGAGTTCGGCGCAGTGGGCGAGCCAGTCGTTCCAGTCAGGCAGCGGCCCCTGAGCACCGGCCTCGGCGAGCAACACTTCCAGCGCCTGCCGCAGGGGACCGACGTGGCTGAAGCTGACCCGCTTGACCTTGTTGATCTCCGAGGCGTCCACGTCGAGGTGCAGGATGTGGCGCGCATTGCGCGCGAAACGCGCCGGCACGCCGGCCACCCGGTCGTCGAAGCGTGCACCCACGGCGATAAGCAGGTCGCAGTCCTCGACCGCATAGTTGGCGAAAGCGGCGCCGTGCATGCCCAGCATGCGCATCGACATCGGCGCCATCGTGTCGCTGGCGCCGATGCCCATCAGGGTGGTCACCACCGGAATGCCCAGCGTGTCGCTGATAGCCCTCAGGGCGGCCGAGGCTCCGCCGTTGATCACGCCACCGCCGGCGTAGATCAATGGGCGCCTGCTGGTACGCAGCATGGACAGAAACTCACCGGCGCGCTCCGGCGTGAGCAGCGAGCTTTCGACCTTGGCGAGCCGCTGCCGGTAGCCCGGGATGGGCAAGCGCGATGCACCATCGAAGGTGCCCGTACTGTTCTGCACGTCCTTCGGAATGTCGACCACCACCGGACCCGGACGACCGGTACGGGCAATCTCGAAGGCGGTGCGGATGGTAGCTTCGAGCCGCTCTGGCTCCGTGACCAGGAACACGTGCTTGGCCACGGCCCCCATGATCGAAGGCACGGGCGCCTCCTGGAAGGCGTCGGAGCCGATGGCCGGTCTCGGCACCTGACCGCACAGGACGACCATCGGCACCGAGTCGGCCATGCTGTCGCGGATCGGCGTGACCATATTGGTGGCCCCCGGACCGGAGGTGACCACTGCCACCCCCACCCGCCCGCTGGAACGCGCATACCCTGCGGCCATGAACCCAGCACCCTGCTCGTTGGCCGGGACAATCAGCGGCATGCCCGGCCGGCCGGCGGCCTGCTCACGCTGGTTGTGCACAAAAATGGCGTCGTAGGTCGGCAGGATGGCGCCGCCCGAATAGCCGAAAATGGTCTCCACTCCCTCGTCGGCCAGGACCTGGACGATCGTCTCCGCGCCGGTCATGGCCTGGCCTGAGAGAGTGTGCTTGCTTGCCGAGGTCACGCCAAACCCTTGCGCTGCTGGTGTCGAGCGCGACAGACTAGCATGACCTTTCTCACGCGCCACCTCCCATGCGCCACATCATCTCCATCCTGTTGCAGAACGAAGCTGGTGCCCTGACCCGGGTGGCAGGGCTGTTTTCCACGCGTGGCTACAACATCGAGTCGTTGTCCGTGGCGCCCACCCAGGACCCGGCCATCTCGCGCCTGACCCTGGTCTCGGCCGGCAACGACGCCGGCTTCGACCAGATCGCCAACCAGCTGCAGAAGCTGGTGGACGTCGTGCAGGTGGAGGACCTGACCCGCGACGCGCACTTCGAGCGCGAGATGGCCATGCTCAAGTTCCGCCTGCCGACCGGCGCCATCGACCCGGTGATGCGGCTGGTCAGCGAAGCTGATGGCAAGGTGCTCTCCGGCGAGCTGGAGAGCTTCGTCATTGCCCTCACCCACGGCGAGGGGGAGATCAATCGCTTCATCGACGAGGCCAGCCGCCATGGTGAGCTGCTGGAGGTGGTTCGCAGCGGCGCGCTGGCGATCGGCCGCGGCAGCCGCAGCCTCAAGGACCCGCGCTGACCATGGCCCTGGAACCGGCCCGCGCCACCGATGCGGAGGCGGTGGTCGCGCTCGTGGAATCAGCTTTTCGCGGCGAACCCAGCCGCCTCGGCTGGACCACCGAAGCGGACCTGCTCGGCGGCCGCCGCACGGGTGCCGACGAGATCGTGGACATCCTCGACGATCCGGACCAGGCGCTGCTGGTCAGGCGCGACAAGCTAGGCGCCCTGGAGGCCAGCGTGGTACTCCGGCGCGAGGCCGAGCACTGCTGGCTGGGCATGCTGGCGGTGAAACCGGCGCTGCAGGACCGCGGCATCGGCCGCCAGGTCATGACCGAGGCGGAGGGCTGGGCGCAACGGCAGTGGAGCAGCCGCCGCATGCGGATGTCGGTCATCGCGCAGCGGGGCGAGTTGATTTCCTGGTACGAGCGTCGCGGCTACCGACTGACCGGGGAACGCAAGGCTTTCTTCTATGGCGACTCGCGCTTCGGCGAGCCGCGGCGCAGCGACCTGTTCTTCGTGGTGATGGAGAAAGCGCTACCTGCGTCCGGCTGAGGCCCGTGCCGGCAGCAGCTCCAGCGCCTGACGCGCCGCCCGGATCCCACTCTGGTAAGCGCCATGCAGCGTGCCGTAAGCCGCTTGCTCGGTGTGCTCTCCGGCAAACAGGATGCGTTCCGCCACCGGCTCGGTGAGCCTCTCCCGCGCCCCAAAGCGACCCGGCACGCAGTGCGAATAGGCACCCCGGCTCCAGGGGTCGCCGGCCCACGCGGTGCTGGTGCCCCGGTCGAACTGGCGGCGGATGTCACTGCCGATCATGCCCACCAGCTCGCCCAGCGCATGGTCCACGAAGGCCTGCGGCCCGGCTGCCTCCAGTTCCTGGGCGAAGGCGCCCGCCGCCATGCCGATCACCACGTTGCTGTCCCAGATCCGGGTGAGGTAATTCATGCCCCGCCAGCCGGAGCGGCGCTGGCGCAGCACTTCGCTGCCCTCGCTGGCAAAGGGGTTGCGCTTGAAGCGCAGTGCCACCTTGTTCATCACCCCGAGCGGCAGCGCGTGCAGGGCCTCTTGGACGGGTACCGGCAGCCCGGGGTCAAAAGCCATGCCCCCGGCCGCAAGGACGCTCGACGGCACCGCGACGATGACGCAGCGGGTCCGCAGTTCACCCGCCGGGGTCTCTAGGAACACGCCGGAACGACCCCAGCGCAGGCGCGACACGGGCGTGGAGAGGCGCACTTCGATGCCGCGGGCGTAATGCGCCAGCAGGCTGCCGTAGCCCTTGGGGATCAGCATGTCGTCACCGCGCCGATCGAACTGGTAGCTGTCGAGTGCCGAGAAACTGCCCGGCTCGACGCCCTCCCAGGAAGTCAGGCCTGCGGCGGCCAGCGGATACCACGGGTCCTCGCGGGTCGCGCGGGTGAAGGCTGCATCGGCCGCGATGTCCAGACCGCGCCTTCCGGCCTCCTCCAACTCCCTGCCCATGCGTTCGACCAGCGCACGATAGTCGGTCAGTGCTGCGGCATCCAACGGCCGCTCACCCTCGAAGATCC
>JAURLT010000029.1 GCA_030831085.1 Gammaproteobacteria bacterium
CTGCTGGCGGTCATGCTGGCGCTGGGTCGGCTTTATCACGACAGCGAAATGGCCGCGGTCAGGGCTTGCGGCATCGGGCCCGGGCGCCTGCTGATTCCGGTGATGGCGCTGGCGGCAACCGCCGCAGCGCTGCTGGCCTGGCTCGCCTTCGACGTTTCGCCCGAGGCCTACGGCCGGGCCCAGCAGTTGCGCCAGCAAGCCATGATGGAGGCCCGTTTCGGCCAGCTCGAACCCGGCAAGTTCCGCAGTTTCGGCGATGGGGAGACGGTGTTCTATGCCGAGTCCCGCGACCCGGACGGGGCCCTGCGCGAGGTGTTCCTGCAGCGGCGGGTCGGTGATGGCATCGAGTTGGCGGTGGCAGACCGCGCCGAACATCGCATCCTCAGCGAGGGCCGGCGGCACGACGTCATCCTCTTCGATGGTGTTCGCTACGAGGGTGTGCCCGGGCAGGCCACTTTTCGCGAAGTGGCCTTCGAGGAACACGGCATCCCGGTGCTGCTGCCGGAGACGGGCTCGATCAGGGACCGGGTGGATGCCCGCAGCACGGCAGCCCTGTTGGGCTCCAGCGACCCGGAGGAGGTCTCCGAACTCCAGTGGCGGATCTCCCTGCCGCTGATGACCCTGCTGCTGGCTGGGCTGGCAGTGCCCCTGTCGGCGCTCAGGCCACGCGAGGGACGCTATGCCAAGGTGGCGGTGGGAGTGGTGGTTTACTTCCTGTATTCCAACCTGTTGTCGGCGGCCCGGGTCTGGATAGAGAAAGAGGACATCGATCCGGTGGTTGGCCTGTGGTGGGTCCATCTGTTGCTGGCCGGGCTGGCTTTGTGGCTGTTCCATCGCCAGAGTCCCCTCTGGAAGCGCCGGGTGCGCGCGTGAACACGCTCGATCGCTACCTCGGCCGAAGCATCCTCCTGCATGCTGTGCTGGTCGCGGCGGTGCTCATCGCGCTGACCTCCCTGTTCGTGTTCCTCGGGCAGCAGGACGACATCGGCACTGGCAATTACGGCGTAGGCGACGCCTTCATTTTCACGCTGCTGTCACTGCCTCAGCAGTTGTTTGAGATGCTGCCGGTGGCTGTCCTCATCGGGGCCTTCCTGGCCCTCGGCAACCTGGCCCGCGACAACGAGCTGACGGTCATGCGATCGGTGGGACGCTCGCCCTGGCAACTGGCCCGCAGCGCGGGGCTGGCGGGGCTAGGCCTGATGGGGCTCATGGTCCTGCTGGGCGAATATGTGGCGCCGCCTGCCGACCAGTATGCGCGCCAGCTCAAGATCTTCAGCAAGTACGCCGAATACACCGCGGGCGGCGGGCGCAGCACCTGGGTGCGCGACGGCAACCTGTTCATCAATGTGGGGGAACAGCGCTCGGACGACGTCTACGGTGGCCTGGAGATCATCGAGTTCGACGCCGACGGTCGGCTGGTGAGCGCCGGCCTCGCGGACACCGCCAGCCACCAGGGCGGCGACCGCTGGCAGTTCGGCAACTTCCGGGCCACCCGCTTCGCCGAGGGTCGAACCCGGGTCGAGTCGGCCGCCAGCCATCAGCTTGAAGTACGGGTCAATCCGGATTTCCTGGGCCTCGCCATCGTCTCGCCGGACGCCCTGCCGGTGGCAGGACTCGTCAGTTACGTCCGTCACCTCAAGCAGAACCGGTTGGATTCCGAGGCCTTCGAGATTGCGCTCTGGTCGCGCATCTCACGCACCGTGGCCGTGGTGCTGGTGTGCATGTTGGCAGTGCCCTTCGCGCTCGGCCCACTGCGCTCCGCCGGCGCCGGTGCGAGGATGGTGGTGGGCATCCTGCTCGGCGTGCTGTTCTTCCTGCTGAACCGCACGCTGGAGAACAGTGGGCAGGTCTTTGACCTGAGCCCGGCGCTGGCCGGCTGGGCGCCGACGCTGCTGCTGGCTCTGCTTACCTGGCTGGCGTTGGCGCGGGCGTCGCGGGCCTGACCGGCTCCAGCACGCAGCCGCTCATCAGATCCTGCAGCGTGCGCCGCTCCCGGTCGCGAAAGCTCCACAGGTAGTTTAGAAGAGCAGGGGCGGCGGCGAGCCACCGCAGCAACGGGGGCCCCTGCCAGTACAACGCGATCAGCAACGGCAGCCCAAGTAGCAGACCCACCGCCACCCGCAAGGTGCACTCGCGCCACCCTGGCAGGCCGCCTTGCTTGCGCTGGAGACGTATTTTCCAGCTGGCCATGCCCAGTGTCTGGCCCCGACGCGTCCAGGGAATGAAGAAGTAGGCCCAGGTCACCGCCAGCAGCGCGCCTCGGTAGGCGTAGGCCCAGACGCCGAAGCGGTCCGGCAGGATCGCGTCCCCGCCGCTGAATGGCAGCAGCAGCGCCGTGGACAGGAACAGCACGGCCGTCAGCAGCAGCAGGTCGTAGACCATGGCAGCAAGGCGCCGCCAGCAGGCGACGCCGTGGTCGGCGAGGGTGTCCATGCGGACAGTCTAGCCTCAGGCGACGCCATGGGTGGGTCCGCCTTGCTAGACTCCACACATGACAACGCTGATCAAGCGCACCACGCTGATCGTCAGGGATCTTGCGCGGTCAATGGCCTTTTACCGCGACGGACTGGGCCTCGAGGTCTGGTATGACGACGAGGTCGTGCTCTCCGGCCGCGGACTGGCCGCAGGTGGGGTGGGGGACAGGACCCGGCTGGTCATCATGAAGGCCGAGGATCCGGTCATCGGCATGATCGGCTTGCTGCAGTGGGTCGATCCGGAATTGCCCGAGCCCGCAACGCGGCGAGAAAGGCTCGGCATCGGCGATGTGGTTTTCGTGTTGCAGACCGGCGACCTGGAAGGCGTCATGGGGCGGCTGCGGACACTCGGAACCCGCGTGCACGCCGAACCCCACCTGTTCGAAGTCCGGGGTGCCGATGGCCGCCAGCTGAGAATGCGCTCGGCGAGCGTCTGGGACCCGGACGACTACTTCCTGGAGATCAATCAACGTCTGCCCATGGAGGCGCCATGAGCGAGACCGCTACGCCGCCGACGCGACTGGTCTGGGACCTGCCGCTCAGGGTTTTCCACTGGTGCCTGGTGGTGTCGCTGGCCGGCAGCTGGATCACCCACGAACTGGGGGTGCAGTGGTTTGAATGGCACGTGCGTTTTGGCTACCTCACCCTGGTGCTGGTGAGCTTTCGCCTCGCCTGGGGTTGCGTCGGCCCTCGCCACGCCCGCTTTGCGAGCTTCGTGCAGGGACCGAGGGCCATACTGAGCTACCTGCGCGGTGGCAGCCCCACGGTGGGGCACAGCCCGCTGGCGGCGCTCAGTATCCTGCTGGTTCTGGCGGTCCTGCTGGCGCAGGCCGTGACTGGGCTGTTTGCCAACGACGATATCTTCAACAATGGCCCGCTCTACGGCTACGTCGACAAGGACACCAGCGATACGCTGGCCAGCCTGCATCGGCGTGGCTGGGACGTGCTGAAGGTGCTGGTGGGGCTGCACCTGGCGGCGATCGCCTACTACCAGCTGGTGCGGCGCGTCGACCTGCTGAGGCCCATGTGGACCGGACTCAAGCCAGCAGAGGCAGTGCCCCCAGGTGAGGAGATCGACTCCAGTCGGGTGCTCCTGGCCGTCGTACTGGTGATCCTGCTAGGCGCAGCCCTGGGCGCGGTGGTCGCCACCGCGCCCGAGGCCTCGATGTCGTTCTTCTAGCAGATCAGTCCGCCCGGTATTTCTGGTGGCAGGCCTTGCAGGCGTTGCCCACCTCGCCGAGGCCCGCGGCGATGGCCTTCATGTCGCCCCCCGGGGCCAGCTTGGCCAGCTTGGCGGTGGCTTCGTCGAGGGCGGTGGCCTTGGCCCGGAAGTCGGCCATGTTGTCCCAGATTTCCGGCTTGGCATCCGTGGGGGCACCGGTCTTGGCGTCTGCGGGAAAGCCCTCGAGGATCATGGGCGACAGCTGCGCCAGCCGCTCGGCGTGCAGCGCGAGGCGCGCCTTGTCCACCGGGATTTCGCCCTTGACCATCGAAGAGATGGGTCCGATGTTCCAGGCCAGCAGGGTGAAGGTGGCCTGCCGATACTTGATGGTCCACTGGGCCTTGGTGGGCTTCTCGTCGGCCAAAGCAGGCATGGCGATTGCGGCCACCAGGCCGGCAGCACACAGGGCGATCATACTGAGACGGGGGGCGGTCATCGCGACTCCTTTGACGGTGATCCGTGTGGAGTTCCATGGTAGTGACTGGCGGCCGCTGGCGCCAGCCTGCGACAGGCTGACGGTTCAGGCGGCGCGATGATCCGTCGCGGCCTCGATGTCCGCGCGGTGCTGCTTCAGCACCCGGTGGACCTCGGCCGGTCCCGGGCGGCCGGCCATGCGGCTGATCGCGCCGGGCAGCTCGTACCATTCGCGGCCCCACCCCAGCAGGCGCCGGGCGTCGCGGATGATGATGCGCTCGATCTCCGGCAGGCCATCCTCCGGGCCGGAGGTCGGCGTGGCCAGTACCGCCACCGGGGCCACCACTGGGGCAGCCGAGGCCTTCGGCACCAATTCCTTGTGTTCAGCACGCGGGATGAAGCGGGGACCGACCGGTGAGTCCATCATCCGGGACAGCAGAGCCATCAGTTCGAGCGCTTCCGACAGCGAAGGATCGCCAGTGGCCAACCGGCTGCGGACGATTCGGTCGAGGTCCGCCAGTCGCTGCGCGGCCATGTCCACCACCCAGGGGGAGGGCCGCTCGTGAGGCGGCCAGGCCTGCTGCTCCTGATACTCGCTGTCTGACAGGCGGGTGTACTCACGGTGCATCAGCAGGCTTTTGCGCCAGGCGGCAAGCAGGCTGGTCACGCGCTCGTCGGCGGGGGTCATGGGTACTAAACTCCTGTGGACTGGTTCCGAATGTACTGTTGGTGACCCACCCGATGCCGGGGTTTCCTCTAGAATCTTGACGTCGCTCACACTGCGGGCCGCCTCCACGGCAGGTTCCTGCGGGGATTACGAATGGACCGACCATTGCTGATGAGCCGCTTGCTGGTGGTACTGGCCACCGTACTGATGATCTTGGTCAATACCCTGGCCAACACCCGCGGCCTGGGCGGGGTCACCACCGGCGCCATGTCCGGCCGCTACGACGTGCCCTTCACGCCTGCCGGTTTCGTGTTTGCGATCTGGGGCCTGATCTACCTGGGGCTCCTGGGCTTCACGCTCTATCAGGCCTTCGCCGACAGCGAACGCCTGGCCGCCGTGCGTGCCGCCTACGTGTTCACCGCGGTGGCCAACGGAACCTGGCTGGTGTTCTGGCACCACGGCCAGCTGGTCGCCTCGCAGGTGGTCATGCTGGCGCTGCTTGCGGCCCTGTTCTGGATCCGGGAATGTTTGCAGGCCACGCCGGCCCGCTCCGTGCTGGAGCGCGTGCTGCTGGACTGGCCCATGCGCCTGTATCTCGGCTGGATTGCCCTGGCGACACTCGCCAACCTGGGGCCGGTGGTGCTTTACGGGCCGCCGGCTGCGCTGGGCGTCGATCCCGTGGGTTGGTCGCTGGTGATGGCTATCGTGGTCGTGGCCTGGGGCGTCTTCGCCACCCGTCGTTACCGGGACGCGATTCCGCTGCTGGTGATCGCCTGGGCCGGTTGGGGCATCGCGCTGCGTCGTGGCCAGGACCCCGCGCTGGTCCTCGCCGGCTGGGGCCTGGTGGCGGCCGCGCTGGCGGGCGTCACAGGGCTCGCGCTGGCCCGCCTCACCCGAGGATGGGATATCCAGAGCGCTCGGTGAGCGCACGGAAGGCCGCCTGCAGTCTGGCGGTTACGGGCTGGCTGCCCTCGCCAATGGCTCGGCCGTCGATGCTGGACACCGGCGCGAGCTCGCCCATGGTGCCGGTGCAAAAGCACTCGTCCGCCCGGTAGAAATCCGTGAGCGACAGGTCCTCGACTGCGCAGGGCAGGTGCAGCTCGTCACACAGAGCCAGCACCGTGGAGCGGGTGATGCCCTCCGGGCAGGCGACCGTGCGCGGCGTACGCAAGGTGCCATCGGCCACCATGAACAGGTGAGTGGCGTTGGTTTCGGCCACGAAGCCGCGGGTGTCGAGCATGACCGCATCGTCGGCGCCGGCCACGTTGGCCTCGATCTTGGCCAGGATCGACTGGATCAGGTTGTTGTGGTGGATCTTGGGATCGAGGCAGTCCGGCGGGAAGCGGCGGATGCTTGCGGTGACCAGCTTGAGCCCGTGCTGGCCGTAGACCGGCGGCTTGTGCTCGGCGAGCACGATCAGCGTCGGACCTGCAGTGTTGAGGCGCGGATCCATGCCCGAGGTGTATTTCACCCCCCGGGTCAGCGTGAGGCGAATGTGTACGCCATCGGTCATGCCGTTGGCTTCCAGCGTGCGCCGCAATTGCAGGATGATCTCCTCGTCGGTCGGGATCTGGCTGAAGGCCAGTGCCCTCGCCGAGCCGCGCAAGCGGGCGAGGTGCTCGGGCAGCTTGAAGATGCGGCCCTGGTACAGGCGCAGTCCTTCCCATACCGCATCCCCACCCTGCACGGCGCTGTCGAAGGGGCTCACTCCGGCCTCGTCGCGGTGGAACAGGCGGCCGTTGACGTTGACGATCAGGTCGCGGTTGCGCTCATCGAAGGTCTGGTGCATCGGTCGGGCTCCGCAGGCGGTGTTGGGCAAGGTGGTCGTAGTGGATCAGGCAGGCTTCGTGCAGGGCCTCCAGGCCCCCGGGCACGGCGGCCGGCGGGGTCGGTGGGCCGAAGCCGGTCGAGTCCAGCACGGCCCCGTACCAGTATTTCGCCCAGATCCCGTCCTCCGGTCGGGGGCCGGGTGGCCAGGACAGCATCTGCGTCGAGAAAGGCACATCGAGCGCGGCACAGAGCAACCCCAGCAGTGCGGACGGATCGAGCAGGACGTCCCGTGCGTCGATTACCGGCGGTGCATGCCCCAGGCGGTCCGCCACCCGGTCGAACAACTCACGCTGGGTTGGCAGGCCCGTGTCCTCGAGCGTGACGGTCTCGGTCACCCGGGCGTAGGAAGCCAGCATGCCGGCCGGCTCGCGGATCAGGAAGGCATGGGTCAACTGCTCCAGCCACGGTTGCCACATGCCGGGCAGCAGGTGCTTGGCCATGTGCTTCTGGTAGAAAATAGTGCGCTCGCCGGGTATCGGTCCGGTCAGCCAGCGGCTGACGCGCTGCCAGTCGGTGTCGTGGTGAGCGATGACCTCGTCACGACCCGGATGCTCGACGTCCGATACCAGCAGATAGTGGGCGTAGAACGGCTCGTCGCAGACGAACGTATCGGGCCGGGCGCTCCAGGCCCGCATCAGGGTCGTGGAGATGTTCCGCGGCCCCGACCACATGGCGATGCGCACGGGCTTGGCCTTCAATGTTTACCACCCCAACGCGTGACGGATCACGTGATAGATGCCGTGCTGCTCCATCACGCCGCGGAACAGGTGGGACCAGGGTCCGCCAGCGTAGATGGCTACGTCCTCGCCGCCGTGGGTCTCGTCTGCAAGGGGTACCAGCGCCTCCTGATGGTAGCCCTCATCTTCCGTTTCATGGACCCAGTCCGGCTCCAGGTGCCTGCCGGGGGTCGGCGGGATTCCGTAGCGGGTGTCGCCGCCCACGGCGAGTTGTGCGTAGCCGCGCCCATTGGCATAGCCCAGGGTGGTGTAGGGCCGGCCATCGAGCGCCAGCCTGGGTGCGGTGCTGCCAGGCTGGCGGGCCAGGCCGAGGATGGGGTTGCCGCGCTCCGGGTAGCCCGCGATGGTGAATACGTGGCTGTGATCGGCGGTGACGATAACCAAAGTCTCATCCAGGTCTACCCGAGCCAGTGCGGCGCGAACGGCGTCCGACAGCGCAATGGTGTCCTTCAGGGCTCGGTAGGCGTTGCCAGCATGGTGAGCGTGGTCTACACGGCCCGCCTCGACCATGAGGTAGTAGCCTTTCTCCGAACCCTGCAGGATGTCGAGTGCCTTGCCGGTCATTTCGGCGAGCGAGGGCTCATTGCCGTCTGCCCGATCCTCCTCGTAGAGCATGTGCGAGGGCTCGAACAGGCCCAGCAGGTGCCGGGTGCTGGCCGGATCGATGGCATCGAAGCCGGCCTTGTTCCAGACAAAGGCGGAGCCCGGGCGCGCCGCGATCCATTCCTCATACAGCCGGCGGCCGTCGAGGCGAGTGCCGGTGCGCTCCGGGTACTCCGGATCAACCTCATTGGCTGGCAGGAACATGGCCCGGCCGCCGCCCATTACCACCTCGATGCCGTAGCGTGACTGGGCCTCGACCAGTTGCGCGGCGATGTCACTCACGCTGGCACCCTGCGGGAGCAGGCGATCGGTTTCCCAGTCGCGGTTGCCAATGTGTGCGTAATTGACCGCCGGGGTGGCATGGGTCACCCGCGCGGTACTGACTATACCGGTCGCGAGGCCATGGGCTTCCGCCTGCTCCAACAGGGTGGCCAAGGCATGGCGCTCGACCACCTCGAGGTCTGGCTCGTTTCGCTCAAGGCCGGCATCCACCGAGATGGCCCCGTCGTTGGCCTTGACCCCGGTGACCATGGCGGTGGCGGTGGGCGCGGAGTCGGAGACCTGCTGGTTGTTGCTGTAGGTCTTGGAGAGAGCAAGGTAGGGCAGTTTTTCAAAGGACAGCGCGTTGTCCTCGCCCGACCCACCGCGCAGCTGGCCCTCGAGGATCCGGGCTGCGGTGATGGTGGAGATGCCCATGCCATCGCCGATGAACAGGATCACGTTCCTGGCCCTTCCCGTAACGGGTTCAACCCCCAGGCGGCTGGTGACCTCGCTGGCGCCGGAGGCGTACCAGTTGTCGCGATGGACGTTTTCCGCTGTGGCCGCACCGCTGGCGAGGGCTATGGCAGTCAGTACTCCGATGCAACGTCGGTACATATAAAGTTTCCGTTTTACACCCCAGTATCATGATAACGTGCCAATCGGGTCAAAGCCTGTCTGGCGCTTTGGTCGTGGGGGTGTTGAATGGACATTTTTCAGTTCGGCTCCCGGCTCCCGGTATTGTTGCTGCCGGTTTTGGCCTTCCTTGCGTTGCTGGTTTATTTCGACAGTTTTCGCCTGATGCGTCGCCGGGTGATCGTGGCGCTGCTGTTGGCAGGCGCGCTCTCGGCCTGGGCCAGCATGCACGCGAATGGGGCGGCCTTCGGCGCACTCTCCATCGAGTTCCTGACCTTTTCCCGCTTCGTGGCGCCCTGGATCGAGGAGGGTCTCAAAGCCGTGGTCCTGGTCTGGCTGATCCGCAGTAAGCGCGTCGGGCTGCCGGTGGACGCTGCCATTGCGGGCTTCGCTATAGGTGCCGGATTTGCCCTGGTAGAAAACATCTTCTACCTCAATGCGCGCCCGGACATGGGCCCGACTGCCCTGGTGATGCGCGGCTTCAGCACTGCCGTGATGCACGGCGGCGCTACCGCCGTGTTTGGCATGGTTTCGGTGGTTCTGGCCGACCGCAGGCCCCACCATTTCTGGGCGGTCATGCTGCCCGGTTTGTGGGCGGCTGCCACGCTCCACGCGGCCTATAACATCCTGTTGTTCAGGCCGGTGCTGTCCATGCTCCTGGTGCTGGCAGCGCTGCCGGCCGTCTTCTACTTCGTGTTTCGCTTCAGCGAAAACAGCCTGCGCGACTGGCTGGAGACAGGGCTGGATTCCAACGTGGAGGTGCTGGCCCTGATCAATAGTGGCCGACTCATGGAGTCGCGGATTGGGGAGCATCTGCGTTCACTTGCCGAACATTTCACGGGGGAGTCGCTGGCCGACATGATCTGTCTGCTGAGGTTGCACGTGGAACTGGCGCTGCGGGCCAAAGGCCTCCTGATCATGAAGGAACTGGGTGTAGAGCCGGAGCTCGATGACGACATCCGCGCTCGCCTGCGTGAGCTGCGCGCACTCGAGGGCAGTCTGGGCAGGACCGGTCGGCTGGCCATCAGACCTCTGCTAATGGCCACCGGTAAGGACCTATGGCAATTACGTTTACTGGGGGGTTCATGAAACTCCTGCGACTGGCGACTTTGCTGCCCCTGCTGGTTCTTGCCCTCGCCGGTACCCGTGAGGGCGTGGCAGAGGGGATGATCCAGCTTCGCGATCCGCCGCTCAGGCTGGTGTATTTCGATCCATCCGGGCGCCACCTGCTGGAATATGCGCTTGAGAGCTACAAGCGCGGCCTGGCAGGTCAGGAAGTCATTTTCGGTTACCGGCCCGAGGACGAGGTCGTGGTGCTGCTGCAGGACTTCAAGGATCAGGGTAATGCCACGACCGTGCTGGGCGCGCCACGCAATCGCATTTTTATGGATATTGCGCAACCTAGCATGTCCTTCGAGACCTTCAGCACGGCACCACCGATGCCTACCATCGCCAACCACGAACTGGTGCATGTGGCGACCTCGGACCGGGCGTCCTCCAGAGACCGCCTCTTCAGGCGGCTGTTCCTCGGCAAGGTGGGCCCGGTCACTGAGCACCCGGAATCCATCCTTTACTACTTCCTCACCAACCCGCGTGCCTCGGTTCCGCGCTGGTACCTGGAGGGTGCAGCCACCTTCATGGAGACCTGGATGGCAGGGGGGCGGGGTCGGGGCCAGGGTGGCTATGACGAGATGGTGTTTCGCTCCATGGCTCGAGACGAGGCCAGCTTTTACGATCCTTTGGGTCTGGCCTCCAAGGGAGATGCCGTCGATTTTCAGGCCGGGGCCAATGCCTATCTCTACGGCACGCGCTTCCTGAGCTTCCTGGTGGAGCGGCATGGGCCCGAGCGCCTGCTGGAATGGCTGACCCGGGATGACGATAGCCTGGCGTATTACGCCAGCGACTTCAGGCGCGTATACGGGGAGACCATCGAGGAGGCTTGGGCGGAGTGGGTCGAGTGGGAGGGCAAATTCCAGGCGGACAACCTCGCGCGGGTGCGTAAGTTCTCGCCGACCGTCGCCCGCCCTCTGGCCCGGGAAGCCCTGGGGTCCATCTCGCGGGCCTACCTGACGCCGGACCGACGCAGCCTGCTTGCGGCGGTGCGCTATCCGGGGCGGGTTCCAAGCATCATCGCCTTGGATTTGGCCGACGGGACCTCGCGGGAAATTGTTGAAGTGATCGGGGCGGCCGCCTACAGGGTGACCTCCCTCGCCTACGATGCCGGTGCAGGAGTCCTGTACTACACCAACGACAACGCCGCCTACAGGACGCTCATGGCGGTGGACGTTGCAGGAGGCCCGCCGCGGCAGCTCCTCAAATCGGCACGCATTGGCGACCTGGCCTTTGACCGAAGCGACGGCTCGCTATGGGGCCTGCGTTACGGCAATGGATTCGTGAGCCTGGTCAACCTGCCGCCGCCGTTTACTGAATGGCAACGTGTGCATGTCTTTCCCTTCGGCGAGCAGGCCGAGGGCCTCGACGTGAGTCCCGATGGCAGCCTCTTGTCGGTGTCGGTCCTGGCCAGGGATCGCCGCAGCGGAGAACAGCGCGCGGTGGTCAGGGTCTTGAGTCGCGAACAGCTGCTCGGTGGGGACGCTACGCCGATTCGTGAGTTCGATTCCGGTACTGCCCTGCCGGAAGGCTTCGTCTTCTCCGACGATGGCCGCTACCTGTATGGCAGTTCCTACTACACCGGGGTCTCTAACCTGTTCCGATTCGAGGTTGCCAATGGCGACATCCAGGCCGTCAGTAATGCGGAGATAGGCCTGTTCGGGCCGCTGCCTGTCGGCGCCGACCGGCTGTTGGCCTTCGAGTATTCGGCAGAGGGTTTCACCCCCGTCGAGGTCCCCATGCAACTTCATGAAGATGTGGGTGCCATCGAATTCCTGGGTGCACGGATCCGTGCCAAGAACCCGCTCATGGCCGACTGGGTGGTGCCGGAGCCGACCGCGCGGTCCACCCGACCGCCGCCGGAACAGCTGCAGCCCTACAGCCCCCTGCGGGAAATGGAACTGGAGGCGGCCTATCCGGTCGTCGAAGGCTACAAGGACTCGATTGCCGCGGGATTTCACTTCCGTTTCAGCGACCCGGTGGGTATCGACCAGGCCTCCCTGTCGGTCAGCGTTTCCCCGGGCCAGGACCTGCCAAGCGACGAGCAATTCCATCTCGTCGGCCAACTCCGTCGCGGCCTCTGGCGTTTTACTGGCAAATACAACGGCGGCGATTTCTACGACCTCTTCGGGCCCACCAAGCGTGCCCGCGAGGGCTACAGCTTCAGGGTGGACCACCAGCGGCCCCTGGTCTTCGAGCCACCGAAGACCCTCTACCTGAACAGCTTTGCCGCGCACTATGGAGGGCTTAACGCGCTCCCTGACTTCCAGAACGTGGCCGCACCGGACGAGCTTTCGGTCATCGGCATCAGCCTGGCTTCCCGCAATGTCCGATATTCGGTGGGTGCGGTCGACGAGGAGAAAGGCTACTCGTGGAGCCTGGGGGGCTTTGCCAGTCACGCTCAGGCGACATGGACCCCGGGTGTGAGCGCCAGCCTGGATCTTGGCACCCAGCTGCCCTGGAAGAACTCCTCCATCTGGTTGCGCAGCGCGGCCGGCTTGCAGGGAGGCGACCGGGAACGCCCACTGTCCAACGTCTATCTGGGAGGCTTTGGTAATAACTACGTCGACAACGGCAACGTCAAGGCTTATCGAAGCCCAACAGCGATGCCGGGCTTCGAACTGAATGCGCTGGGCGGGCAGGCTTACCTGAAGTCGATGCTCGAGGTGAACCTGCCGCCGCTGCGTTTCGAGGCGGTGGGCACGCCGGGACTTTATCCCTCCTGGTTACGCGCTTCGGTGTTCGCCGCGGCGGTGGTGCTCGATCCTGCGGAGGGCAGGTATCGGCAGTCGGCAGGCAACGTGGGTTTCCAGGCGGACATGGCGCTCAACGTGCTGCACCGTCTGCCCATGACGCTCTCGGTCGGGCTGGCTCGGGGATTTGGGGGCGGAGGCCGGGGCGAAACGGAGTTTATGCTGTCCCTGAAGGTGCTGTGAGACGGCGGCGTTACAGGATCTTCAGCGAGATCATGAATTCGTCGCTGTCCTCGCCGCCCTCTTCGAAGCCCACGGCGTAGCCCAGTGAGAGCGTAAGCGAGCGTCGCTCCAGGAAGGTGATGGCGAAGTCCACCTGCGCTCCCAGGTTGTAGAAGGTCCGGCGGAACCGCCCGTCATCGGGGTCCGTGACCAGTACGGTAGTGAACAGGGCGGGTCGCAAGTAGCGGGCGTAAAACCCGGGGCTACCCAGTTGCCGGAAGCGTAACGGGGGCAGATTCCACTCCAGCATGGACTTGGCAAAGGACCGACCAGCCACCTCGTCGATCTCGAACCCGGGCAGGCTCTCGACCTCGCGGTACTGCTTGGCATCCAGCCGGTCGACATAGTTGTTGCCGAAGCCGCCGAAATACTGCTGCGACAGGCTGGCTTGCCGGTCGCCGGTCGAGGCGCCCAGCGCACTGCGCCACCACAGGGACGAATGGTCGATGGGTAGGGGGAAACCGACATCCAGCTGCCCGTAGAGGCTCGCATACACCTCGCCCGCGGCCTCGTAGAGGCGGGAGTGCAGGCCCCAAAGGTGCCCCGCCTCGTCGTCCACGGCGCCCTGGGAGCGGCGCAGATTCTGGTACACGAGGCTGGCCTTGCCCAGCCAGAGGCGGTCGAAGCTGCTCTCCACGTTCTGGAAGTCAGGCAGCGTGTCGAGCCCACCGCGCAGCGAGACCTCGGTGGTCAGGTCCAGGCGCCGCGGCAGGTCGTAGATCAGGGGCCATCGGTAGCCCAGGGAAGCGGTATAGCCCTTGCGGCCGATCTTGGTGGGACCGAACAGGTCGTAGAAGTCGGAGCGGTTCCAGCTCGCCTCCGCCCACAGTCGGTGGTAGTCCCAGCGGGCCCGTGCGTGCAGGCGCTCGTCCTCATCCAGTTCGCTGTCCGGGGTGTAGCTGAGGCTGAGGTCCAGGCGGCTGATGC
>JAURLT010000030.1 GCA_030831085.1 Gammaproteobacteria bacterium
CCCGCCTTGAGGGAGCGCTTCATCACGTCGATGGCCTCCGGCATCTGCTCCTCGAATTTGGCCAACCGCGCAGTTCGATCCTGCGAAATCTTCAGGAAGGGCAGCAGGAAACCAACCAAGGCGCCAATCCCGGCAACCGCCAGCACTCGGAAAAAGGCCCAACCTATGAATGCACCAACAACGGCAATCAGTAAGGCCAGCAGCACGACCCGATAAGAGCGGTAGGTCGCACCAGCTTGCTCAATCAGGATTCCCAGACGTTCCATCCCAGGCAGCGTCTCGAAGAACCTCTCCAAGGGGGAAAGGTTCCGCAGATACTTGTCGCGAAGCAGCGATGCCCTCGGACCCGCCTCCGTAGCAGACCCCATCTCGCCCAATCGATCCTGTAGGCGGCGCCTAACCCTGGCCCCCTCGCCAAAAACCGGAATGACCATGCCCTGCGAGAGCAGGAAAACCGCCAGGAAGACCAGCGCTATGAACAGCCAGGAACCGTCTGACATCAGCAGAGCCTCAAGAGCGACGCGAGCCGGGGTGCAACCTGAACAACTCCACCGGAAGTTCGACCCCGCGTTCCTTCATTCGCTTGGAGAAAGCCGGCACGATCCCTGTCGATTCCAAGCTTCCCAGTACATTACCCTTCTCATCAAGGCCCTGACGCTCGAACATGAAGAGGTCGGACATGGTAATGATCTCGCCTTCCATGCCATTGATTTCCGAGACACTGGTAACCCGGCGTTTGCCATCCTCGCCTCGCTCAACCTGAATCACCACATCAATCGCCGAAGCGATCTGGCTGCGTAGCGCCTTGACCGGAAAGGCAATACCACTCATGGAGACCATGTTCTCCACTCTGCCGAGGGCATCGCGCGGGGTGTTGGCATGGATCGTGGTCAGCGATCCATCATGGCCGGTATTCATCGCCTGTAACATATCGAGGGCTTCCGCACCACGAACCTCGCCAAGCACGATGCGATCGGGACGCATACGCAAGCAATTGCGCACGAGGTCTCTCTGCGTGACGGCGCCCCTCCCCTCTATGTTCGGCGGACGCGTCTCCAGGCGCACCACGTGAGGCTGCTGGAGCTGCAATTCCGCGGAATCTTCGATTGTGACGATCCTTTCGTCTTCGGGAATAAAGCCGGACATCAGGTTAAGCAACGTAGTCTTACCGGCTCCCGTGCCACCCGAGATCAGCACGTTCAGCCGCGCCTTGACCACGGCCTGGATGACCCGTGAGGCAGAATCGGTGAGGCTACCGAGCTTGATCAGATCGGCCACGGTCAGCAATTCGACGGCAAAGCGCCGGATGGACATTGAAGGCCCGTCCAACGCCAGAGGCGGAATGATGGCGTTGACTCGCGAACCGTCCTTCAAACGGGCGTCCACCATCGGCGACGACTCATCGACTCTTCGACCAACTGCAGAGACGATTCGGTCGATGATGTTCATGAGGTGGGCGTCGTTATTGAAACGAACGTCCGTCAACTCCAACTTGCCTCGCCGTTCCACATAGACCTGATCGGCCCGGTTCACCAGGATGTCGGAGACCGTCTTGTCGGCAAGCAATGGCTCGAGTGGCCCGAGTCCAAGTACCTCGTCCTCGATCGCCTTGCACAATTTCTGGCGAGCAGCCAGATTCAGCGGCGCCTGTTGCTCGTTCAACAAGCGTTCGCTTGTCTCCCGTATCTGCCGCCTCGCCTCCGAGTCCTCGAAGCCACCGACCAGAGACAGGTCCATCATTTTCAGCAGAGCCTGATGGACACGATTCTTCCACTCGGCCTCCAGCGGGGTCAAAAGGCGCAGCCTGTCATCCGCCGCAACCTCGCTGGCTGGCGGAGAGCCAGAACCGGCCTGGTTCCGCCGGAACATGTCCTTCAGTTCACTGGCCATCTGATGCCCTCATTTTGAGCATGCCGGCTAAGCGGCCGCCCAGAGAAATCTTGTCGGAGGCTGCTTCCCCCTTGCCGATCAGTCGATTCTGCAGCGCGAGCAGGGACCTGGTTACAGGCGCGCTGCGAGCGTAATCGTACAAAGGCGCGCCCGTGTTGATACAGTCAGATACGACCCTGAAGTCGTTAGGCACCTGCACGAGGTCGCTGGTGCTGAGAGCTTTCTCGATGTCTTTCAGCGTAACCGCCGCGCCCTTGTCGTAACGGTTGACCACCACACAGATTCGATCCCTGGCGACGGCCAGGTCCTTCCGAAGGATGGAAAGCAAACGGGACGCATCCCTGAGGGTAGTCAAAGACTGCTGCACGACGAGCACGACCCGATCCGAACGTTCGATAGCAGCGACTGAAGCAGCGTCGATACGCCGCGGCAGGTCGATGACAATCTCTTCATGACGCTCACTAATGATTTCAAGAAGGCGATCAATCGCAGAGGCGGGCACTTCCTCGACGTGGAGCGAGTTATCACCCGTATGTCCGAGTACATGAACGCCACTTCCGTGCTTCACAAAGAAGGTATCCAGGGCGACGGAATCCAGGTCGGAGATCTGCGCCAGTACCTGAGAGAGTCCGCGTTGGGGATACAGGTCCAGATAGAGCGGAAGAGTCCCGAACTGGATGTCCATATCGATAAGTGCCACTGCCCGATCGGAGACCGCACTCATCATGTGCGCGATATTTGCCGCTATAAGCGTTGCACCAGCGCCGCCCTTGGAGTTAATGACTGTCGTGACCCGCGTCCTGCGTTCATCAAGCGCACCCTTCTGGTCCAGGGCCGTTCTGGCCAGGGCGTCGATAAGGTCCTCAGCCACCAGCGGCAACGGCAGGAAATCCCGCGCGCCAGCCTGCATGGAGAGTCGCATTGCCTGGGTGCTCGACGCGTCGCCGACGACAATCAGCCCCGGTCTCGCGTCGGGCTTCATACGCACCAGGGACTCAAGCTCCTCCTGCCAGGTTGCGCCAAGGTGCAGCACAAGCACATCGCAGGGGAAGTCGACTCCGTGGAGGGGATCAGTGTGCCCGTTTACGACTAGCCGCGTACGCAGATTCCGACCAAGCGTTCCGGACAGGGCGTCCTCGATCTGCCGAAGCAGGCCCTGATCACGCGAAACCACCAGTGTCTTGAGAGATCCGTACATGTGTTCAAATACCCTTCGCCGAGCCACTTAAGCCTTGCAGAACTCACCTTCCCGAGTAACCCCGAGGCTTTCGCGCGGGAGGACCGCATCGAATCCCGGCATCGGTATGGACGGGAAAATCAACGGTATGAGCAGGCGGTGCTCATAGTTAACGACCCTCGCCCGGACATACCGGATTTGAAGAAAAGCCTCCTCGAATCCGGCAGCACTGCGATCTGGTACCGAGACCGGAGCACCGCCCCCATCAAGGTACTCAATCAGGATATTGTCAGATGTGACGCCGCTCACAATCGAACCAGAGCCGAAACTTTCCGCAAAGAGTCCAACCTCGCTGGCCAACGTATCGTTAACCGGGCAAACCGTTGCCACTCGCGCAGTGCGTCGCGTTACCTCGCTCAGGGCGTTGGCCACCCACATGAAGCGGGCAAACTCGATAACCCCAAACACGATGATCATCAGGACAAGCCCAACGATCGCGAACTCAACAGTCGTCAGTCCCTCCTGCCGCGCCTTCATTTACAGCACCCTCATGACGCTAGCAGCGCGAAAAGTGAACGAAATTGGAATGGGCTCGCCAAAACCAAAGGTCGGTATCTGCGAACCGAGCATGGGCGTAAACCCGTAGTCTGCCCTCACCTCCACAAAACCATTGCCGGCACCCGAAAGCCGCACGTCAATCGCGTTAGCCGTCAGCCCGGGCAAAATGGGCTGTCCGGCCCCAACCTCGTTGCCATAGACCGTCAGGTTCACCGTTGCGCTGCGGATGGCCTGGGTCAACTCGAAATTGCCTGAGGTACTGGCCCTCGCAGAGGCGGCGTATCGAGCGCCGTCACGCACCGCCTTGGTCAGGGCGTTGTACTGGAACAGCGCACGACCCAGTTCGACCGTTGCCAGGAAAACCAGCAACAGAACCGGTATCGAGATGACGAACTCGGTCATGGCGATGCCGCGCTGCTTTTGGAGCCTGGAATTTGGACTGGACATGATCTATTGCCCTAACTCATGAGGAACGGGCGTCAGGATCGTCATACAACTGAATCCGGAAGGTATCGGCGGTCCCAGGCGTGACTCCAGGCATACCATTGACCGCACAATCCTCGATGAATTCCCCGTACACCCTTGCGTCGGCGTTATTGCCGCTCAGTACCACCTTGTCCAGCAGGAAGAAACAGGCAAGCCCGAGGACTTCCACTGGCGCCGCTCCTGGCTTGTCGACTCCCTGGCAGTTGCCAACCGGAACGACGACCTTCCTGCGGTCAAATTGAGCGTCACCCCCCTGATCAACCGGAAGATTGGTAAACGATTCAGCATTGACGTCGGCCTTGTAATCCTCATAGGAGTACAGGAGGCCAAAGTTGTCTGCAGTCACCACCTGTCCGTTTACGGTGACCCGCTCGCGGCCAAGTTCAGGGTCTATGCGCGAGGACAGCTTGACCGACTGTCCAGTGGTAATGACATCAGGCGGGAACCGGTCCCGGCTGGTCTGTCCACCCTGATAGATACCAAAGCGCGTGTTGATTCCAAACGCAACCGGGCCAACCTCATTGCCCGGCTGGGTATCCACCATTTCGCTGGCAGACAGGCAGTCGGCGTAATTGCCGGCCAAGCCTAACTGGACCGCCTTCGCGCCACTGCCGGCGTCCAACAGGTGGAAGTTGCCAGGACCACTCACTCCTTCCCAGGAACCGCCCTGGCTCGAATTTGCCTTCAGCACCTCTGCAGTGCCCTTCTGATAGCCCCAGAAGCTGTCGGCGGTCTTGGGATCCAGAAGCGGATCACCACACACCATGACCGGAATTACGTTGCAATTTTTTTGCGTGATCGCAACGCTGGGGCCAGCGACCGCGGTAGCCGTCACCGCCTTGTCCTCGAATCCTAGGACCCTGATCAACCATGCAGACATTGACACATCGGCAGCAGTGACCCGAATGTATGGGCCTTCAGCACCGGGATTGAACACACGGACCGTCTCGGAAAATTCGACCTTCAACTCCTGCTCGTCGAACGACTCATCAATCTCGGCGTGGCCGGGGGCGTTCAGGTTCTGCCTGAACATGTTTCGAGCGGCTGCGGTCGCCGCCGAGGTATTACCGGCATTCTGCTGCAGCGACTTGGCCCCTGCCAGGGCGGCTGAGTCAACCATATTCTGCAGTCGGGTCTTGTTAAGGAACAGGTGGCCTCCGTCAAGCGCAAGTCCAGCCATCGCAAGGATGGCCAGCAGGCCGGCCACGACAATAATGAGCGCCGCACCTCTCTGGGAGTGTTTTGCCTTGATCGATTTCATCTCAGTCACCCCAATCTCCGCCCCGAAGTCTAGTTACCCACCGTGATCCTGACGTCGCGCTTGACGTCCGCGACGCCCTTTGCGTTATCCGACCGGTATCCTTCGAGGACATTCTCAAGCCGGCGACCCTCGCCATCAGCGGCCACCGCATCACCATTCTCCGCCGTGGCCTCAGGATTCAGCGTCTGATCGGCCACCATGTGGGCCAGAGACTCGCCAAACGCGTTGTCCGCTTCGACCGGAACCTCCGCGCACCCCGTCGACAAGCCAGCCAGCAGGGCTAGTATTACCAAAGACTTATTCATCAGAACGCCCCTTCCAGGCCCTCAGGCCTGGTCACATGCCCAAAACCACCTACCGCGCCACCCGTGTCCGTTGCCGATTGCACGCCTGAATCCTGTGGA
>JAURLT010000031.1 GCA_030831085.1 Gammaproteobacteria bacterium
CCGCAGACCACCTCGTCGGCGATGAGCAGGATGCCGTAATGCCGGCATATCCGCTGGATCTCCGGCCAGTAGGTCTCCGGCGGGATGATCACGCCCCCGGCGCCCTGGATGGGCTCGCCGATGAAGGCAGCCACCCGTTCCGGGCCCACCCGCTCGATGCACTCGGCGAGCCTGGAGGCCGCGCGTAGCCCGTACTCGGCAGGGCTCAGGTCGATACCGTTCTCGTACCAGTAGGGCTGCTCGATGTGCTCGATGCCGGGAATCGGTAAGCCACCCTGTGAATGCATGGCCGACATGCCGCCGAGGCTCGCCCCACCCACCGTGCTGCCGTGGTAGGCGTTCTCACGGCTGATGATCACCTGTCGGCCCGGCTCGCCCATCAGGTCCCAGTAGCGGCGCACCATGCGGATGATGGTGTCGTTGGCCTCCGAGCCCGAGCCGGAGAAAAACACCCGGCTGAACTGCGGGGGAGTGAGCTTCGCGAGCCGCGCGGCCAGCTCGATGGCCGGCGGATGGGCACTCTTGAAGAAGCTGTTGTAGTAGGGCAGCTCCTGCATCTGGCGATAGCCGGCCTCGGCCAGCTCGCGCCGGCCATAGCCCACGTTGACGCACCACAGCCCCGCCATGCCATCGAGGATCTTGCGCCCCTCGCTGTCGTGCAGGTAGACCCCCTCGGCGCGTTCGATGACGCGGGCGCCCTCGGCGGCCAGCGCCTTGAAGTCGGTGAAGGGGTGCAGGTAATGGCTGGAATCCAGCGCCTGCCACTGGGCCGTCGTACGTCCGGTCATGGGGCCTCCGCGGGCTAAACGTTGAGCAGCAGGTGCTCGCGCTCCCAGGAGCTGATCACCCGCAGGAAGGTCTCGTACTCGCTTTCCTTGACCGCCGCATAAGCGGCCACGAAACGCTCGCCGAAAATGTCCACCAGTTTCTTGTTGCTGCGCAGCTGCGTCAGGCTTTCGGCCAGGGTCAGGGGCAGCGCGAAAGGCAATTCATAGGCGGAACTGCTGATTGGATCGGTCGGGGTGAGGTTACCCACCATCCCGAGATAGCCGCAGGCCAGCGAGGCGGCGATCGCCAGGTAGGGATTGGCATCCGCGCCAGCGACGCGGTTTTCCACCCGCCGCGCATCCGGCGGCGAGGTCGGCACCCGCAGACCGGCGGTGCGGTTGTCGTAGCCCCACTGCACGTTGATCGGCGCCATGTTGTAGCGGGTGATCCGCCGATAACTGTTGACGTTGGGCGCAAACAGCGACATCGCGGCCGGCAGGAATTTCTGCAGCCCGGCAATGTGGGCAAAGAACAGCTTGCTGGGCTGGCCTTCCGCATTGCTGAAGATGTTCTGCCCGGTCTTGGCGTCCACCACGCTCTGGTGGATGTGCAGAGCGCTGCCCGGCTGGTCGGCCATCGGCTTGGCCATGAAGGTCGCATACATCTTGTGCCGCAGCGCGGCCTCGCGGGCGGTGCGCTTGAACAGGAAGGCCTGGTCGGCCAGTTCCAGCGGATCGCCATGAATCAGGTTGATCTCCATCTGGCCCGCCCCGTCCTCGTGGATCAGGGTGTCGATGTCGATGCGCTGGGCCTCGCAGTAGGCATAGATGTCCTCGAACAGTGGATCGAACTCGTTGACCGCGGCGATGCTGTAAGACTGTCGCCCGGCTTCCGCGCGGCCGGAGCGGCCGACGGGCGGCTTCAGCGGGTAGTCGGCATCCACGTTGGGCTCGACCAGGAAGAACTCGAGTTCCGGGGCCACCACCGGCTTCCAGCCCTTGGCGGCGTAGAGTTCCATCACCCGCCTCAGCAGGTAACGAGGTGACATGGGCACCACGCGGCCATCGTCATAGAAACAGTCGTGGATCACCTGGGCGGTGGGCTCGGGCGCCCAGGGCACCAGGCGGATGCTGTTGGGGTCACCCACCAGGTCGATGTCGATCTCCATGGGATTGATGGCGGCATCATCGGTGGGCCACTCGCCGGTGACGGTCTGCAGGAAAATTCCCTCGGGCAGCCGCATGCCCTCGTCTTCGGCATATTTCTCGGCGGGCATGATCTTGCCGCGGGCGATTCCCGCCATGTCGGGGATAATCGCCTCGACCTCGGAAATCTTCTGTTCCTCCAGGAAGGAATGAATCTGGCTCATGACTGCACACCTCTTGACCGCTCCCGCGCAGCGGCGCCAAAGGCCGCGAACAGGGCGGTGGAAAACTCGTTCTCGGCGGCCTTCCATTCGGGGTGCCACTGCACCGCCAGGGCGAAGCCGGCTGCGCCCTCCACCCGAAAAGCCTCGATCAGCCCGTCCGGCGCCAACGCTTCGACCACCAGCCGGTCACCGAGGCGCTGCACCCCCTGCCCGTGCAGGGAATTGACCATCACGCTGCCCTGCCCCGCCAGCCCTCGCAGCAGGCCGCCCTCGACCAGTTGCACCGCGTGGGCCGGACTGTACTGCAGATCGACCGGATCGTCCTTGCGCTCCCGGTGATCGCTGAACCCCGGCGCCTCGTGCACCTTCTGCCAGAGGCTGCCACCAAAGGCGACGTTCATCTCCTGAAAGCCCCGACAGATGCCCAGCACGGGCAGTCCGGCATCGACGGCCGCCAGGATCATGGGCAGCGTGGTGGCGTCCCGTTCCGGGTCGTGCCAGGTGCCGGGCTCCGAGGCCTCGCCCCGGTAGCGATGCGGT
The DNA here is from genome assembly GCA_030831085.1 of Gammaproteobacteria bacterium. Classification (GTDB taxonomy): domain Bacteria; phylum Pseudomonadota; class Gammaproteobacteria; order Steroidobacterales; family Steroidobacteraceae; genus SG8-30. The sequence continues at coordinate 2,678 of JAURLT010000031.1, forward strand.
TCCACGTTCGAGTGGCTGCCGGTGAACAGCACGCCGTCGAAACAATCGAGCCACTGCCCCAGGTGGGCCTCGCCGAGCGCAGGCACGACCACGGGGACCGCATCCGCGGGACCCGCGATGGCAGCGAGGTATTTTTCACCGACGCAGTGAAACCAGTGAGAATCCAGCAGGCGTCGGTCAGCCGGAATCCCGATGACGGGCTTGCGCGAGCGCATGAGAAGAGAGTCCAATGACTCGGAACCCATTGTGGCACAACCGCGGTCGACGCGCAGGACCGTTGGGTGCTGGAATTATATAACTGTATGAAAAAATTGAACATTTTGGAAGCGGATGAATTCCTGTCCAGGCACCCGCAGGTGCGCTGCGTCGACCTGCTGCTACCGGACATGAACGGCATCCTGCGGGGCAAGCGGGTCGAGGTCGAGGAGCTGCCATCCATCTATACGAAGGGACTCCTGCTGCCCGGTTCGATGTTCGCCCTCGACGTCCTCGGCGGCACCGTGCAAGAGACGGGGCTTGGGTTCGACGAGGGCGATGCGGACCGCCCCTGCCTGCCGATTCCCGGGTCGCTGCAGCCCTGCCCATGGTTGGGTCCCGAAGTGGCGCAGCTGCAGGTCTCCATGTTCGAGCCCGACCGCCGGCCCTTCTTCGGCGATCCCCGACACCTGCTGGGTGCACTGGTGGATCGTTTCAAGGCCCGGGGACTCACGGCCGTGGTGGCAGTGGAACTGGAGTTCTACCTGGTAGACACGGTCCGGACGGCGGCCGGCTATGCCCAGCCTCCAGCCTCACCGCTCACCGGGCGCCGAGAACACCGCACGCAGATCAACTCGATGATCGACCTCGATTCGGTCTCGGGCCTGCTTCGGGAAATCGTCGACACGTGCCGAGCCCAGGGCGTCCCCGCCGGGACGGCCCTGTCGGAGTACGGCCCCAGCCAGTGGGAGGTCAACCTGCAGCACGTGCCGGATGCGCTCCTGGCCTGCGACCATGCCATCCGCTTCAAGCGCATCGTGAAGGGGGTAGCGCTGCGTCACGGGGTGGAGGCCACCTTCATGGCCAAGCCCTACCGGGACATGGCCGGCAGCGGCACGCACGTGCACGTGAGCCTGCTCGATGAGCAGGGCCGCAACGTCTTCGACTCTGCCGAAGTGACCGGCAATGCGCTGCTGCAGAGCGCCGCGGCCGGCATGCTGGCGACCATGGCCGACACCATGGCGCTGTACGCGCCGAATGCGAACTCCTTCCGCCGCTTCAGGCCAGAGAGCTACGTCCCCCTGCATCCAACCTGGGGGGGCAACAACCGCGGCGTGGCAGTGCGGGTGCCGGTCTCCGGCCCCGAGGACCGCCGGCTCGAGCACCGGGTGGCCGGCGCGGACGCCAACCCCTACCTGCTGGTCGCGGCCGTCCTCGCTGGCATGCTGTATGGCATGGAGCAGGGCCTCGAGGCGCCGCCACAACTCGATGGCAACGCCTACACCCAGCCGCTGGAGGTCGAGCCCCTACCCAACGACTGGGCAGCCGCAATCGGCCGACTCGACCAGTCAGCGGTGATGCGTGGACTGCTCGGCGACGCGTTCGTGGACCTGTACGCCTGCCTCAAGCGCGGCGAGCTGGAGGATTTCGCCAGCCACATTTCCCCGCTCGAGCACGCCTGGTATCTGGCGCCGCTGTGACGCTCGAGGAGCGCAACCTCAGCAACTACTACCAGGCCTCGGCGCCAGCCTGGGCGCCGCGCCCCGCGCTGGCGGGTGAGCAATCCTGTGACGTGGTGGTCGTCGGTGCAGGCCTGGCGGGTTGCTCCGCCGCATTGGAACTGGCCCAGCGGGGCTTTTCGGTGACCCTGCTCGAGGCGAGGCAGGTCGGCTTCGGCGCCTCTGGCCGCTCCGGCGCTCAGCTGATCGCCGGCTATGCCTGTGGACAGGACCGGATCGAGGCGTTGGTCGGCAGGGAGGCGGCGCGCGCCCTGTGGGATATCTCGGTCGAGGGACTCGACCTCATCCGCCAACGCGTGGCCCAACACGCCATCGACTGCGACCTGTCCTGGGGCCACCTGCTGGTGGCCCTGAAGGATCGACAACGGCGTGAACTCGAGGAGGAATACCAGAAGCTCAGCGGCGAGTATGGCTACGCATCGCTCAGCCTGCTGGACCAGGCAACCGTCCGTAGCAAGGTCGCCTCGGGGCGTTACGTGGCGGGGCTCCTCGATGAGCGCAGCGGTCACTGCCATCCGCTCAAGTACGTCCAGGGGCTCGCCGCAGCCGGCGAAGCCGCTGGAGTGAAGTTGTTCGAGGGCAGCCCGGTGGTGAAGGTCTCACGTGGCCGGGAGCTGGTGTTCGAGACCCCCTCCGGTCGACTGCGCTCACGCTTCGCGGTGCTGGCGGGCAATTGCCACCTGGGCGGACTGGTCCCCGAGCTGCGGCGCAAGATCATGGCCGTGGGTACCTACATCGTCGCCACCGAAACGCTGCAACCCGAACGGGCCGCAGCACTCCTCGCCGACAACCTCGCAGTCTCCGACATCAACTTCGTGCTCGACTACTACCGCCTGTCGGCCGACCACCGCCTGCTGTTCGGGGGTCGCGTCAGTTATTCTGGGCTCGATCCGCTAGGCACCTCGCGGGCCACGCGTGCCCGCATGCTCAAGGTCTTCCCGCAACTGCGGGACGTGGCCATTGATTACGCCTGGGGCGGCTACGTCGACATCACCGTCAACCGCGCGCCGCACTTTGGTCGGCTGGACGACAATCTCTATTTCCTGCAGGGCTTCTCCGGGCACGGCATGGCCCTGACCGGCGTGGCCGGACGCCTGGCTGCCGAGGCCATCGCCGGTCAGGCAGAGCGCCTGGATCTTTACGCGAAGATCCGCCACCTGGATTTTCCGGGAGGCCTGGCCCTGCGCCGCCCGGCGCTGGTGCTGGCCATGCTCTGGTATCGCCTGCGCGACCTGCTCTAGGCGCCTTAGCGAGGGCGATGTCGGCGCAGCGCCTGAAGGATCGGTCGCGCGGAATCGCCCTCGATCAAGGCCTCAAGATCCGCGCTCAGCTTGCGACGCCAGTTGGCGTATTCGGCACAGGTGCCCGGGATGTTGACCGGGTCCTCCATGCCGAGCAGGTCCTCGGCCTGCACCGCCACCAGCGCCGAGGCGCTGGAGGCCAGGAAGGCGTGGATGGCGGCCGCGAAATCCGCTTCGAAGGCTTCGACCGGCCAGCGCGGGCGGGTGCCCGCTCCGGCGAGAGCATCGATCAGCCGCTCACGGTCTGCAGCTCGCTCCGCCTTCAGCGCTGCCACCTCCAGCTCCGGCGGATACATGCCCAGCCGGGCGCGCAGGTCGATGTCGCTGGCCTCCCACCACGCCCTCAGGGTCGGCAGGTCGTGGGTCGTGATTGAGGCGAGGGCATCATGCCGCCATTGACGAGGCAGCCTGAAGGCTCCACCGGCGTCCCGCTCGAAGTACAGCACCAGGTAGCCGTGGACGCCTGCCTCCTCCATGAGGCCCCGGACCTCGGCCGGGACCGTGCCGAGGTCCTCGCCGATGACCATGCAGCCGGAGCGGGCACTTTCCTCGGCGACGATGTCGAACAGCATCTGCACCGGGTAATGCACGTACCCCCCCTCGGCGGCCGAGCGTCCCCGCGGCACCCACCAGAGGCGATAAAGCGACATCACGTGATCGAGGCGCAGTGCGCCGAAGTGCCGCAGGTTGTCGCGCATCAGCGCCCGGAATGGGGCGCCATGCAGTTCGGCCAGACGACGCGGATCCGGCGGCGGCAGGCCCCAATCCTGACCCTTCAGCGCCAGGGCATCGGGCGGTGCGCCGAAACTGGCGCCGATGCAATACACCGAGCGGTTGGCCCAGGTCTCGGAACCGCCGGGGTGGACCCCGACGGCGTAGTCTCCATAAAGCCCGATGCGCATCCCGTACTCACGGGCCACGCACTGGGCCTCGGCCAGTTGGGCCTCGGCGACCCACTGCAGCCAGGCATGAAAGCCGACCTCAGCCTCATGATCGGCGGCGAAGGCTTGCACCGCGGGCGCTTCGGGATCGAGGTAGGCGTCCGGCCAGGTGACCCAGCCCCCGAGTGCTCGATGCTCCCTGCGCATCTCGGCATCGATCGCCTCGAACAGGGCATGCGCACCCACGGTCTCACTGCGCAAGTCGAGGAAATGGGCGAAGTCGCGTCCGCGCTGAGTGCCGGCCAGCCACTCCTCGCGTCGGAAATGCTCGTAAAGTTGCCGGAGGACGGGCAGTTTGCATCCGGCTACGGCGACATGGTCCACGAGGTCCGTCTGTCGCAGGCGCTGCAGGGCCTCCCGGAAGGCGGGGGTGCCGACCAGGTCACGGGCCTCCGGACAGTGGGCGTATTCCGGCACCCGTTCGACGGCGATGTAGAGCACGTTAAGGCAGTGACGGCTCGAGGCGCTGTAAGGGCTGCAATGGCCGGGATCGGCGGCAAACAGGGCATGCAGCGGATTGAGGCCGATGAAGTCGGCGCCGGCACCGGCCGCCGAGCGGGCGAGGTCCGCCAGATCGCCGAAGTCACCCATGCCCCAGTTAGCGCGCGAGCGCAGCGTGTACAGCTGGATGCTGAGACCCCAGGCCCGGCCGCCAGCGGCGAGGAATCTCGGCTCGCTGGCGCGAGGCAACTCGCCCTCGCGCTCGCCGGTCGGCGAGCCCGAGCTGGGCGCGGGCGGTGATGCCTTCCAGTCGAGCCCCATCGCCTCGAGGATGGCGGCACGGATGGCGGGATCGATGGGCCGTCGCTCGGCCCTGAAGTCGAGATACTCCTCGGCCAGGCCGCAGGCCCTGGACCATTGATCCAGCAGGGAGTCGTTCATCGGTACTGCTCCAGTGCGATCAGGCTATGGGCGATGAGCTGGAACTGAAAAGCCCCCGCCTCCCGCGCTGCGGGCAGGGTGTCTCGTCCCGTATCCAGCAGCGTTTGCCAACGGCCCGCAGCAGCGCTTGGCAGGCTGAACAGCACCTCATGGGGCTCGGCCGACATCAGGACCACGAGCCCGTCCTCCGGCGCATCAGCGGGTGCCAGCCACAGCCCAAGGCACCGCAGATGGTGGTCGGACCAGTCGTCATCGGTCATGGTCCTGCCCGCCGGATGCAGCCACCGGATGTCGTCCTCGCGCAGAAAGCGGTCCTGGCGCAGCACCTGGCAACGCCGGCGCAGCGCGGCCAGCCCGGCCACGAAATCAGCACCCGGGGCGACGGGAGAGTCGAGCGCCCAGTCCGTCCATGAAGTGGTGTTGTCCTGGCAGTAGGCATTGTTGTTGCCGCCCTGAGTGCGTCCGACCTCGTCGCCCGCCAGGAGCATGGGCACGCCACGGGACAGGAACAGGGTGGCCAGCAGGTTGCGCGCCTGGCGACGCCTCAGGGCATTGATCGCGGGCTCCGTAGTGGGGCCCTCGACGCCGCAGTTCCAGCCGAGGTTCTCCGGATGCCCGTCGGCATTGCCCTCGAGGTTGGCGTCGTTGCGACGCGCCGAGTAGCTGACCAGGTCGGCCAGCGTGAAGCCGTCATGACTGGTGACGTAGTTTATGCTCGCCTGCGGGCGACGACCACCCCGTCGAAACAGGTCGCCCGATCCGGACATGCGCTCGGCAAGCGCCCCAACCTGCCCCGGGTCGCCACGCCAGAAGGCCCGCACCGTGTCACGGTAGCGGTCGTTCCACTCAGCCCACCCCGGGGGGAAGCCGCCCAGTCGATAGCCGCCCGGCCCCACGTCCCAGGGCTCCGCGATCAACTTGGCGTAGGCCAGGTCCGGATCCGAGCGGATCTCGGCAAACAGGGCGGCATGGGGATCGAATTCGCCGTAACGGTCGCGGGCCAGGGCGGGCGCCAGGTCAAAACGGAAGCCATCCACCCCAAGCTCCACTGCCCAGAAGCGCAGGCTGTCGAGCAGCAGCGCCCGGTTGGCCGGCGCGGACAGGTCGACGCTGTTGCCGCAACCGGTGAAGTCGCGATAGCCGCCCCGCGCATCGATCCGGTAGTGACCGGCATTGTCGAGGCCCTTCATGGACAGCGTGCGTCCTCCGGCCCCTCCCTCCGCGGTGTGGTTGAAGACCAGATCGAGGATGACCTCGATGCCCGCGCCATGCAGGGCCTCGACCATGGCGCGGAATTCCACCAGGGGATCCTCCACGGCGTAGGCGCGCGCCGGGGCGGACCACAGCAGCGGGTTGTAACCCCAGTAATTCACCAGACCGCGCTCTGCCAGGAAGGGTTCCGAGACGAACTCCTGGACCGGCATCAGTTCCACGGCAGTGATGCCTAACTGCACCAGGCGCTCGATCACGGCAGGCGCCGTGAGACCCAGGTACTTGCCCCGCCAGGCCGCAGGAACATCGGGGTCGAGCCAGGTGTGGCCCCTGACGTGCAGTTCGCAGATCACCGTATCGCGCCAGGGGATCAGCGGGCGCGGCAGGCGGGCATGGGCCGGCGCACTGTCGGTCACCACGCACCAGGGCATGAACGGACTGGTATCGACCGGCAGCGGTCCCTCGTCCGGGTCATCACGCAGGGCAGGCGCATCGAAGTCGCCGTCCGAGAGTCCCCGCGCGGCGGGATCGAGCAGGCGACGCGCCGGATTGAACCGATGCCCAAACTCGGGCTGCCAGGGGCCGTGGGCACGAAAGCCGTAGCGTGTCCCCGGACCGGCCAGCGGCAACGGGACGAAGCCGTGGAAGACCTCCCCGGTACGTCCCGGGAGGGCGGAGCGCAAGGTCTCCTGCCGACCGTCAGCGGAGAGGCAGAGCTCCACACAACTTGCGTGACGCGAGGCCACGGCAAAGTTGACGCCCTGGCCGCTCCAGCGTGCCCCCAGCGGGGAAGGTTCGCCCGCGAG
>JAURLT010000005.1 GCA_030831085.1 Gammaproteobacteria bacterium
CGGAAATCCCCGAGAACATCAAGGGCAAGCTGGACATTCGTCCGGTGCGCTGGATTGATGAGGTGCTGGATATGGCGCTGGAGCGCCCGCCCGGCCCGGTGGTGATCGAGCCGGCCCCGCAGGCCGCCCCCGAGCAGCCCAAGAGCCGCCGCCGGTCCTCCAAACAGGGGGACGAACCCATCCAGCCGCACTAGGCCGGGATCGGGACAGGGCTTCTTCACAGAACCGTCCCGATCGCTTATAGTTTCGCGCCTTGTGTCGGCCAGAGGGTCGGCCCGAGGGTGCTTAGCTCAGCGGTAGAGCGTCGCCCTTACAAGGCGAGGGTCGGGGGTTCGATCCCCTCAGCACCCACCATCGATGGAGCGGTAGTTCAGTTGGTTAGAATACCGGCCTGTCACGCCGGGGGTCGCGGGTTCGAGTCCCGTCCGCTCCGCCATTCACTTCAGTCAGGCTGCCCATAACCCCCACCTCCCGGCGTCGCGATCTCGAGCGCATCACCGGCTGAGGCCTTGAACCGTGCGCAGGCGCCGAGGATCACCGCCTCGTCCCCCTTTCTGAGCCAGCGATTCACGCCCGGTGTGGCCGCCTCGCCGCCAGCGAGCCCGTGGGGTGTCGTGCTACGCCGCCCTCCAAGTAGCGAAACCTCCACGTCCTCCAGGAAGCGTAGACGTCGAATGGCGCCATCGCCGCCGCGCCAGCGGCCTGCCCCGCCGGAACCATGGCGAATGGCGAAGCATTCAACCCTGACCGGGAAGCGCCATTCCAGGATTTCGGGGTCGGTCATGCGCGAGTTGGTCATGTGTGTCTGCACGGCCGAGGCGCCGTGGAAGCCCGGGCCGGCCCCCGAACCGCCGCAGATCGTCTCGTAGTACTGGAAGCGCTCGTTACCGAAGGTCAGGTTGTTCATGGTGCCCTGGGATGCAGCCAGGGCGCCTGCCGCGGCGAGCAGCGCATCGGTGATCACCTGGCTGGTTTCCACGTTGCCGGCCACCGTCGCCGCAGGCCAGGTGGGTGCCAGCAGGGAAGGCGATGGAATTACCAGCTCCACGGGCAGCAGGCAGCCGTCATTGAGAGGAATATCCTCATCCACCAGGCAGCGCAGGACGTAGAGCACGGCAGCGCGGGTGACCGCGGAGGGCGCGTTGAAGTTGTTATCGGCCTGGGCGCTGGAGCCGGAGAAATCCACGACCAGGCGCCCTTGTGCCCGGTCCACTCGCAGCGCAACCGAGATCACCTCTCCGCCGTCCATCTCGCAGCGGAACTGCCCGTCGGGTAGGTCCTTCAGGAGGCGGCGGACCACCTCGGCGGCACGGGTCTGCACGTGGCCCATATAACTTGCGACCTGATCGATGCCCACCTCGTCCGCCAGCTGCCGTAGCGCCTCCTGTCCACGCCGACAGGCTGCCACCTGGGCGCGCAGGTCGAACACGTTCTGATCCGGGTTGCGGGCGGGCAGCCTGCCGGCGGCCAACTGCTGGCGCAGCCCCGCCTCGTCGAAGCAGCCGGCAACCACCAGCGGGAACGCATCCAGCAACACGCCCTCGTCCTCGATGCGTTTGGAGTCGGCCGGCATCGAGCCGGGCGTGATGCCGCCCACGTCCGCATGGTGACCGCGGGCGGCGACGAAGAAATCGGGAGGCCCCTCGGGTCTCAGGTGCACTGGCGCGATCACGGTCAGGTCCGGTAGGTGGGTCCCCCCGTGGAAAGGATCGTTCAGCAGGTACATGTCGCCGCGGGCGGGGCTGGGGTGCAGTTGCAGAACCCTTTGCACGGCGGTGGACATCGAACCCAGGTGCACCGGCATGTGCGGAGCATTGGCCACCAGTGCGCCGGCGGCGTCGAACAACGCGCAGGAGAAATCCAGGCGCTCGCGGATGTTGATGGATCGCGCCGTGCGCTCGAGCGTCGAGCCCATGGATTCGGCGATCGACATGAACCGGTTGTTGAAGATCTCCAGCAGGACGGGATCGGGCTGCGCGCCCTCGCCAGCGGCGTTAGCCGATGCCGAGGCCTGACGCTCAAGCGCCAGGTGTCCGCCCGCTTCGACGCTGCATGCCCAGTCCGATTCGATGACCACCGTTGAATGAGGGCCCACCACCAGTGCCGGCCCCTCGATGCGCATGCCTGGCTGCAGGGCGTCCCAGTCGAACACGGCGGCCTCCAGCCAGCGCCCGCCGGCGAACAGCCGGGTGGAAGCGGTGGGTATCCGGCGCTGACTTCCCGCTGCACTGTGCGCCTCGCCAAGCTCCGCAGGGCTCGCTTCGGCGACGGCCTCGACCTGCAGGGTCTCGACCACCACGGGCGTGTCTGGCACCAGATAGCCGAATTCCCTCAGGTGCGCGGATTCGAAGGCCTCGCGAGGGTCGCTGCCGGGGACGCGCTCTATCTCAATGGGGCTGTCCGTGCCTTGGTATTTCAGGAACAAGCGCCTGGTGCAGACAAGGTTAGTGACTGCCACTTGCTGTTTCAGCAGATCAGCCGTCGCGGCCTGCGCCTGTTCCTCGAGGATATGGTCGAGGTCGTTCAGGGACTCGGTGGTCAGTAGCACCTCGACCGAGCGCTGACGAGTGACCCGTAGCGCGGCCATGCCAACGCCCACCGCCGAGAGCAGGCTGCCGAGGCGATGCAGATAGATGAAGCGCATTCCCAGCGCATCGGCCACCCGGCAGGCCAGTTGACCGCCCGCCCCGCCGAAGCAGGCGAGCGTGTACTCGCGCACGTCGTACCCGCGTTCCACCGAGACGCGTTTGATGGCGCGGGCCATGTTGTCGGTGGCGATGGCCAGGTAACCCTCCGCCAGTGCTTCGGGCAGTACGCCGGACTGGCGAGCCCAGGGCTCGAGGAGGCTTAACGAGGCCTGGATGTTGAGGTGGGCATCACCCTCGGGCCCGAAGACGGGTGGCAGGAAATCAGGGCTCAGTCGCCCGGTTACCAGGTTGGCGTCGGTCACCGTGAGCGGGCCGCCGCGGCCATAGCAGGCGGGTCCGGGAAAGGCGCCCGCCGATTCCGGCCCCACCTGCATCCGCAGGCCGTTGTGACGCAGGATCGAGCCACCACCGGCGGCCACGGTATGGACCCGCATCATGGGCGTGCGCAGCCGCACCCCCGCCACGCTGGCGTCCAGGGTTCGCTCCAGTTCGCCGGCGTAATGGGTCACGTCGGTCGAGGTGCCGCCCATGTCGAAGCCGATCAGCCTGCGCCTCCTGGCGCTACTGGCCGTGGCAATCATGCCCACCACGCCTCCTGCAGGCCCAGAGAGCACCGCGTCCTTGCCTCGGAAGTGGCCGGCGCGTGCCAGCCCGCCGGAAGACTGCATGAAGAGAGCTACGCCCGACTGCAAACCCGGTCCCAGCGCCTCGGCGAGCGAGGCGAGGTAGCGGTCCAGCACGGGTGATAGATAGGCGTCTGCGAGCGTGGTCTCGCCGCGGGGCACGAACTTGACCAGCGGCGAACACTCATGGCTGGTGGTGACTTGCGTGAAGCCCGCCTCGTGCGCCAGGTCGGCGAGACGCTGCTCGTGGCGCGGATTCAGGTAGGCGTGCATCAGGGTGATGGCCACCGACTCCAGCCCACGCTGCCTGGCCACCTGGAGGCCGCCGCGCGCCGCCTGTTCATCCAACGGCTCTACCTCGCTGCCGTCGGCGGCGAGCCGACCGCTCACTTCCAGGACTTCCTCGTGCAGGGGGGGCGGGCGCTCGATGCTCAGGTCGAACAGGCGTGGCCGGGCCTGATGCCCGATGCGGAGTGCGTCGGCGAAGCCCTGGTTGCACACCCAGAGGGTGCGTGCCCCCTTGCGCTCCAGCAGCGCGTTGGTGGCTACCGTAGTGCCGATCCGCAGGTCGGCGATGACCCCGGCAGGGATCGGCTTTCCTGCTGCCAGTCCCAAAAGGTCGCGAATGGCGTGGACGGTGGCGTCGGGATAGCTGCCAGGCAACTCGGACAGCCATTTGCGGGTGTGCAGGCGGCCGAGCGGATCACGCGCTACCACGTCGGTGAAGGTCCCTCCCCGGTCGATCCAGATCTCCCAGCCCTTCACCCGGTCATCTCCCCGGCAGCTTCCCGTTAAAAACGCCAGCAAATTATAGGCCTAGCCTGCTCCTCGGGGCCCGTCGTGGTAACCTTTGCGGCTTCCGGCCGCAGGTGGCCTTGCCTTTCGGAATCCGCATGCTTCAAGCCATACACGACAACCTCAAGGGTGTTTTTGCCATGATCATCCTCGGCGTGCTCGCCGTGGTGTTCGTGTTCTGGGGCGTGGAATTCGTCAGCGTCGGGGGCGTGACTGCTACCCAGGGCATCGCCGTCAACGGTGAAGACGTGGATGTCGAACCCGTGCGTCGTGAGTACCAGGAGCAGGTGGCTCGCTACCAGTCGGCCTTTCCGGGGCAGGACCTGCCCGAGGAGATCCTGACGGACCTGCGCGATGACTCGCTGCGGCGGGCGGTCACCCGGGAACTGGTCCGGCAGCGCACCAGCGAGTTGAGGTTGCGTGCCTCCGCCGCTGAGGTGCTGGAGTCCATCCAGTCCATTCCTGCCTTTCAGGTCGCCGGGCAATTCTCGCGTGACGCCTATTTTGCGGCGCTTTCGTCCGCCAACCTGAAAGCGGCTGCTTTCGAGGCCGAGCAGCGCGAAGTGCTGGCGGCACAGCACCTCGAGCGGGGTGTAGCCGGGTCGGCCTTCGTGCTGCCGTCGGAGCTGGAGCGGCGGGTGGCGCTGCTGCAGGAGCAGCGCGAGGTCGCCTGGATGGTGCTGCCCCGCGCCAGTTTCCGGCAGGGCCCCGCCCAGGTTGACGAGGCAGCGCTGGTCACCTGGTTCGACGGCAACCGGGCTCGGTATCGCACGGAGGAACAGGTCGACATCAGCTTCGTTGAGCTGTCCATCGACGAGCTTTCCGCCTCCGCCGAAGTGGAGGAAGAGGCCTTGCGGGCCTACTACGAAGAGAATCTCGAGCGTTTCGAGTCTGCCGAGCGGCGGCGCGTGAGCCATATCCTCATTGCCGCCGGAGAGGGCGCGCAGGCGGCGGCGCAAAAGGCCTATGAGCGGGCGGCGGGCGGCGAGGATTTCGCGGCGCTGGCGCGCGAATTGTCTGCTGATCCGGGCTCGGCCAGCGCCGGCGGGGACCTGGGCTGGCAGGACCAGGCCACCTTCGTGGGACCGTTCGGTGACGCGGCCTGGGCGCAGGCACCGGGGGTGATCGGCGAGCCGGTGGAAACCGAGTTCGGCTGGCACGTGATCAAGGTACTCGAAGTCGAGCCGGGTGTGACTCGTAGCTTCGAGGAAGTGCGCGCCGAGCTCGAGGGCGAGTACCGGCTGGCCGAGACGGAACGCCGCTACGGGGCCCTGCAGGACGAACTCGAGACCCTGGCCTTCGAGGCCGGTGGCGACCTGGCCCGCGTGGCCGAACCGCTGGGCCTGACGCCGCGTGCCCTGCAGGGCATCACGCGGGCAGGCCACCCCGTGCTCGGGGATGCGGGCGGCGCTGCGCGCGTGTTCACCGCGGAAGCCATCGCGGGCACCGAGGTGGTGGCCATCGAGTCGGCACCGGGACGGGTGCTTGCGGTTCGGGTCACCGCCCATCGGCCGGCTGCGGATCGCCCCCTGGACGAGGTTCGGGAGCAGGCCGTGGCCGCCTACCTCGACGAGCAGGCCGCCCAGGCGGCGCTGGCTCGGGCTGAGGAGCTGGCCGTGACCCTGCGCGGGGGCGGGGAGTGGGCCGCTCTGGCCAGGCCGTGGGTGCCTCGGGATGCGGTGGAGCCCACCAGCGTCACGGCCCGGATGATCACCCGCAACGAGGCGGCCGTGCCTCCCACGGTCGCCGAGGCCGCCTTTGCGGCGTCGGCGCCGGCTGCAGGGGCCGCCTACGGGGTGACCACCCTCGGAACCGGCGATGCGGTCGTCTGGCGCCTCGGTGGCGTGCTGCCCGGTTCCCTGAGCGGCCTGCCGCCTCAGTTGCGCGAACGGTCCCGCGAGGAGGCCCGGCAGCGAGCTGCCTTTGCGGACATGGCGACTTATATGGCGGGCCTGCGCGAGAAAGCCAAGGTCGAGGTGAACCCGCAACTGTTTCAGTAAATCCTATCGGGGAGGGATGACATGAACAAAACTGCGCGCCTTGCGCTGCACTGGCAGATCCTGATTGCCATTGCGCTGGCGGCGTTGGCCGGCTCCCTCACCGGCGAAGACGCCGCGCTCTTCGGCGTCACCTTCTACAGCGTCTACGACTTTGTCGGCCGCCTGTTCCTGAATGCCCTGAAGATGTTGATCGTGCCGCTCATCGCCTCCTCGATGATCGTCGGTGTGGCCAGCCTCGGGTCAGGAGAGGCACTCGGCCGTCTTGGCCTCAGGACCGTCGCTTTCTATGCAGCCACCAGCCTGTGCGCCATCCTGCTGGGGTTGGCCGTGATCAACCTGGTCAAGCCGGGCATCGTCGACGGCAGCCCCGCTGGCGAACAACTGGCCCTGCAATCCGACGTCTCACAGGTGGAGGCGATGTTGTCGGGTCGCAGCGCTGGCGATGTGGTGGAAATTTTCGTGCGCATGATCCCGCAGAACGTCGTCTCGGCAGCCGGCGACAACGGCTCGATCCTGGCGGTGATTTTCTTCAGCCTGATGTTCGGTTATTTCATGACGCGGGTTGGTCCCGTGCACGGGCAAACGCTGCTCTCCTTCTGGAAGGCGGTGTTCGATGTGATGACCCGCATGACCGAATTCATCATGAAGCTGGCGCCTATCGGTGTATTCGGCTTGGTCGCCAAGGTGGTGGCCAAGGCCGGCCTCTCGGCCGCAGGGCCGCTGGCGGTGTTTGCCGCCTGCGTGCTGGCGGTGCTGGCCCTGCACCTGTTCGTGGTCCTGCCTCTGTTCATCCGGGTTGCAACCGGGCTCCGTCCCTGGGGCTTCTTTCCGGCGATGGCGCCTGCATTGCTGACCGCCTTCTCCACGGCTTCCTCGTCGGCGACCGTACCGGTGACCCTGGATTGCGTAGAGAAACGCCTGGGGGTGTCGAACCGCGTCTCCAGTTTCGTCGTGCCGCTGGGCGCCACCGTCAACATGAACGGGACGGCACTCTACGAGTGTGCTGCAGTGCTGTTTATCGCCCAGGCCTATGGGGTGGACATGAGCCTGACCAGCCAGTTCCTGGTAGTACTGCTTGCTCTGGTCACTTCGATCGGTGTGGCGGGCATCCCGGCCGCCTCGCTGGTGGCCATCGCCATCATCCTGACGGCCGTCGGGCTACCCCCTGAGGCGATTGCCATCCTGTTCGTCTTCGACCGGATCCTGGACATGGCGAGGACCGCCGTGAACGTGGCAGGGGATGCCACCGCCGCCGTGATCGTGGCCAGCATGGAGGGCGAGAAGAGCCTGTTGAAGACGCCCTAGTCGGCGTCGTCGAAGCTCATGCCGACCTGACTGTAGCCGCCGTCGACATACATGACCTCGCCGGTCACGCCGGCCGCGAGGTCCGAGCACAGGAAGGCCGCCGCGTTGCCCACGTCGTCGGTCGATACGCTGCGACGCAGGGGCGCGGCTTTTTCAACGTGGTGCAGCATCTTGCGAAAGCCCGGAATGCCGGCAGCCGCCAGGGTCTTGATCGGACCGGCCGAGATCGCATTCACCCGGATCCCCTTGGGCCCGAGGTCGGCAGCCAGGAAGCGCACGTTGGCCTCGAGGCTCGCCTTGGCCAGACCCATGACGTTGTAGGCGGGCACCGAGCGGACTGCGCCGAGGTAACTCAGCGTCAACAGTGCGCCGCTGCGGCCCTCCATGAGCGGCAAGCCAGCGCGGGCCAGGGCGGTCAGGCTGTAGCTCGATACGTCATGGGCCACGCGAAAATTTTCCCGGGTGGTCGCCTCCACGAAGCCGCCGGTGAGCGCCTCGCGGGGGGCGAAGGCGACGGCGTGGACGATCACGTCCAGTCCGCCCCAGGCTTCGCGAATTCCAGCGAAGGCGGCGTCGATCTCTGCGTCGATGGAGACGTCCATGGGCATCACCACAGAAGAGTCCACCTGGCCGGCCAACTGCGTGACGCGGTCCTTGATCCGGTCGTTCTGGTAAGTGAAGGCGAGTTCCGCGCCCTCCCGCCGCATGGCCCGGGCAATGCCCCAGGCGATGGATCGGTCGGTTGCCAGGCCCACGATCAGTGCCTTTCTGCCTTGCATGAAACCCATGTGCTACTCCCGGAGTTGTCAGCCGCCGAAGCCGCGGCCTCGGTCGAGGTAAATGGTGAGCGATTGTCCCGCCCGGATGCTGGTGGTGCGCCCGAGGCCATTCCAGGCCTGCAGGTTGGCCACGGTGACCGAAAAACGCCGGGCGATGGACGATAACGTATCACCCCGCTGCACCCGGTATTCGACGATGGGCTTGTCCCCTGCGACGGCCCGGCCCCCGCCGGAGACCCACAGGCGTTGGCCCGGTCGAAGCGTGGCCCGCTGGCTGATGCCGTTCAAGGCCGCCAGTTGGGACACACTCATGCCGTGGCGCCTCGAGATCGACCAGAGCGAGTCGCCGGATTTGACTTTATAGGCTTGGGTGGCAGAGCGGACCAGTCCCTCGCGCAGGGGTTCTGTGTCACCGGCCGGCACAAAGATAAAATCATCCGGGTCCAGTTGGCCGTCCGCACCGTTGATCCGACGCAGCAGGTCGACTGGCGTCCCGCTCTGGCGCGCCAGCGCCTCAAGGGAGGCCGCCTCGCCGGCTGCCCTGGCGGTCATGCCGGCGCGTTCCGGCGGCGACAGGCCGGCCAGGCCCTGGCGGAAATTACCCGCCACCACCGCCGGCACGAACAGGCGATGGGGGCCCTCGGGCGCGGTGACCCACTGGTTCCACCCGGCATTCAGGGCGTGTATTTCCTCGACCTCGATGCCCGCTACCCGCGCGGCCACCCGCAGGTCCATGGGGCCTTCAGTCGCCACCTCGACGAAATAGGGGGCGTCGGGTATCGCCGGCAGGCTGATGCCGTAGCGAGCCGGATCCTTGACCAATGCCGTCAGGGCCAGCAGCTTGGGCACATAGGCCCGCGTCTCCTTCGGTAGCCGCAACGAAAAGAAATCGGTCGGCTTGCCCTGGCGTTGGTTCCGGGTGATCGCGCGACGCACGTTGCCGGTGCCGTAGTTGTAGGCCGCTATGGCCAGGAACCAGTCACCGCCGAAGGCCTGGTGCAGGCTGGTCAGGTAGTCGAGGGCAGCGTTGGTGGACAGTACCGGATCCCGCCGCTGGTCCTGCCACCAGTCCTGTCGAAGCCCGAATCGCCGGCCTGTGTCGGGGATAAATTGCCACAGTCCGGAGGCGTGGCTGCGCGAATAGGCAAAGGGGTTGAAGGCACTCTCCACCACAGGCAGCAGCGTCAGCTCCATTGGCAGCCCGCGGCGCTCGACTTCATCGGCGATGAAGTACAGGTAGCGCTGGCTGCGGCCGAAGACCCGCTGCAGGTATTCTTCGTTACGCAGGAACCAGTCGCGCTCCTGTCGGACCCATGGATGTTCTGCAGTGGGCAGCGCGGTGCCCTCGCGGATGCGGTCGAGTACGCTGCCGACGGGTACCGGCGTAGGTGGCAGCTCGTCGTGCAGCGGCACCACCAGCGGCGGTACCGGCAGGGCGGCTGGGGGTGGTGCCTCCTCCTGCTGCAGCCGAGGCTCGGCAAGCGAGGGTGCCGCGATGGTTTCCGCGACCCGCGGCGTCTGGGCGCACCCCGTCAGCATTGCCGCCAGTATCAGCGCGAGCGAAATCGCTGGTTTCATCGGAAACCATCCTTCCAGGCACGCACCGCGGCGAACACGTCGGTCGCGGTCTGCAGGGC
>JAURLT010000032.1 GCA_030831085.1 Gammaproteobacteria bacterium
CCCGCATCCAGCGTGCGCCGTCGGCGGACGTCACCGCGGAACTGCCGCTGTCCGACCTCGGGATAGATCCGGCGGAACTCGATGCGCTGAATGCCATGGGCACCCAGGAACTGCCGATGCTGGATGAGCAAGCCTCCCTCCAGACGGGGCTCCCGGACTTTGATTCCACCATGGAGATTCCGTCTTCCAAGGCGGACTGGGAGACGAGCCTCGGTGACGAACCTGCCGAGATCGACCTGTCAGGGGAGGAGGGCACCGAGGCCATCGAGATGGACTTTGGCCTGCTTGATGACAGCCTCGCTCAGGTTGCCGGGGAAACCGCCGAAGAGGACGTGGACATGGACCTTGTCGGCGAGGGTGGCGACGAAGAGGCGCCGCTGACCTTCGACGACCTGCCGAAGCCGGAAGGTCTCGAGCCCCTGACGCTCAGCGAGGTCGGAACCAAACTCGATCTGGCGCGTGCCTACGTCGATATGGGCGACCCGGATGGCGCGCGGAGTATCCTCGCCGAGGTCCTCAAGGAAGGCAGCGCGTCGCAGCGGGAGGAGGCCGAGCGCCTCTTGCGGTCCCTGCCCGAGGACGCCTGAGCGTTTCGGGCTAGCGCCCTGCACTGCTGCGGGGTGGAGTGAGCCGAGTTGCGTCGTTACGCCCTGGGGATTGAGTACGACGGCAGCCGTTACGCCGGCTGGCAGTGGCAGCCTACCGTCCCGAGCGTTCAGGCTGCGCTGCAGGAGGCGCTCAGTCGGGTTGCCGATCATCCTGTCGAGGTGACCTGCGGTGGCCGCACCGATGCGGGCGTACACGCCCGCGGTCAGGTGGTGCATTTCGATAGCCCTGCTCTACGCGAGCCGCGCGGCTGGGCACTAGGGGCCAACTCCCACTTGCCGCGGGACATCGCGGTGCTTTGGGTGAACGGGGTCGATGGCGACTTCAACGCCCGTTATTCGGCGCTGTCGCGGCGTTATTGCTACCTGATCCTTAACCGGAATTGCCGCCCGGGCCTCGACCACGACCGGGTATGCTGGATTCACCAGCCGCTGGATGCGGAGGCGATGCACGAGGCGGGGCAGGCCCTGGTGGGAGAGCACGATTTTTCCGCCTTTCGAGCGGCCGAGTGTCAGTCCAACACCCCGATCCGGCGGGTGGCAAGCCTGGTGGTCGCCCGACAGGGAGAGTGGATTCGGATGGACATCGAGGCCAATGCATTCCTGCACCACATGGTGCGCAACATCGCCGGTACCCTGATTGAGGTGGGCCGAGCCCGTCAGCCCGGGGCTTGGGTCGAGCAGGCCCTGAAATCCAGGGACCGACGTGCGTCGGGCTTCACCGCCCCGGCCGGCGGGTTGACCTTGCAGCATATTTGCTACCCGCGGCGCTTTGGCCTGCCGGTTGCGTCGACCGACCCATGGGCTATGATGCCCGGCGCATGACCTGGTTCGAGAAAATCATCCCGTCGCGGATCAAGACCGAACGCCGGACGCGGTCGGTCCCGGAAGGGCTGTGGATGAAGTGTCCGGTCTGCGATTCGGTGCTTTACCGACCCGAGGTGGAGCGCAACCTGCAGGTGTGTCCGAAGTGTTCCCATCACATGCGAGTGGGTGCGCGGGAACGGCTGGCAGGCTTTCTCGACCCGGTGGGTGCCGAGGAGTTGGCAGACCAGATCGTGCCCCAGGATCCGCTGCATTTCCGCGACACCAAGCGCTACCGCGATCGCCTGCTGGCGGCGCAGAAGGGCACCGGCGAGACGGACGCGCTGGTGGTCATGGCTGGGCAGCTGAAGGGGCGGCCGGTGGTGGCGGCGGCCTTCGAGTTTGCGTTTCTTGGCGGGTCAATGGGTTCGGTAGTTGGAGAGCGTTTCGTGCAGGCGGTCGACTATTGCCTGGCTCAGCGTGTGCCGCTGGTGTGCTTCTCTGCCAGCGGTGGAGCCCGCATGCAGGAAGGCCTGCATTCGCTGATGCAGATGGCCAAGACCAGCGCGGCGCTGGCCCGCCTCTCGCGGGAGGGCATTCCGTTCATCTCCGTCTTGACCGATCCCACCACCGGCGGCGTCTCCGCCAGCCTGGCCATGCTCGGTGACCTGAACGTTGCCGAGCCCCGAGCGCTCATCGGGTTTGCCGGGCCCAGGGTGATTGCCCAGACGGTCCGCGAGACCTTGCCTGAAGGCTTCCAGCGCAGCGAGTTCCTGCTCGACCATGGCGCCATCGACATGATCGTCGACCGGCGGGAGTTGCGGGACCGGATCGCGCTGGTGCTTGGCATCCTGGCCAAGGCGCCCGCTGCCGAAGCCTGAGTCGGCCCGCCATGTCGGGCTGGTCACTGGATCGCTGGCTGGAGTGGCAGCAGGGTCTGCATCCTCAGGGCATCGAGCTTGGCCTGGAGCGTGTCCGACGCGTGGCGGAGCGGCTGGATATCCTGCCGCCCGCCCCGCTGGTATTCACGGTCGGGGGCACCAACGGCAAGGGGTCGGTGGTTGCGATGCTCGATGCCATGCTGCGTGCGGCGGGCTATCGGGTTGGCCGGTTCACTTCGCCGCACCTGCGCCGCTACAGCGAGAGGATCGTGCTGGACGGGCAGGAGGTCGACGACGCTGCACTGGTGGCGGCCTTTGAGCGGATCGAGGCAATCCGGCAGCAGGAGCTGCTGACCTTCTTTGAATGGAATGCCCTGGCCGCCCTGCTCCTGATCAAGGACGCGGGCGTGGAGGTTGCCGTGCTGGAGGTCGGGCTCGGGGGCCGACTCGATGCCGTGAATATCGTCGACCCGGACGTGGCGGCAGTGGTTTCCATAGGCCTCGATCATTGCGATTGGCTCGGCTCCAGCCTGGAGTCCATCGGACGGGAAAAGGCCGGCATATTTCGCGCCGGTCGACCCGCAGTGTTCGGGTCCCGGAACATGCCACGGAGCATCCTGACCAGTGCCACCGATATCGGGGCCCGGCTTGCCCGGCTGGGCGTCGATTACGATTACGTGGAGGGCCCCGAGGACTGGACCTTTGTAGGCCCCGGCTGCCGGCGCGAGGGACTTCCCGTGCCGGCGCTGGCCGGTTCGATCCAGTTGGCCAATGCCGCTTGCGCGCTGGCAGCGCTGGCTGCGGCTGAGCCGCGCGTACTGGTGTCCGACGAGGCCGTCCGCGCGGGCCTGCTGGCGGTCGACCTGCCTGGTCGCTTCCAGGTCATCAACCGCAATGGGCGCCAGTGGATCCTCGACGTTGCCCATAACCCTGCTGCAGCCCGGGTGCTCGCCGGCAACCTGGCAGGCTCGCCGGTGAGGGGCCGGACTTTTGCGGTGGTCGGGTTGTTGCAGGACAAGGACGCCGGTGGCGTGCTGGAGACTTTGCGCGAGGCCGTCGACGTCTGGGTCCTGTGTGAGTTGGCAGGTGCAAGAGGTCGCAGTGCAGCGGCGTTGTCGGCCATCGCTACGGATCTCGGCCTGGAGCATGTCGAGGTTGCGGACCTGCAGGAGGCACTGAGGACGGCTGAGACGCTGGCCATCGAGGGGGACCGCGTCGTCGTTGCCGGTTCCTTTCACGTCGTCGGTCCGGCCCTGGCTTGGCTAGAATAGGCAGATGGACGTACGCTTGAAGCAGCGGTTGATAGGGGCCTCGGTCCTGGTGCTGGCAGTGGTCCTGGTGGTGCCGGAGATCCTCACCGGGCGGCCCGAGACCGGCCCGGAAGAAGCCTCCGATGGCAGCCCGGGCGCCGAGGCCACCTCCGCCCCGCCGAACGCCACCCAGGAAGTGGAAATCACCCTGGTGGACCTTGCCCCCGAGGAGGAACCGGTCCCGGCTGAGGTGCTGGCGCCGCCCCCTGCCGTGGCCGAGGGTCCGCCTGAATCGGCCCAGGAGTCCCTGCCGACCGCCCCGCCCGAGGGCGCCCAGTCCCGCCCGGAGTCAGGTTGGGCAGTGCAGGTGGCGGCGCTGGGTAACGAGGCCGCGGCGCGGGCCATGGCCGCAGACCTTCAGTCCCGCGGTTATGCCGCATTCGTGCTGGAATATCGGCTGAATGGCAAGGTGTATTACCGGGTTCGGGTGGGACCCGAGGCCCAGCGAGAGCGTGCCGAGGCCCTGGCCGGACGGCTCGGCGGCGAGCGTTTTGGTGGCAGGGCCCTGGAGCCGGCCGTGCTCAGGCATCCCTGATGAGCCCGGTCCGGGCTACCAGCGAGGGTTTACAATGGCCGGATGAATGGCGCCGACTACCTGCTCCTGGCCATCCTGATCCTGTCGGTGGCCTTGGGATTTGTGCGTGGTCTGGTCAGGGAGGTGGTCCTGCTTGCCGCCTGGGCGTTGGGGCTGTTCCTGGCGTGGAATTTTCCCGATCTCGTCTACCCGCTGCTGGAGGGTGCCCTGACCCAGCCGGAATTGAAGATCTGGGTGGCGCGCGCGGCATTGCTCACGGTGACCGTAATGGCCGGTTCACTGTTGGCCTGGATACTGAATCAGCTGTTGGTTGGCAACTCAGTGCTCGCCCTGCCCAACCGGGCCTTGGGTGGGGCCTTCGGTTTTCTGCGGGCTGCCCTGCTGTGCGGCTTCATCGTGCTGGTCGGCGAGGGTGTGGGACTGGACCGGGCGTCGTGGTGGAAAGGGTCTTCGCTGCTGCCCTATGCGCGGGCCTCCGCCAGCCTGATCGAGGTCGGCGCCAGCGCGCTGTCGTGGCGCTGGGCGCCGGACGCCTGAGCGGATAAACGGGGAAACGAGCATGTGCGGTATCGTCGGCATAGCGGGCCATGGCCCGGTCAACCAGCGGCTCTACGATGCCCTGACCGTGCTGCAGCATCGTGGCCAGGATGCCGCGGGGATCATGACCCTAGACGGCAATGCGCTGCACAGTCACAAGGCCGCGGGCCTTGTCCGCGACGTATTCGACGAGCGGGCCATGCTGCAGTTGCAGGGCCGGGTAGGGATCGGCCACGTCCGCTATCCCACCGCCGGCTGTGATCACGTCAACGAATCCCAGCCGTTCTACGTCAATTCCCCGTTCGGCATCGGCCTCGGCCACAACGGTAACCTGACCAATGCCAGCCAGCTCTCCCTGGAAATCTCTGCGGAGGACCGCCGCCACCTGAACACGAGTTCCGACTCAGAGGTGTTATTGAACGTGCTGGCGCACGAACTGCAGAGAAGGGGTGGTACCCATCTGCAGCCTGGCGAAATCTTCAAGGCACTGGAGGGAGTGTTCAGCCGCTGCCGGGGCGGTTTTGCGGTGACGGCGCTGATTGTGGGGCACGGACTGATCGGTTTTCGAGACCCGTTCGGGATTCGCCCGCTGGTGCTGGGGCGCCGCGACGAGGGGGGGATGGCGGAGTGGATGCTTGCCTCGGAAAGCGTGGCGCTCGACATGCTGGGCTTTGCGCTGGTCCGTGA
>JAURLT010000033.1 GCA_030831085.1 Gammaproteobacteria bacterium
CATAAAAAACCTCTAAGCCGAGGACGTCGCGATAAAGCTTTAGAGATTCATCGATATTTTCGACAATCAATGTTGTACGACGGTATATCGCCGGCTCCGCGGCAGGTATTGGCGCCGCCAGGGTGGCGATCAACAACATGCAAAGAAACGTGCGTCGAATCATGTTCTGCAACTCCAAATTGAGTCTTAATTACGCCTTAGCTTTATTCTGTTTGCAGCGGTAGTTTACACGCTACTATTCGTGCCTTATGAATCCATGCTGCGCAGCCCTGAGTTTGGGAAGCTGGGCGTTGACAGCGTTGGGCGCTGTGGAGTGCAACCCCTTTGCAGCGATACCCAAGCCGCCGACCTTGGTTTGGTTTATGTCAGCGGCGGTGATAAATTTTTCGTTGGGGCATCGTGCTGGGATCAATCAAGCAACCCTGCTATCGCAGAGGGGATAAAAGCATGCACTTCCTAATTTGCGCAGCCGGAAACGTGCTTACACACTTGCTTACACACTGGCCTCGACGGTGGAATAGCCCGCAGAAAAATGCTGATTACGAACGGTACAAACCACTCATAATCCCTTGGTCCTTGGTTCGAATCCAAGCGGGCCCAGCCTTGCAAAACAGCGAGTCGCGAATTGATTCATCATCAGCAACCGTGAGGGCCTATGGGCAGTGCGGCTGATGTCTTAATGGAGCTGCGGCCCGGCCAGTGAGCGGAAGTTCCGCGATCGTCCCAGGTGATGCGTGTCTGTTCCTGGATTTCGACGGAACACTGGTCGACTTTGCGGCTGGCCCGAAGTCAGTCATCGTAACGCCCGACCTCGTGCCCATGCTCCGCGACCTCAGCAATCGACTCGATGGTGCACTTGCGATGATTACCGGCCGCGCGTTGGATGATATCGATCAAATGCTGTGGCCATTGCAGCTCCCTACGGCGGCTTTACACGGCACGATGCGACGCGATGGCTCCGGGAAAGTAACTATCGTTGGCAACCCGTCGGTCGAGGATTTCAAAGTAGCAAGCCGCAGGCTTTGTCAGCAGTTCCAGCGCTGGGTCGCCCGGCACCCTGGGGTCTGCGTGGAGGACAAGGGCCTTGCGTTGGCGCTTCACTTCCGTAACGCTCAGCCGCGCTGGACGCCCGAACCCGATGACCTGAAGATACTGGCGTCGCTGCTCACGCCGGATCTCGAACTACTCAGCGGCGACCTTGTCCTGGAGGTTCGCCTGCGTGGTGGCAACAAGCGCACGGCGGTGGAGGCATTTCTGGCTGAGCCGCCCTTCACGGATCGTATGCCGATTTATATCGGCGACGATGTCGCTGATGTGCCCGCCATGGAGACGGTCGAGCGACGCGGCGGCATGACCATCGCTATAGGTGCGCGAATCGACGCGCGTTGGTGCATGCCGGACCCGGCCGCGCTTCGCCTCTGGCTGGCTGCCCTTGCGCGCCGCAACGATCCATCATGAGTAGGCTGGTCGTTGTTTCCAATCGTGTTGATCTTCCCCCGGGAGACACCGCCCCCGGGGGTCTTGCCATCAGTCTGGCGGCCACGATTCGCCACACAAACAGCCTTTGGATTGGATGGAGCGGCCAGGTTGGAGCCTTGAGTGATGTGCCAAGAAGGCATAACCAGAACGGGATCGAGTACGCCGTAGTGGAACTGTCGATCGACGATTACCAACACTACTACCTTGGATTCTGCAATCGGGTGCTATGGCCATTGAGCCATGGACAACTCCCGGCTCCGGACGCTGAAGGAGGTGCCTGGTACCGCGCCTATCGGCGCGTGAATTTTCGAATGGCTAACCAGATCAAGGGATCTCTGAAGCATGACGATGTACTGTGGGTGCACGACTACCATCTGTTGCCGCTGGGGCATTTTTTAAGGCAAGCCGGATGTCGGAACCCCATCGGTCATTTTCTGCACGTGCCGTTTCCAGCACTTGCAGATGGACCGGTGAGCCGTGAACTGCTCGGGAATTTATTGGCCTACGATTTGCTGGGTTTCCAGACCCCGAACGACCTTGCGGCCTTTGAGGCAGTGGCGCGCCGCCATTGGGGGGAGCATGCAGTGACCCCTGCTGGCGTTGCCAATGGGCAGGGAGGCCTCACGGCCACCGGCGTTTTTCCACTCGGAGTCGACATCGATTATTTGCGCCGCACAGCCTCGGCGACGATGAGGGAGGCTGCGCTGCGCTGGTGGTCTGTGGGTCAGCCTGGCCAGCGCGTCATTGGCGCTGACCGTCTGGATATCAGCAAGGCCTTGCCACAGCGCCTGCGGGCCTACAGGCAGCTATTGACGAATTGGCCGGCCAGACCGCGGCCCAACTATCTGCAGTTCATAACACCGTCGCGGCTCGCTCTCGATGCTCACCGCGAACTGCAGGAATCGATCCGTCGGGAAGCTGATTTATCCAATTCCTCCTCCGACTTGCGGTGCGTCTTTGCCGCCGTCCCCCATGACGAACTCATGGGAATTCTGGCGAGCGCCGACGTTGGTCTGGTTACTCCCCGGGCGGATGGAATGAATCTGTTGGCCAAGGAATTTTTGGCCGTACAGCCGGAGGAAGATCCCGGTGTGCTGGTGCTCTCGCGGGGAGCGGGCGCTGCGGTCGAGTTGGAGGCGGCCATACTGGTCCCGGCAGACGACCAGAACAGCCAAGCCGAGGGGCTTCGCCTTGCGCTTGAGATGCCACTGACGGAGCGTCGCTCACGTCATCAGTCGCTGCTGCGCGCATTGCGTCGTAACGAACTGCCGCGCTGGCAACAGCGATTCGTGGGTCGATTGCTTCAGGCCCGGCGCCCTGGCCTGGCAATTCGGCCTGGAGGCGGTCTATGCGACGCGGACCTCGCCTGATCCGGCGCGAACTGCCCCAATCCTTTTAAAACCTGCGGCCTCTAGGGCTGCAACGCTCTCCCGGGGTACGGCCGCCAGCAGGCCGCCTGAGGTCTGTGGGTCCTGCAGCACCGCAAGCACCGCCGGATCGACCTCATTCATGCCCACCTTCAGGTATCGGTGAGCCGAGGTCCTTACTCCGGCAGCCGCCGCCTCCAAAGCGCCGGGCAAGACAGGCAACAGGCTCGTATCGACAACGAGGTCGACGCCTGATTGACGCGCCATTTCGCCTGCATGCCCAAGCAATCCGTACCCGGTTATGTCGGTGACCGCATGGGGTTGATGCCCCTGCGATCGTAGCGCCTCCGCGGCTGCGCGGTTGGTCGCCCTCATCACGCGCAGGGCTGCCGGAAGATGCACTTCCGACCTGCTTGATAGCAAAAGGCCGGTGCCGAGCTGCTTTGACAACATCAGGACGTCGCCGTCCTGTGCGCCCGACTTTCGCCAGATCTTGCCTGGATGGAGGAAGCCGATCACGCAAAGACCGAATACCGGTTCTGCGCAACGAATCGAATGTCCGCCGAGGATGGCGCCCCCGCAGCTGGCGACCAAGGCAGCTGCGGCCCGGTTGACCTCAGCCACTACAGAATCTGGTACAACCGCGGGAAATCCGCAGACGGTCAATGCTAGTACGACCTCGCCGCCCATGGCATATATGTCACTGACCGCGTTGGCGGCTGCAATGGTCCCGTAGTCGTCCGGATCATCGACCAAGGGTGGAAAGAAATCGACGGTGGCGACCAACGCCCGATCGTCAGCCAGAGGATAGACGACCGCATCGTCCGCGGGATCAAGCCCCACCAGTTCCTGAACGTTCGTCAGTCCAGTGGCGGCAACGGTCTCCACCAATCGTGACACCAAGTCGGGTGGAGCCTTCGCTGCGCAGCCGCCAGAACCACTCAGGGCGCGCAACCGTATGGGCGCCTGGAGACCAGGCTTGTCAATCAGGGTCAACGGCTCAGTACCGCAACTCACCGGGTTGGCTTGTCCGGTTGGGATTTGGATGTGTCAAAGCGGAGCCCTAACGTCTCAGCGATGGTGGTGCGTTGAACCTCGTCCGTGCCGCCTGGTATGCGCAGGTTGCGCGCGATCTGGAATAGCTTGTTGATCGGGTTGTTGCGCATCACGCCAAACCCGCCATGTAACTGCAGTGCGCGATCAGCAACGCGGTAGAACGACTCATCATTGCTGAGCTTTAAGGCACATATACGTCGGATCTCGTCTTTTGGACGGGGCAGGGCATACCAAGGTCCCGGCGTGTCGATCGAACGAGCCACCTCGAGTGACAAGGACCTGGTCTGCAACCAGTCGAGGTACATGTCGGCGATCATCCACTGGATGCCTTGGTTGGCGCCTAGCGGTCGATCGCCGATCTGGCGATTCTGGACCCGCTCGAGGCTGCGCTCGATCAAGTATTTTGACCAACCGGAACACATGCCAGCCCGCCTCATCCGGGTGTAATTAAACGACATGACCGCAATGTCAAAGCCTTGTCCGACTTCTCCTATGACTGCGCTGGGGGGTAAAACGAGGTCCTCGAAGAAAATTTCGCCGGTATAACCATCGCCGAACATCGTCTGGAAAAGTCGACCTGTCTTGTAGCCGCGCCCCATCATCTCGCGTGCATCAAACATGAAGTAGCTAAAGCTCCGGCGGCCGGCACCGGGATCAGTCATGGCGAGTACTTGAACGACGTCGGCATCGAACGCATTTGTGATGTAGGCCTTGGACCCATTGAGCACCCAATCGTCGCCCCGTCTCCGCGCCTGCGTCTTCATGTCGAACAGGTTTGAGCCCGCACCTGCCTCAGTGACGGCATGAAGGCTGGTTTTTTCGCCGCGAACAAGTGGCGCAACAAATTGCTCGCGTTGGTGATCGTGGCAGTACAGCAGACGCGGCGTTGCACCTTCAGACCAGGAAAGCAGCGCCGGATTCAGGCCGCATCCATAGCTATAGACCTGTTCCTCTACGAATATCATGTCGGTGCGGCCAAGGCCGCCACCTCCGAGATGGGTCGGTAAATGCAGGCTGTACACGCCGGCTTGGCCGGCAGCGCGCATGATTTCCCGTCTGGCTGCCACTATTTCCGGATGCAACTTGCCATCGGCATCGAGATAGAGGCGCTCATCCTCGAGGCGGTGCCTAAGCGCTTCTTCGCGGGGCCGTACCTCATTGGTGTACAACGAACGGACGCGCGCAAGAGTGTCCTCCAGATGTGGTGGTGGATTGAGCTCCGCATCGAGCGGCGACGCATTGTTGGTGTCGATGGTCATCTTTTCTCCTCGGCATTAAGTGGCATCGGTTCGGGTGTATCCGGCAGAGCCAAGGTGGTGTAAGCGCCTGGACGATGGCCGATGAAGAACGGACGATTGGCGAGGCCCAACAGCAGCGGCAATACCTCTGAGGCGCGCAGCCGACCGCATTCGCCCGTCAGCCCTGTGCGCTCGCCAAAGCTCGTGACCAAATCAGCACGTAGCCCGGGCGCCGCCACCACGACAGGTGTGGGGTCCCCGCTATGTAGCAGACTTCCGACCGAGGGTGAGGCGTGATCACCGGTTACTGCCACCACGGCGCGCCGTGCCAGCGCAGGCAGCGCGCTGAGTCCGGCATCGGTGGCGGCGATGACGTCGCGCTTGAAGCATGGGTTTTTGGAGTGTCCTGCCTCGTCCGTGGCCTTGACATGCACATGAACGAACGCGTGGGTATCCAGCAGGCGACTGGCAGCTTCTATCCGGCGCTGCATATCGGCTGCTGCGTCGGTAGGGTCGTAGGGAATATCGACACATTTCATCCCAAGCAGTCGAGCGAGCCCACGGTACAGCGCGGTATCGGTGACCGCCGCACCGGCAATTCCGACTGCGGTGTGGAATTGCGGCAGCTCCGGGTCCAACAGGCTGGCCCACTTGGTGACAGCGACATCCAGCATGGGTAGTCCTGCCGCGTGCCGCTTTGCGTTGAATGATTGATGGCGCAATATCTGACGGCTTTCGAGCAGCCAACTCTCGAGGGCATTCGCCAGTTCCTGTGCAGCCAGACGATCGACGGCTTCCGGTAGCGCGAGCGGGCGCATCCAGGGATGCAGGTGATCGAACAGGCTATCGCTGTCACTGATTTCATGGCTACTAGCGCCGTGGGCGCATAAAACGGCTTCACCGGTACGCAGTGGCATGATTTCAAAGCGGATACCGGCTCGGGTCCTGCCGTTGAGCGCTGCGAACAATGCTGCGCAAACCTCGGTGTCCTCCTTTGGCCGGGCGCGAGCGCCAAGATAGAGGGCATTGTTTCGCAGGATTCCGGCTCGCAGCGCCAAGTGGAACAGGGGCACTCCGACCGGCGGGCTAAGGCCGACTCCCAACGCCTCAATGGCGGCACGCCCGGGAAACGGGACCCTGCCGAGACCAAAAAGGGCCCAATGGGCGTGCTCGCTGGAGGTGGCGCAACCCGGCCCGAATGGGACATGGACGCCGTTAATCCCCATGGTTGCCAATGCGTCGAGATTTGGGGTCGCCGCCGCTTCACATGGCGTTTTGCCGTCAAGTTCCGGGGCTGCGCGGTCGCCGAGGCCGTCCAGAATCACCAACAGAATTGGCAACCGATCATCGACCATGTAAAACCCCAATACCTGACCTCAGCCAGCTACCGAGTAACTCGCGCGCGCCGAGTGGGACGCTCTCGGGGACTCTGCCGCTAGTCCGTATGGTCTGTCGGATTTCCGACGCCGATAAGCGGTTAGCCAAGTCCCCCTCCACAACCAGTGGCGGATATCCCGCCGCCTCAAAACGACGGACCTTTTCGCGTTCCCAAGCCGAGAAAACCCGGACGAGCTGTGGCGTGCCAGGCGGGATCAGCAATGGCCAACACTCGCAACGGTCGAGCGGAAACGGGAAAACCTGCCAACAGGACGCCGAAATACCATCCTCAAACAAGGCGGCCTCGATCAATTGCTGGCGCTGCGATACCGATAGCGGATTCGACTCGTCAAGGTGGCGGTGACTGCTGGTCGGATGGTGCTCATGGTGGTCATCTTCCGGGTTGGTGATTCCAATCAACACTCGGGTGGCCCGTTGCAGCGCAAATCGCACCATCTCCAGGTGTTGGCTATGAAAGGGCTGAAACCGTCCGGTAAAAGCGACGAGCGGAAGCATTACGGTTGGCGCTCGATCTCCCGGCCGTAAAATATCCGGAGACCGAGGACATCGCGATAAGGCCTGGGCGTCTCATATATGGTTTCGTCGATCAATGTCGTCCGACGGTAGACCGCCGGCTCTGCTGAAAGTGTTGGCATGGACGGAACGACAGTAAGCAAAATTGAGATGATTAATCGCCCATGCATGAGCAAGTGCCCTCCGGACCTGAGTCACGTTGAAAATGATGTCGTTGAACACGGGCCTTATTCCGAGGCCAGGCTAAAGTCTGACATGAAAAAGGCTCCGCGAGGATATTGCGCAGAGCGCAGGGCGCCATCGTAAACATCGGGGCCGCTGCGGCGTTTTACCGGTCTGGCGCGGGCATGGGGCCCTACGCTGCCAGTAAGGCAGCCGTAGGTCGAATGACGGAGAGCCTCGCGGCGGAAGAAATTCGCAACGGTGTACGGGTCAATGCAGTACTGCCGACCATCATGGATACCCCTGCCAATCGGCGGGACATGCCCGACGCTGACTTTTCTACATGGGTCACGCCGGATGAGGTGGCTGAGGTCATCGCCTTTCTGTTGTCCTCCTCAGCGAGCGGCGTGACCGGCGCGAGCATTGTCGTCAACGGCCGTATCCAGCCCTGAGCCTGCCGAACACAAGCGGGTGAGGGCCCCAGACTGGCAAGGTGCGCTCGCACGGCGGGCATTGACGGGCCTGTTCGTCAGTGAGTATGTTGAGTCGGGCTCGCTCACCCAGCCAAAGGTCCTCAACATCTTGATTTGCGCTCCTGCAAGATCGATCTGCCGATTGCGCCCGGGATTGATGGCTCTGCTCAGCATCCTGTTCCTTGCCCCGGCAGTCACGTTTGCCGACCCAGATGCCCGGCGTGCGGGGATGGTCGAAGCCAGTGCCGAGTTCTCCGGCCGGCTGCGCGCTGCCCTGCAGGCGGCGATGAGAGAAGGGGGGCCTGTCGCGGCAATCCAGGTTTGCCATCAGCAGGCCCCGGCCATCGCTAGGGCGGTCGGTGCCGAACGGAGCCTGCTCGTCAGGCGGACCGGTGTGCGCCTCCGCAATCCGGGCAATGTGGCCGATCCCCTGGACCAGCAGTTGATGGAGGACTTCGCCCGTCAGATTGCCGGAGGCAAGGACCCAGCGGCTCTGGAGGACCTCTCATCCACGACCGACGGGCGTCTCCGCTATACCCGTGCCATTCCCGTCGAGGCCGTCTGCCTGGCCTGCCATGGCGAAACGATCGCCCCGTCCGTCTCCGAGGCCATCACGGCCCACTATCCCGATGACCGGGCCACTGGCTTCCGGCCGGGGCAACTGAGAGGCCTGCTGGTGGTTGAGGCCCTGAACCCATGAGCATCACGCCGGCGGTCCTGCTGGTGGGCCTCGCCCAGGGGCTTCTGTTGTGGTTCTTGCATCATGCTGTGGCGGGCGGCGTCTGGCCGGCTGCGGGCCCTGGCCTGTGGCCGATCTTCTATCTGGTGGTGCTGCTGCTGCCCCCCACGCTGTTGCTCCTGTGGGAGCAGCGCACTCGTCGCACTCTTCAGTTCCTGCTCGGCGGCATGGCGCTGTTCCTGGCCTCCAGTGCGCGCGCCCTGCTCGGCGAATTGCCGGTGCCGGGCACCGGCCAGGAGCCTGATGAAGTGGTAGTGCTGGGCTATCTGCTGCCTCTGGCGGCGGCGTGGCTGCTGGCCGTGCCGCTTTGGCGGGCGTCCCTTGAGGGTGGGCGCTGGCCTCCGGCGTATGCCGAGCTGTTTCGTGTCGCCTCGCGCAGCTACCTGACGCTGCTTGAATCTGCTGCGGTGATCCTGCTGTTCTGGGGCCTGATCGGCCTCTGGAGCGCACTGTTCCTGACGTTGGGTATCGAGTTGTTCCGCGACCTGTTCACCCATCCGGGATTCGTCTACCCGGCCACTTGCGTAGTGTTTGCTGCGGCCGTCCGCCTGGTCGCCGGCAGCGACCGCCTGCTGGATGGCCTGCTCGATCAGTTGCTGGGCCTGCTCAAGTGGCTGGCTCCGCTGGCCCTGGTGATCCTGGTGGCCTTCGTGGCCGCACTGGTGCCGCGCCTGCCCGCGCTGTTGGCCAGTGGCGAGCGGGTGATGGACAGCCACTGGCTGCTGTGTCTGGTCGTAGCAATGGTGCTGCTGCTCAACGCCGCGTTTCGCGATGGCGAGTCAGGGCCAGGTTACGGCCGATGGCTGGCCCAGATACTGCGGCTGGCGCCGCCCCTGATGCTCGTTGTGGCCCTTACGGCGACGTATTCACTGATTGTGCGTAGCACCGCCTTCGGACTTACTCCGCCACGTTTCTGGGGGCTGGCCATCGCCGGCCTGGCCGTGTTGTCCTCGGTTGGGTACAGCTATGCGAGCTGGCGTCGCGGCCCCTGGATGGGCGAGTTGAGGCGGGTGAACCTGTGGCTGGTCCTGGTCGCTCTGGCGGTCCTGCTGCTCAGCCTGACGCCGGCTGGCGACCCCCTGCGCTGGAGCATCGTCGATCAACGGGCCCGGGCGTTGGCTGCCCGAACGCCAGAGGCGCGTCAGGGTCCGCTGGAGTTTCTGCGTTTCGATGCAGGCGAGGGTGGGCGTCGGGTTATCGCCGAGCTGGCACGCGCCGCCATCCAGGGCGCCCCGGCTGCGCTGCAGGCAGAGGCGGTAGCCATGGCGAGCCTGCAGGGTCGTGGCGCCAGGCCCGCGCTTAGCCCCGAGGTTCTGCAGGCGGAGGTGGTCCGTTGGCGGGAGAAACTGCAACTCCTGCCGGGGGGCACCCCGGTCCCCGGGCGATTTTCTGCTTCCCTCGACCAAGCCCTGGCCAGCCTGGTGAGCCAGGCGGGGGCGGGGGAAAAGCTGCCTTCCCTGCTGCTGGTACTGGCCGACACGGACGGCGACGGTCTCGAGGATGGCTTGCTGATCGTTGGCCCCCGTTCCGAAGGGGCCGTCCAAACTACCCGTTACCTGCCGCTCGTCCCACGCGATGATTGATCCGCTCGAGGCCTTGCTGGTCTCCACCGGGGGCGTGGCGCTGGCCGAGATCGGGGACAAGACCCAACTGCTGGCGCTGGCTCTGGCTGCCCGCTACGAGTCCCTGCTGGCGGTGGTGGCCGGTACGACTATGGGCATGATGCTCGCCAACATCCCCGCAGTCCTGCTGGGAGAGGTCGCGGCACGCCGTGTTCGCGCTCGTCTCATGAACAGAATCGCCGCAGCGTTGTTCCTGCTCCTCGGCGCACTCATGCTGGTGGGCGGGTCCAGCCTGGAGGTTCCATGAAGCCCAGACCGCTTATCGCGCCGTGCCCGGATGAAGTGCTTCCCCAGTCCATGCGTGAGGCGGTGGCCAGATCGCGAAAATTGCGTGGCGACGATACCTTCATCCGCGTGATGGGTCATGCGCCGGAAATGTACGAGTGGTACGGTGATTTTTACCGCCGGATTTTCCACGGCGGCCGTGTAGGGGCTGCTTACAAGGAGCTGCTCCGTTACAGGCTCTCGACGCTGCACGGCTGTGCCTTCTGTAACAAGGGCAACCGCGAGGATGCGCTGGCAGCGGGCCTCAGCCCCGATCAACTGCGCCACATCGACGACCCCGGCGCCGATTGCTGGAGTGCCGCGCAGGCGGTGGTCATCAGGCTGGCGGGAGAAATGGCCCTGACCCGTCCATCCGGCTCTCTCTCCCCCACGCTGCACGCCGAGCTGTCCGAGCACTTCGACGAAGGCCAGATCCTGGAGCTGGGCATCACCATGGCCGTATTGACCGGCATGGCAAAGTTCCTGTTCGTCTTCGACCTCGTGGAGCGCGAGGATTATTGCGAGTTCGGGCCGGCGCCCCCTACCGTACCGTGATGTTGATGACCGGCGAAACCAGCGCCGGCTCATGGGGGATGTGGTTGCGGTCGGCCAAGACCAGTTGCAGGGTGTGGGATCCCGCGGGCAGGTCCAGGGTAGTTTCCGTCTGACCCTTGCCGAAATGGACGTGGTTGGCATCCATCGGAATGATGGCGCCAGCCGGCGGGGTGGGAGCATTGATGATCAGGTGGTGGTGGCCGGTCGCCGGGAAATCGATGCCGGCCGGGGCGATGCCCATGCCCTGGAGGCCCATGACCACCCGCACGGGTCCAGAGATCACCGCCCCATCGGCGGGCTCCACGAAATACACGCTGGCGCCCGGTACGGAGGGGGTGACGGGCATGACGGCCGTTTGTTCTGCGCCCGAGGCCAAGGCCAGCAGGCTACCGAAAGACAGGCAGAGCGCGCGGATGGTGGGTGACATTTCAAGGCCTCCGGAGGGGAACTTGCGATTGGGCTACGAATCTACCCTTCGCACGCCGCAGCGGCAATCGCGCGGGCGGCCGGGGAGCTCGATGTGGCATCATTTTCCTCTATGAAGCACTCGATCTCCCTGGGGCTGCTGCTGGCTATCCTCTGGTGGTGCCTGTCGGGCTATCCCAAGCCGCTGCTGCTGGGGCTCGGTGCCGCGAGCGTGGTGTTCACCCTCTGGTTCGCGCACCGACTGGACGTGGTCGATCACGAAAGCCACCCGGTGCATATCAGCGGTGCCTTGCTGGCCTACTGGGGTCGGCTGACGGTTGAGATCCTCCGCTCCAGCGCCCAGGTGATCGGCACGATCCTCTCGCCGAAGCCAGCCATCGCCCCCTATTTCCTCCGGGTCAAGGTCGGTCAGCCCAGTGACCTGGGTAAGGTCATCCTTGGCAACTCCATCACCCTGACCCCCGGGACCGTGACTGTCCTTGTCAATGGCGACGAACTGCTTGTGCACGCCCTCTCGCCCGTGTCCGGCGAAGGCGTTTCGCAAGGGGACCTGGATCGGCTGATTCCCGCGGATTGCGAGCGGCAGGCTTGATGCTGTTTGTGATTGCAATCGCTGTCCTGGTGGCCATGGCGCTGGCGTTGTTGCGGGCCTTTTTGGGACCCACCGTGTTCGACCGCATCCTCGCCGTGAACAGTTTCGGGACTAAGACCGTGCTCCTCATCGCGCTGCTGGCTGAAGCGTCCGGTCGGGGTGATTATCTGGACCTTGCCCTCCTGTATGCGCTGCTCAACTTCATCGGCACGGTGGCCCTGCTGCGCTACACGGAGCAGGAACCGCGTCGGCAGGGCCAGCCATGATGCTGGCCGATGTCATTTCCGCTGGCTTGCTGGGTGTTGGAGCCGCCATGCTGGTGATCGGCAGCCTCGGTATCAACCGGTTTCCGCATTTCTACTCCAGGCTGCACGCAGCGGGCGTGGTGGATACCATAGCGTCCGGCTTGTTCCTGGCCGGCCTGGCCGTTCATTTCGGACCTGGTCTCGTGACCATCAAGCTGCTGTTGATCTTCATATTCCTGTTGTTTACCAGTCCGACCGCTTGCCACGCGCTGGCCAGGGCCGCTTACTCCAGCGGCCTGCGCGAACCCGAGTCGGAGGATGAGCGGTGATAGAGGAACTGATCGACGTTCTGTTGCTCGTCGCACTCCTGCTGGTCGCCCTGCAGGTCATCGGCAGCCGGGGATTGTTGGCTGCGATCATGACCTTCGGCGCCTTCAGCCTGGTCTGCGCAGGGCTGTTTATTACCCTTGATGCCGTGGATGTGGCCTTTACCGAGGCGGCGGTCGGTGCTGGCGTGGCGACGCTGCTGATGCTCGCCGCCCTGCGGCGCTGCGGAGGCGAACCCGAGGAGTCGCCGCGCGTGCACTGGGGTGGCCTGGTGACCGTCCTGGTGCTCGGTGGTCTGCTGGTCTGGGGTATCCGCGACCTGCCGCCGGTCGGCCTGGCCGACAATCCGGCGCACGAGCACGTGGCGCCTCGCTATCTGGAGCAATCGGGCACGGAGATTGGCATTCCCAACGTGGTCACCAGCGTCCTGGCCAGTTACCGGGGCTTTGATACCCTCGGTGAGGTCGTGGTGATTTTCACCGCCGGTCTCGGTGTCTGGCTGCTCCTTTCGGGTCGTCGGCCGGAGGAAGAGGAATGAGCGACGACCTGATCCTGCGAGTCGTCAGCAAGTTCCTGATCCCGGTGATTGTGCTGTTCGGCCTGTATGTGCAGTTCCATGGGGAGTATGGGCCCGGAGGCGGATTCCAGGCGGGGGTCATTCTGGGCTCTGCCGTGATCCTCTACCTGCTGGTCTTTGGCGCAGACGCGGCGCACGCCGTCGTGCCCACGAGGTGGCTGCGCTGGCAGGCGGCAGCTGGTGTCTTGCTATATGCCGGCACCGGCGTGGCGACTGTGCTGCTCGGCGGCAATTTCCTCGATTACGACGTACTGGCGAACAGCCCTGTGGCCGGCCAGCACCTGGGCATTATCCTGATTGAGCTCGGCGTCATGTTGACCGTGTCCTCGACGATCGCGCTGCTGGCCATGCTGTTTGCCGAGAGTCCGGAGGAACCGTGATCGATCTGGGGCTCTACAACTACTGGATCGTGATCGCGCTGATGATGTCGGGGCTGTATGCACTGATCGCGCGTGGCAACCTCATCCGCAAGCTGATTGGCCTCAATATCTTCCAGGCTTCGGTGTTTCTGCTCTATATCAGCGTGGGCTTCGTGCGCGATGGCGCCGCCCCCATCCTCGCTCCCGATGTCGAGAGTTACTCCAATCCCTTGCCCCACGTGCTGATCCTCACCGCCATCGTGGTGGGCGTGGCTACCACCGCGCTCGGTTTGGCGCTTGCGGTTCGCATCCACGGCGCCTACGGCAGCATCGACGATGATGTGCTCGACCGGCAACGAGACTAGGCCGTGATCCTCTCTCATGCCCAGGTCCTGGTGGTTGCGCTGCCGTTGCTGGCGGTGCCCATCTGCGCCCTGCTGCCCGGGCGCCGTCTGCCGGGCGTCTTTGCGACTCTTGTGGCGTGGGCAGTTCTGGCCCTTGCGCTGCTGCTGATGCAGGAGGTCTCTGCGGCGGGTGTGCTGCGCTATCAGCTCGGCGGTTGGGCGCCGCCCTGGGGCATCGAGTACCGGCTCGACCGCCTGGCGGCCCTCGTGCAATTGCTGCTGGCGCTCATCGCGGCCGTCGTCTTGCCCTACGCCGCGCGTAGCCTGAGCGACGAAGTGGGAGAGAGGTCAGGCGGAGCTTTTGCCGCGCTGCTGCTGCTGCTGACGGGACTGCTGGGTATCGTCGCGACCGGTGACGCGTTCAATGTATTTGTGTTTCTGGAAATCTCGTCACTCGCCAGCTACACGCTCATCGCGCTCGGTCGACGCCGGCGTGCGCTGGTGGCCTCGTTCCGCTACCTGATCCTCGGCACCGTGGGCGCCACCTTTTTCCTGATCGGACTGGGCCTGCTTTACGCCCTGACGGGCACCTTGAACATGGACGACCTGGCGGCCCGCATGCCACCGCTGGCCGGGAGTCCCGCTGCCACTACGGCATTGTTTTTCATCGTCGTCGGTCTGGGCCTCAAGGCAGCGATGTTTCCCTTGCATCAATGGTTGCCGGACGCCTACGCAGAGGCGCCGCCGGCGGTCAGTGCCTTCATGGCAGCGACCTCCACCAAGGTGGCGCTCTATGCCCTCGCCAGATTCCTGTTCGGGGTCTTCGGTTTGCAGCAACTCACCGAAGTCCCGATGCTGCAGGAGGGGCTGCAGTGGCTGGCAGTGGCGGGCATGCTGGGCGGCTCAATCCTGGCGCTGCGCGCTGCGGATATCGGCCGCATTCTTGCCCTGTCGAGCGTTGCCCAGGTGGGTTACATCCTGCTGGGGTTTGCCTTGCTTAGTACGGCAGGCGTGGCTGCCGGGCTGGTGCATCTTTTTAATCATGCGCTGATGAAGGGCGCACTGTTCCTGGCCTTGGGTGCGATGATCCACCGCTGCGGCGGCGGTGAGCTTGCGCGTTTGGAGGGGGTAGGGCACCGCATGCCCTGGACCATGGCGGCCTTCATGGTGGGTGCGCTGAGCCTGATCGGCGTTCCGCTCACGGCCGGCTTTGTGGGCAAGTGGTACCTGGTGTCGGCCGTGATCGACCAGAGTGCGTGGTGGCTGGTGGCTGCCATCCTGGTGTCGTCCATCCTCTCGGTCTTCTATTTGTGGCGGATCGTCGAGGTAGCCTACCGACGACCTGCTGTGATGCCGCCCCGCGCGGAGGCGCCGCTCATCCTGCTGCTGCCGACTATGCTGCTGGCGCTGGCTAATCTCCTGGTGGGCTTGAACTCCTCGCCCTTGGTCAGCTGGGCGGAGGCCGCGAGCCTCTCCCTGCTCGGAACGGGGTCATGAGCTCAATGGACTGGCTGGCCTGCCTGCTGTGGGTGCCGGCGCTGGGCGTGCTGGGTATCGTGGCGGCCCGGCGCCATGCCAATCTTCGCGAGTCGGTAACGCTCGTGACGGCCCTGGCGCTGTTTCTGTCCGTCATTCAACTCGCCGCCTCCGGCGAGTCCCCGCGCTGGGTGCTGGCCGAGCCCCTGCCCGGGCTAGAGCTGGTGCTGTCTCCGGAGCCTCTGGGTCTGATGTTCGGTCTCATCGCCAGCGGTCTGTGGATCGTTACGTCAATCTATGCCTTCGGTTACATGCGGGCCAAGCATGAGTCGCACCAGACCCGCTTTTATGCCTGTTTTGCCCTCTCCATCGGGGCAGCCATGGGCATCGCCATGTCGGCCAACCTGCTCACGCTGTTTGTCTTTTATGAAGTCCTGACGCTCTCCACCTATCCGCTGGTCGCTCATCACGGCGACGACAAGGCACGAGCCGGGGCGAGGACCTACCTGCGGATTCTGCTAGGTACGTCCATCGGCCTGCTCCTGCCAGCCATCATCTGGACGTATCACCTCGCCGCGGGGGGCGACTTTCAGCCTGGTGGAATCCTTGCGGGCCGCGTCGATGCGACTACAGCCGGGCTGCTGCTGGCGCTTTATGTTCTGGGTGTCGGCAAGGCAGCGGTCATGCCGGTACACCGTTGGCTGCCGGCGGCCATGGTGGCACCGACCCCGGTCTCTGCATTGTTGCACGCCGTGGCGGTGGTCAAGGCGGGCGTGTTTGTCATACTAAAAGTGGTGGTCTACGTCTTCGGGATGGAATTCCTGGCGGGCGTGCCATTCGAGCGTGCACTGCTCTGGCTGGCCGGTTTTACCGTCCTGGCGGCTTCGCTGGTGGCCCTCAGGCAGGATAACCTCAAGCGCTTGCTCGCTTATTCCACCATCGGCCAGTTGTCCTACGTGGTCATGGCTGCGCTCACCCTCGGTGCGACCGCGGGCTTGGCCGCCGCCTTGCATATCGCAGCGCATGCGGTTGCGAAGATCACCCTGTTCTTCACGGCGGGAGCCATCTACGTGGCGTCCGGCAAGACCGAGGTGTCGCAGCTCGACGGCATCGGGCGGCGGATGCCGGTGACCATGACCGCCTTCGCCGTTGCCGCACTCAGCATGGTTGGCTTACCGCCGACCGTGGGCTTCATCTCCAAGTGGATGATCCTGCAGGGTGCGCTGGAGGCGGACCAGCTGTTTGTCGTCACGGTGCTGGTCATCTCCACGGGACTGAATGCGGCGTACTTCATGCCCATTGTCCACCGCGCCTTCTTCCGCGAAGAGCAGTCGGTCCCGAAAAATCACGGTGAGGCTCCGCCGCCAATGGTGGCTGCGCTGGTCGTCACCGCGCTGTTGACCCTCCTCGGTGCGCTGGCCGCAGACGCGTTGATTGCCATGCAGTCGCCAGTGATGTTGGCCGGGAGAGTGGAATGAAGCGATGGTTCGAGC
Organism: Gammaproteobacteria bacterium; assembly: GCA_030831085.1. GTDB lineage: Bacteria > Pseudomonadota > Gammaproteobacteria > Steroidobacterales > Steroidobacteraceae > SG8-30. Next base: position 16,706 of record JAURLT010000033.1, read on the forward strand.
GCCTTGAGGGCGAGCGGCTGCCCCGCCGCTTCTGGCTGATCCTGTGGGCGGCGCTGGGCCTGAGCCTGGCGGCCCAGCTGCTGGTGCACCTGCACGGATATTTCGGCTTCGATGAGTGGTTCGGTTTCAACGCTGTCTGGGGGTTCCTGACCTGCGTGGTCATGGTGCTTGGGGCGAAGCTGCTGGGGGTTGCGCTTAAGCGGCCTGAGGATTACTACGACCATGACTGAGCTGGCTTTACTTCCCGCCGTGTGGTTAATGACTGGGGCGTTGTTGTCTGCTGTGCTGACCGGTCGAGCCCGGGAAGGGGTGATCCTGCTGGCCCCGCTGCTGGCCCTGTGGGCGGTTTGGCAACTGCCTGACGGCAACCTGTGGTCGATCAGCTACCTGGGCATGACGCTCGAGCCCCTGTACGCGGATTCCCTCCGCCGGCTCTTCGCGACGGTGTTCTGCCTGATGGCCTTTACCGGTGCGCTGTTCGCCTTGCGCCAGTCGGCGGGTCGCGAATTGTCTGCCGCACTCGCCTATGCCGGGGGCGCCTTGGGAGTGTGCTTTGCCGGTGACCTGTTCACCCTGTTCCTGTTCTGGGAAGTCATGGCGGTTTTTTCGACGCTGGTGATCTGGTGTGGCGGCGGTGACGGTGCCCGCCAGGCTGGCTTCAGATACGCGGTACTGCACTTTCTGGGTGGCGTAGTCCTGATGGCCGGCATCATCTGGCTGGGCGTCGAATCCGGGTCGCTGTCCATACGCGTACTGGAGCTGACCCACCCCGCAGCATGGCTGGTGCTTATCGGCGTGCTGGTCAACGCTGCAGCGCCGCCCTTTAGTGCCTGGGTGGCGGATGCCTATCCGGAGGCAAGCGCAGGCGGCAGCGTTTTCCTTTCGGCGTTCACCACCAAGACAGCGGTGCTGGTCCTGATGCTCCTGTTTCCCGGCACTAAATTGCTCATCGGGGTAGGCCTGTTCATGGTGTTCTACGGCATTGTCTACGCGCTGCTCGAGAACGACATGCGACGCATCCTTGCGTATTCGATCGTCAACCAGGTCGGATTCATGGTCTGCGCCGTCGGCATTGGAACCGGGATGGCCCTGAACGGTGCCGCGGCGCATGCCTTTGCCCATATCATCTACAAGGCGCTGCTGCTCATGAGCGCCGGTACGGTGCTCTGGCGAACCGGTCGACGGAAGTGCACCGATCTCGGCGGACTGTACCGCTCGATGCCGTTCACCACCGCCTGCGGCATCATCGGCGCTCTCGCTATCTCCGCATTTCCCTTTACCTCTGGCTTCGTCAGCAAGTCCCTGACCAGCCAGGCGGCTGCTGACCTGTCGATGACCTGGGTCTGGCTGGCACTGACGGCCGCCTCGGCCGGGGTGTTCCTGCATGCGGGCATCAAGTTTCCGTGGTTTGTGTTCTTCCAGCGTGATTCCGGGCTCAGGCCGGCCGACCCCCCCTGGAATATGCGCCTGGCCATGGGCCTGTTTGCCCTGCTGTGCATCGTCCTTGGCTGCTTTCCTTCGCTGTTGTACGGTTTGCTGCCGTACCCTGTGGATTACCGCCCCTATACGGCGTCTCACCTCGTCAGCCAATTCCAGCTGCTGTTGTTTTCCGGTCTGGCCTTCTTTGCCCTGCTGCCAGCCATGCGTCGCACGCTGACCATCACGCTGGATTTCGATTGGCTCTATCGGGTGCCGCTGCAGCGCGTGGTGCTGGGGGTCGGCCAATTGCTGGAAATCTCGCGGGCGGCAATCGGCCAGGGGATGGTCAGCCTGATTGACCGGTTGCCTTCGCCCGAGCGGCTGGCACCGGTGACTGCGCCCGCCGGCGGCATGCTTCTGGTGCTGTTGATGGTTCTAATCGCGGGGATGCTGCTGGCCTGACGCTTCCGCGGCGATAGCTACCGTTGATGGGCGTGGCAGACTTCCGGGTTGCCGTCAAAAACCGGGCATGCTGAGATGCGTGCATGAAATTTCGCTACGCTGTGTTGCTGATGTTGGCGTGCCTGCCTCCCGCGTGGCTCGTGCTCGAACCGATTGGCCAGCCACCGCAAGCAGATCCACGTTCATTTATCGGACTGGGTGCAAGCCATGAGGTCAGGATTCGTCGTGACACCTGGGGCGTACCCCATATCAAGGGCGTGACCTCTGCCGATGCTGCCTTTGGCCTGGCCTACGCGCATTGCGAGGACGACTTCCAGACCATTGAGGACGTGCTGCTGGCCACCCGCGGCCGACTGGCCGAGGAGGCCGGGCCTGCTGCAGCGGTAGGTGATTATCTGGTTCATCTGCTCGACGTTCAGGCCACCGTCGAGGCTGGTTTTGAGGCGCTGCCCGCCGACCTGAGGGCCGTGCTGCAGGGCTATGCTGACGGCGTTAATTTCTACGTCGCAAAGAATCCCGATCTGGCAAACCCGACCCTGCTGCCTGTGACGGACCGCGACATCGCCGCCGGTTTCGTGTTCAAGACCCCCTTCTTTTACGGCCTGGATCGCGAGCTGCGTCGCCTGTCCGAGGCGCCGGCGGACCCCTACCCCAAGGGATCCAATGCCGTGGCGCTGGCGCCTTCCCGCTCTGCGGAGGGGGCCACGCGACTGCTGGTCAACTCGCACCAGCCCTTCGAGGGCCCGGTGGCCTGGTACGAGGCCGTGGTGCAGAGCGACGATGGCTGGCATGTCGCCGGCGGCTTCTTTCCGGGCTCACCCTTCATGCTGCATGGGCACAACGAGCACCTCGCCTGGGCCAATACGGTCAACGCGCCCGACCTCGTGGATGTCTATCGGCTCGAGGTGGATCCGGGCGACCCTGAACGCTACCGATTCAATGGAGCATGGAAGCCCTTCGAGAAGCAGCGGGTGGGCATCCGGGTTCGGATCTGGGGGCCGTTTCACTGGACCTTCCGGCGCGAAGTACTGAAGAGTGTCCACGGCCCGGTGCTGGTCACCGATCACGGCCATTTCGCCTTGCGCTATGCCGGGATGGGGGAGTCGCGCCAGGCTCTGCAGTACTGGCGCCTGAATCGAGCCGAAAACCTGCAGGAGTGGAAGGAGGCGATGGCCCTGCAAGCGCTGCCCAGCATCAACTACCTGTATGCCGATCGAGATGGCAACATCGGCTATGTCTACAACGGGCAGTTCCCGCGGCGGGCGGCGGGCGTGGATTGGTCCACCATCCTGCCTGGCGATCGGCCAGAGCTGGTCTGGAATGGCTACCTGGACTTCGACGCCGTGCCGCAGATATGGAATCCCGCTTCCGGGCTGCTGTTCAACGCCAACAACACGCCCTTTGTCGCCACGGGTGGTGACGATGGCCTGAACGAAGAGGACTTCGCCCCGGAGATGGGGATCCAGCAGGACATGACCAATCGGGCCTGGCGCCTGCTGGAAACCTACGGCTCGGATCCCGCAATCACCGACGATGAGTTTCATCGCTACAAGTACGACCTCACCTACAGCCCCCGCTCGGAAACGGCAGCCGTCGTCCGTGAGGTATTGGCGAGAAAAGCCGAGGCCGGTCCGAAACTTGCTGCGGAGCTGGACCTGTTGGCCAGCTGGGACCTGAATACCGACCGTGCCAACCGGGCTGCGCCGCTCGGCGTGCTCGCGGCAACCCACGTCATCAAGGCCCGGGAGGTCGGCAAAGTACCGGATGTCCTGGAGACGCTGGCTGAGGTGTCTGCCACGTTAAGGCGACATCACGGACGTATCGATCCGCAATGGGCAGAGGTCAACCGCTTGCGCCGTGGCAGCGTGGATCTGCCGGTGGATGGTGGTCCGGATATCGTGCGGGCCATCTACGGGGCTGAAGATGAGGACGGCCGCTTGCGCGCTGTGGCGGGTGATACGCTGGTAATGTTCGTCAGCTGGGACCGTCGAGGCGAGCTGTCCAGCGAGGTTGTTCACCAGTTCGGCAGCGCCACCGGGCGGCCCGAATCACCCCACTATGCCGACCAAGTTCCCTTGTTTGCCGGAATGAAAACGCGCCCCGTACTGTTCACTGAAGAACAGCTGGCGGGGCGGGTGGCCGAAGACTATCGCCCAGGAGAACGCTAGCGATCCAGGTTGGCGATGGTCGCTGTGACGTCGTAGCGTTCCACGTCGACATCATGGAAGGAGTAGCTGTCACCATCGGTGTCGACCAGCTTGATGTCGAAAATGGGATTACTGTAGCCCTGTAGTGAAAAGCGCATGCTCTCTCCGTTAGAGAGAATACGGCCCTCCAGCAGGTCATCTTCCCAGGAGCTGGCATTGTCCGGGCTGATGAAAATCTGCCCCAACGGGTATCCCGTATTGTTGGTGACAACGACATGCAACTCGCTCAGATTCTGGGCGGCCTGCGCAGCCCTTGCAGAATCCAGCGGCATATTCGTATCCACCGCCGCAGGCATCAGAGTCCCGGTATCTTCGTAGGCTGGGGATTCACTGGCCATGGCATATGCCTCGACGTCCTGGAAATCCTCATCGTAGCTGGCAGCCGTTGCCCAGTCGTAAACCGAAGAAGTTCCCCACAAGACCAGCGAGAGCGCCACTGAACCCGCGTAGAGCTTTGGCACCAGTTTCTGTCTTTCCCGAATGGAACTGTATTCCTCCTCTGCCTGGTTCTTGAGGGAGGAGAAATCCGCCCCACGTCCGGCGGTCTTGATGGCCTCGAGCAGGCCCTGCCGGAAGCGCTGGCTATTTTCCTGGACCCGCTTGCCAAGGGAGTTGCTAAGGTAATAACCCACTCCGAGGATGGCCGCCGCCACCCATAAGGCCTTGCCAAACACCAGGGCGAGCATGCCGTTCGCGATGCCGGGCAGCCATGACATGTGCCCAAGCTTGTCGATTTCCGCCTGCCACTGACGTCGTTTGTCGTCCTCCGGACGATAGCCGAAGACCTGTCCAGAGCCGGCGTCCATCACGACCTGATAGGTCGTGCCGTCATATTCATAGGTTTGTAGCCAAACCCCGGCGAGGAACGGGGTGCGGTCCTCTACGTCATAGTCAAAGGATACCTTGACATTACGGTGGTGCGTGGGCGCTGACTCCATCGCCAGACCGTGTACGTGTGATTCAAGACGGGGATAGCCGCGGGCCATGAAAACTTCGTCGGACTCCACCTGCTCGATCGCATGTTCAATGGCGTGATCCTTGACCAGGTCCGGAGAAAACTTGCTCAGTGCCTGGTCCTCGGTAGCCATTTGCAGGTTCCGAAGTAATTCCTCGTCGATCCTCTGGGCAAGACAAACATCAAGCGTGCGCCTGCCCTTGAGGTTCCTCTGGAAGGGCTCCCAGGCAATTTCGGTGCGCTTCTGGTTGACGTACTGGTTGCCAACCTTGACTCGAACGTAGTGGATTTCCTCGCGCCCAGCGTCGCAGGTCATCGCGCCGTCAAAGGAAAGTTTGTGGCGGTGAAATGGCGCGTACACGGCGTGGAGATCCTCCTTGACCTCGAAACTGATCAGGAGGTCGTCTGGGGTGAACTCTCCAGCTGCAAGAAACTCCAGGGTCTTTTCCTCGAATTCCTGACGCCCAAGCTTGATCGGGATCATTGCATTGAAGGTGATCGCTTCCGCATTCGGATCGCTGATTACCATGGTCTGGCCACAGTACGGGCACTCGGCGCTTGGCACCCCGGCCACAAAATCCAGGTTGCTGCCGCAACCCTTGCAGTTCAGTACGGTAACTTGCATGTTTTTCTTCCTTGTTCAGCCCTTGCTTCGCGCGGTGCGTAAATGGAGGTCGCGCAGACTCAACAGCCGTAGAATCTTGTTGATTCCGGCCTCAAGTTCTTCCGGACTGCTGTTCACCAGATGGTGGAGTTCGCCGATCGCTGCAGCAATGTCGGCATTCTGTGGCGTGCCCTCTGCAGAGTCGCTGGGTGCATAGCGGCATTTTTCAGCCAGAGCCAGCAGGGCCGAGCGCATGCCAGCGTCGCGGGCATGGGCGCTCAGCACCTGTACCTGCTGATACCACTCGAGGTGTGCACTGCGTGGCGCTTCGGTAGTTGTGGCATGAGTCACGACTTCCTTCACCTTGCCAAGTACCAGCACGCCTATGGCCGTTGCGGCCACCGCGACGATGACCAGTGCCACAGACAGCTTTTCGGCACCTGCGATTGCGAGGACCAGGGCCAGCAGGGTGATGCCGATCACCACCAGGTTCAGGAAGAAATCGGGTCCCAGCAGCGCCAGCGGTACTGCATCATTGCCTTTGTGCCGCCCGGTCATGACCGCCAAAAGTCCTCCGACTGCTAACGACCAGGCAAAGGCCAGCGCTACAGCCAGCAGGCTGATGGCAACACTCCACTCCTCAAGCCGATCGCCCAGCAGCAGCCAGCCAAGGGCAAGGACGGTGAGTGCGGCAATGGCAGGAATCGCCAACCCGGCTACGCGGTTCATGACGCCACCTCCGTGCCACATTCACCGCAGAACCTGGCGCCCCGGGTGAGCGCCGCGCCGCATTTGGCGCAGGCGGCAACCTGGCCCGACCCGCACTCGGGGCAGAACTTGCTGGAGGCGGGAATTGCGGCCGCGCACTTGACGCAGGCCTGAGGCATGTCGGCGCCGCACGATCGACAGGTTGAAGCGTCGCTGGCATTGTCGTCCCCGCATTTGGGGCAGGCGGTGACAGGGTCGGCGCAGTGCGGACAAAACTTGGAGCCACGAGGCATCGATCCCTGGCACTTGTCGCAGGTAATGGTCGGTGCCGGCGGTGGAGAGCCGGGGCCAGCCCCGCCCCCTTGGCCGGGTCCGCCAGGATTGCCTCCCGGCTGCAGGACAGAGCCAAGTTGGCCCACGCCCTGACCCAGTGGCACCCCTATGCCAACGCCTAAGCCCATGCCGAGACCGGCGCCCATCACGCCTCCCGCCGTGCCCTCGTTGCCCGCTGCAGTCTGCAGGATGTCGAGGCTACGATCCTGTTGATAGCTGATGCCCAGCAGGGAGAGTTCCGTCCGTTTGGCGAGGGCGGCTTTAAGCGTCTGCACCGCCGGGTCATCTTCCGGCACGTTGATGGAATGAATATTGAACTGGACCAGACTGACGCCGTATTCCGCGAGGTCTGGTTGCAGGCTGTCCTTCAGTAAGCCGGACAGGGTGTTGAGTTCGGTGGAGATCTCCAGCACCGACTTGCCGTTCTTGATGATGGCGTCGGCGACTGCATTCTTGATCCGTGTCGTGAGCACCCCGCGCATGTAATTGGCGACGGTGGTCGAGTCAAACTTCGGTAGGGTTCCCACCAGCTTTAGCAGGAAGCGCTTGCTGTCCTCGATCAGGATGCCGTACTGGCCGAACGCCCTGACCGGGCACATGATCTGGAACTTGGGATCCTGCAGCTGGATGGGGTCTGGTGTGCCCCAGCGGACGTCGAGGTTGGTGGCCTTGTTGACGTACCAGACCTCGGCGGTGAACGGGGTCTCGCCGCCAAAGGGTGCGGCAATCAGCCCCCTCAGCAGGGGAATGTTGGCCGTGCTCAGCGTGTGACGACCGGCCAGGAAGGGGCCCTGGTACACGCCTTCCTTGACCAGGAAGGCTTCCTGGGACTCGCTGACGATCAGCTGCGTCGCCGTAGACAGGTTCTCGGAGCCGAACTTCCAGGCAAGAATATCCGGCGACCCGTCCCATTTGACGCGGTCAATAATGGCCATCGGTCCCCCTCGGTTAAGTCAAATCGGGGGTGAGTTTAGGCGGACTTTTGGCTCAAAACCAAGAAATCGGTCACGCCTTGGGCCGCATCGCCAGTTCCACCCAGCGCAGCGGCAGGTAGATCGCCAGTGATCCGGCGAGCCCCAGCAGGGCCGGCACCATCTCTACATGAATGGGCCAACCAGGCCTGCCATTCATGGCGGCCAGCAGCCCGCCCCCGACCAGGGCGACCAGCGCGGAAATGTTGGCAGGCGACTGGGCCAGCGGGTCTGCCAGGCTACGGCCCCGAAACAGGTAGTACTCCGCGATGACCGGGCCAACGATCGGCGGAACGATCATGGCCAGCAGCCCGATCCAGCCCAGGAACATCTGGTAGATGCCCAGGCCCAGGATGGTGCCCAGCACACCGCAGATGACCACCGTGACCCGTTTGGGTCGACGGAACAGGCTCGCCGTCTGAACGCTCGGCAGGTAGAGGTTGGTGTCGCCGGTAGTCCAGAGTGCCAGCGTCATGCCGACCAGCCCGAATAATGCCGCGGCCCCAGACAGGCTGGCCAGGTAAGCCGTGAAGTCGGCGGTGCCGCTGCCGATGACGCCGAGCGCGCCAACCAGGTGCAGTAGCAGCTGGTCCACTACCAGGACCATGAAGGGAATCGCCATGGCCACCGCGAAGCTGCGGGAAAAGCGCACGTACTCGGCCATCACCACGGCGCCGACGATCCAGGCGCCAACCACGATGTTGACGGCCTCCATGCCACTGATGGGCGACGACGCTGCCCGCTCGGCTGAGGCCTGCAGAACCCCATCGATACCGCCGAGCTTGTCGATATTCACCCAGGCCGCATAGAGCCCCACGGCCACCAAGATGACCATGGCCGGAATCCCGACGCGCTCGAGACCCTTGACGCCGAACAGGGTGGTCCCGGTGTAGAGCAGGCCGGCGAAGATGGCTACGCCGTAGTACAGGGCAGTGTCCGGCGCCTGGGTCCAGATCTGGGCGAAGGCGCCCACCACGATGCCCTGCCAGCCGATGGTCAGGAGCGCAATGAAGATCACCGGCACGTATGCCCCTGCGCGGCCGTACACCGAGCGGAAGATGAGTGCGCTGTTACAGCCCGTTCGGTAGGCCATGTAGCCCACCAGGGCACCGATGGCGAAGTTGATCGCGTTGCCGGTGAGCGAGTAGACGATCAGGTCGGGCCAGAGTTTGACGCCGCCGCCGAGGGCGCCGCCCGCCAGCAGGCCGGTGATCAGGAAGCCCCAGCCAAAGGCCAGTGCGAGCAGCGGCCCCGCGGGCCTTCGTTGCGCCTCGCCGAGGGGGGAGAGCGGATTGTCCGCGCTTTGGAGTTCCTGCTGTTCGTCCAGTTGCCACCAGCGGCTTAGCCAGTTACTCATGTCTTGCCCCCCGTGTGCGGATCGTTTTTGTCAGCGTTCGAGCAGGTCCTCTTCCACTGCGTAGAAGGCCGAGTGTTGGCCTTTGCGAGCCAGGTCGCCCCCCGTTATGTAGAAGGCTACGCCAGTTCCAGAGTCTCTGTCGATCCAGAGTCCCGACACCAGCCCATAGGCGTCGCCGCCGTGGCCGACCCGTTCCACGCCGTCGCCAAAGCCGTCGTCGTCGCAGACCGGTCGCTGCGTGGCCAGTGTCTGGGTGGCAAGGCCATAGCGACAAAAGAAGGCACCGCCTGGGTCGCCGGTTTCCGCCTCGTAGGTCGCGCCGTTCACGCCGTTGAATTCCCACAGGGGACGAAACATCTCATCTACCGACTCCGGCATCAGCAGGCGCACGCCATTGAGTTCGCCGCCCTGCAGAAGCAGCCGACCGATTTTTGCCAGGTCGAGCGCCGAAATGCGCAGCCCTCCCTGGGGGCCAAACAGGCCACCGTTCTCGCCGGGCTGCCAGGCGTCCAGATCGCAGGAGCCGTCCGGTGCAGCGACCACCGGGCAGGCCGGTCGCTGGCCGCCCAGCGCGTCCACGCCCACCTCGCCACTGGCGCGGTAGATCACCACGGCCCGGGCGATGGCCTGGTCGGAACAGCTCGCCCAGTTGTAGCAGGCATCGATGCCCAGCGGGTCCAGCACCAGCCGGTCCATCAGCCGGTCGAAGCGCTCGCCGGTGACGCGTTCCATGACGGCAGCCACCACCACGAAATTGAGGTTGGTGTACTGGAACCATTCGCCGGGCCCATAGTCCGCATTCCAGGCCGCGGGATTCTCGACCAGCTCCCGGGTGCGACTTGCGGCATGCGACACATAGCCGCCCTCGTCGGTCAGTCCCGAACGGTGCGACATGAGCAGGCGCAGGCTGATGGGCGTGTCGGGATGGGCCGGATGGCGCAGCGACCAGCCCAGGTAGGCGGAGACATCCCCATCGAGGTCAAGCTGGCCCTGTTCGACCAGTCGCATCAGGCCGATGGCCAGCACCAGCTTGGAAATCGAGGCAATGCGCACGGGATCCTCGGCGGTGACCTTGCGCCCCGACTCGCGGTCAGCCCAGCCATGCGCCAGCACGCGGGTCGGGCCCGATCGGTCGAAGTCGACCCTGACCTCGGCGCCGAACGGTTCGGCCTCCCGGGCGCAACCGGTCAGCAACAGGGCACAGGCGGCGGCAACTAGCCAGGCTGATCTCATGGGCAGGTCTCCGTTGAGGTCGGTGCGCCAGCCTCCAGCAGGCGCAGCTCCAGGTGCTGGATCAGCGGGGGCTGGATGGGAGCCAAAGTAATCTCGAACAGCACCGGCCCGTGCTCGCAGTTCATGGTCCACTGACCGCGCAGCGCGTTGGGCAGCCGGGTATAGCCATCGCTGCGGATGCACCGCCCGGCGGCTGCCGAAGTTTCCAGGAATTGTTGCCGTCGCTTGGCCAGCGAACGGTCGAGAAACAGGTTATTGGCCGCGATCCTCCGGGCCAGCCCATCGTCCCATTGCTCGAACAGGGACTCGACGTCGGCACGAGCACGGGTAAGCGCTGCCGAGGGCACTGGCTGGCGCTGATGCAATACGCCGGCTGCGTCGAGTTGCGCGAAGACCTGGTCGAATACCGTGCTCCAACTCAGGTAGGTGCGGTTGCCCATGGCCACCAACCCGATGCCGTACTCGGGCAGCCAGCGCATCTGCGAGCCAAAGCCGGGCAGTCCGCCGGTATGACCTGCAATCTGGCCGAAGCGGCAGTCCTGCCAGCTGCGCAGTCCATAGCCGTAACCGCCCGCAAACAGCACGGTCTGGCCCTCCGCATCGCGAGTGACTCGCGCCGATCGGCTGCGCCAGATCTGCTGCATTTCACGGAGCGAGGCGCGGGACAGGGGCAGGGTGTCCTCGCCGTCGCGGGCCGGGAATGCGGCAGTGAACATCCCGACATAACGGGCCAGGTCCTCCACCGAGGACAGCATGCCGCCCATCGCGCCAAAAGCCCCGTGCGCGGGCTGCGATTCAACGGAATGCACGCCGTCCTCGAACCGATAGCCTTCGCTACGTTGCGAGTCGGGCACCGACGCGGGCTCGAGGGTAGTGGAGCGCATGCCCAGCGGCTCCAGGATGTGCCGCTGCACGTAGTCCGCGTAACCCATACCGGACACGCGGCTGACCACACGCCCGAGCAGGGCGAAGCCCACGTTGGAATACTCGTACTCGGTGCCCGGTGCAGTGGAGAACGGCACTCCCTGGGTGAGCAACTCGGTAAAGGATTCCTCCGGCAGGTCCAGCTGACGGTCGCCCCAGGGATTGTCTTCCGGGAAGCCGCCGCTGTGGGTCAGCAGCTGGCGCAGGGTGATGCGAGGTGAATCGCTGGTCGGATAAGGCAGATCGCGCAATTCAGGGAGAAACCTTTCCACGGGGTCGTCCAGCGACAGCTTGCCGGCATCCCTTAACTGAAGAATGGCCACGGCGGTAAAGCTCTTGGTCATGGAAGCGATGCGAAAAACCGTGTCCGGCCCAACAGGGGTATCGGTGCCTAGCTGGCGAAGCCCCGTACTGCCAGCGTGGACCAGGCGGCCATCGACCACCAGGCCCCAGGCAGCCCCGGGCACGTTTTCACGGGCGGCGAACTCCGTGAACGCGGTGTCGAGAGCGTCCAGCACCGCGGCGGGGAGGTGGCTGGCCCGGCTCGGCGGGCCACTAGCCAACGTCAGGCACAGGAGCAATGAACAAGTTAAGCGCTTCATGTCGCCAAGTTAACCGATAGTCTGCGACGCCCCAAGCCCACGTTTGTCTCATTTAAACAACGCTATAGCGCGTGATTGCGCCAACCCGAAGGCGGGTGTTGCCCAAACAGCACAATGTGGTATTTTCATTATAACGACACAATGACTGAGCGCTAAACAACAACAGCAACACACAGAAAGGAGTACGGATCACCATGAAGAGCAAGCTATCGATCGGCGGTTCTCTATGGCTGGGAGCATCGCTGGCCCTGCCCATTCAGGCACAAGAGGTGGCTAAGGCGTCCGCTGAGACTGCCACGCAACTTCAGGAAATCACCGTCACCGCCACCAAGCGGGACGCGCTGGCGCACAAGATTCCGTATAACGTCACCGCCATCGGTGAATCCGAGCTACGTGCCGAGAACATCACCGACATCAAGTCGCTGATCGCCAACAGCGTCGGTATCGATGCGCCGCAGAACGGTGCCCGCTTTACTGATTCGGTCACGGTACGTGGCTTGAATATCTCGCGTGCAGATGCCAACAACCTCGAATGGTTCACCCGCAGCACGCTGGCCTACTACCTCGACGATGCGCCGCTGCCGTTCATGGCCTACCGCATCAAGGACGTCGCGCGTGTGGAGACCCTGCTCGGTCCGCAGGGCACCCTCTTCGGCGGAGGCGCCCTGGGGGGCGCCGTGCGCTACATCACCAACCAGCCCAAGATCGGCGAAATGGAAGCGCGTATTTCCACCAGCTTCTACCAGACCAAAAACGGCGGGCTGTCCAACGATACCGATGCGATGGTAAACCTGCCGCTGGGCGACACGGTGGCGTTGCGCATCTCGCTCGCTCGCCTTGATGAGAAGGGGTACACCGACCGCTATGCCGCCACGCCCGATTACCTGAGCGACTCGCCGTGGACGCCGCTGCCCAATGGTTCCAAGGACGTCTACAAGGATGATGACTGGAACGAGGTGGAAGGCGGCCGGATCGCCCTGCGCTGGCAGGCGTCGGAAAACTTCGCCCTCACCCTGTCACACATCGACCAGTCCCAGACCGCGCATGGCACGCGCGGAGCGCAACTGGTGGTCGGGTTCGGTGACCCGGGGCGCTACACGGCACCTCAGGCGTTCAATTCCCAAACGGTGCTGTCGCGTTACCCCGAATACCTGGATCGCGACTTCCGCATGTCGACCCTGAGCTTCGAGTGGGACCTTGGCTTCGCCAACCTGACTTCATCGACCTCGGACTACGAGGACATTCGCGAAGGCGAGGCCGACTACCTGGCCTATGGGTCCTTCTTCTACGGCACCCTGGGTTTCTCGCCCTTTGAACTCGGCAACCCGAACTGGGCCGGTGAGACCTCCTACATCACCTTCGATAACCGCAACAGCGGACTGCTGCACGAGACGCGGCTGGTCTCTGCTGGCGACGGTCCGCTCAGCTGGGTGGTGGGCGTCTACTATGCCGACCAGGATCGTCAGCAGCAGTTCTCGGAGTGGATGCCGGGGCTTGAGCCCTACAAGTTCGGCGGTGGCCGCACCGATGAGGGCTACAACGAAAACCAGGCTGGTGACTTCACCGAGAGCGCACTGTTCGGCGAGTTGTCCTACCAGGTTACTCCTAAGCTGACCCTGACCGGTGGCGCCCGGCTGTTCTCCTACGAGGACAAGTCGCTGAACCGTGTCGAAGACTACGCCTTCGACCTGGTCACCGGCACCAAGGTGGACAAGGAGAAGAAGAGCGGCGAGTCCTACTTCAAGTTCAACGCCTCCTACGAAATCACCGACGACTTCCTGGGCTACGCCACCTTCTCCCAGGGCTTCCGCCGTGGCGGTGCCAACAACTGGCGCGAGGGGCCCGAGTGCTTCACCTGTGGCGGGGCGATCTCGGACGAGTTGCGCAACTACCAGCCGGATACGACCGATAACTACGAACTGGGCCTGAAGGGCTTCCTGCTCGACCGGCGCCTGTACCTGCAGGCCAGCCTGTTCGCCATCGACTGGAACGATCCCCAGACCTACTTCTCGCAGGACGTGAACTTCTTCCCGGTCAACGGCACCACCAACGGTCCGGACGCCCGGTCGGAAGGCTACGAGCTACAGGGTAACTTCCTGCTCGGTGCGGGGTTCCAGTTCTCGTTTGCCACCAACCGCACCGAAGCGGAGTGGGACGAGACCAAGACCCTCTGCCTGTACGCCAATGGCACCTCCTGCCGGACCTACAACAAGGGCGGCAAGCTGGGCGGTACGGCCAAGGACAAGTACACGCTGGGCCTGCGCTGGCGGGGTTCCACCAGTGGTGGTCTCGACCTGAACGCCTCAGCGCGCATGCGTTACCAGGGCAAGAAGCAGTCGGATCGTGGTGACAACCCGGACTCGGTCATTTTCGCCTATCCTAGCTACTCCACGCTAAACCTCAATTTCGGAGCGGCGACGGATAAATGGGACCTGAACGTCTGGATCAACAACGCTACCGACGAGGACAAGGTGGTTTCCTTCCAGGGAACCTCCTTGATCGGCAACATCACCGGCCTGCGGGCGATCTACCTGCAGCCGCGCACCATCGGGACGACCTTCAGCTACTACTTCCGCTGATCGTCGCCGGCCGACAGTCCTTAGGCTGTGTTCGGCCCGCTTGATTGGGCGGTCACCGGCGCGTACTTCGCGCTGGTGACCGTCGTCGGTCATCTGTCGAGCCGCCGCGGCTCGACGCTGAACGAATACCTGCTCGCCTCGCGTTCGCTCCCCTGGCCGGCGGTGTCGGCCAGTATCGTCGCCACCACGGTCAGCGGCGTCACCTTCATCGGCGTCCCCGCCCTGGTGTTCGCCCAGGGGGGTGACTTCCGCTACCTGCAGTTCACCGTGGCCGGTGTCATTGCTAAGGCGGCGCTCGGTTATTGGATCCTGCCCCGAATGTACGCGGGAGAATTCAGCAGCCCCTACCAGTTCATCCGCGCCCAGCTCGGTCCCCGCCTGGGGGGCGCCTCGGCCCTGCTGTTTTTTGTGGGCGCCGTGCTCGGCCAGGGCGTACGGGTGTTCGCGGTGGCGCTGGTGCTGGAACTGCTCACCGGGCTCGATATGGAGCTCTGCGTGCTGGTGATCGTGGTGTTTTCCACCCTGCACACCTGGATGGGAGGCATCCGCGCCGTGGTCTGGACCGATGCCATCCAGTTTGTGGTGCTGGTGGCCGGCGGTCTCCTCGCGATCGCCTTCGTCGCCCAGGGTGGGGCAGGGGGCTTCGGTGCGGTGCTGGAGGCTGGTTCAGAGGCGGGCAAGCTGCGCACCTTCGACTTCACCGCCGACCCACGCGTGCAGTTCACCTTCTGGGCCGGCGTATTTGCCATGCCTTTCCAGAACCTGGCTGCCTACGGCTCCGATCAGATCAACATCCAGCGCATGCTGTGCTGCCGTAACCTGCGTGATGCCCGCGTCGCCCTGTACGTCAGCAACTTCGGGGAACTGGTGGTGGTGCTGTTTCTGTGCGTCGGACTCTCCCTGTGGTGGTTCTATGGTCACCATCCCCTGGACGGGTCCTTCGCAGCCCTGGTCGCCGAGCGTGCGGACCGGATCTTTCCTGCTTTCATCCTCACCGAGCTGCCAGCAGGGGTGAAGGGCCTGATGGTGGCGGGCGTATTCGCCGCGGCGATGTCGAGTCTCGATTCCGTGCTTGCGGCCCTTTCCCAGGTAACGCTCACAATGTTCCACAAGGGCCACCTGACCGGTGAGCTGACCGACGCCCGTGCAGTAACGCTGTCGCGCATTTTCGTGGCAGTGTGGGGCGTGATACTCGGCGCATTTGCCCTGCTGGTGTCCGGATCTGGCGAGGCGTTGGTCCCCCTGGCCTTTGCCATGACCGCCTATACCTATGGGCCGATGCTGGGACTCCTGCTGCTGGCGCTGTTCGTACCGGTGAAGCGGATCGGCAGCGCCACGCTGGGGGTGGTGGTGTCCATGGTCGGCGTCCTGCTGGTCCATAACGCGAAGAATTTCGGCTTTACGGATGGCACCGACCTGGTGGCCTTCCCCTGGCTCTTCCCGCTGGGCGTGCTGCTCTGCCTGGGGACGGCACTGCTGCCTTGGGGGCGGCGGGCTACGTGATTCGCTATCTGTGCCCGGACGCCGTCCTGCTCGAAGGTCGCCTTCAAGCCGGTCATGCCGTGGCCCTCACCGGTGCCATCATCGAGTCCGTCCTGCCGCTCGAAGCAGTGCCTGCGGAAGCTGAGCGCGAGGTCCTGTCGGGACTGCTCGCCCCGGGCTTCATCGACCTGCAGGTGAACGGCGGTGGAGACCTCCTGTTTAACGACCAGCCGGACCTGGATGGTCTGCGTCGCATTGCTGCCGCCCATGCCGCGCTGGGCACGACGGGCTTCCTGCCCACGGTGATCACGGATTCGCCAGCGGTGCTCGAGTCTGCGCTGAACGCCGTAGAGGCCGCGGCTGCGCAACGGATGCCGGGTGTGCTCGGCTTGCACGTCGAGGGCCCCTTTATCGAGCCGGCCAGGGCGGGCATACACGCGACTGGGCATATTCGTGCGCTCGATGACTCCATGCTTGAGCGGCTCCTTGCGTTCAGGGGTGGCGGGTTGCTGGTGACGCTCGCACCCGAGTGCGTTCCACCCGGCGTAATCCGTCGCCTGGTCGACGCTGGAGTGGTGGTGGCTGCCGGGCACACCAACGCCAGCTATGAGCAAATCAGGTCCGCGATGGACGAGGGGCTTTCGGGCTTCACGCACTTGTTCAACGCCATGGCGCAGCTGACGGCCCGCCAGCCGGGCGTCGTGGGTGCAGCGCTCGATGCAAGCGATTGCTGGGCCTCGGTGATCGTCGACGGGCACCACGTTCATCCCGCAGCGCTCAGGATCGCCCTGACCTGTCTGGGTGATGGGCGGATGGTGCTGGTGTCCGATGCGATGCCGCCGGTCGGCGGTCGCAATTCACGCTTCCGCTTACAGGGACGGGAGATCACCGTCGAGGACGGCCGCTGCGTCTCGGCGGAGGGCACGCTGGCCGGGGCAGCCATCGCGCTCGCCGATGCCGTGCGTCGCGCGCGTGACGAGATGCGTGTCCCGCTGGAGGCGGCGATCAGCATGGCGACCCGGGCCCCTGCTCGTGCCCTGGGCGTCGAAAGAGGCGAGATCGAGGCAGGCCAACCCGCGGATCTAGTGCTGCTGGATGAGACCGGCGCGGTGCAGGGCACCTGGGTGGGCGGTCAGGTGGTCGAGCCCCCCACCTGGAGCACGACCTGACCCGGTGGCAGCCCGCGGGTGCGGGCAAGGTGGATAGCGCCAGACAAGGGATCTCCCAGGGGTTCGCGGAGGCGCAGCCGTACGCTGACGGCCAGCCAGTCGTGAATACGTTTGGAGAGCCCGCCCATCAGGCAGCAGTGTGGCACGCCGCGATCGAACAGCATGCCGATCAACTGATCGATACGATGGGCGCATTCCTGGACGATCGGCTCTGCCACCGCGTCGCCACGCTCCGCAAAGTCCATCACCAGCGGCGCAAAGGAGGCGTAGTCCCTTGCCGTGGCCGTATCGGTCCAGGTGATCACCTCGCCCGCCGATCCGGAAAAGTGGGCGAGGATGGCCTCGGTCATGGGCGAATGATCGAGCCTTCCGTCGCGGGCCCACAGCGAGCGGCGGATGGCTTGCATGCCGAGATCGGCGCCGCTGCCCTCGTCAGAGACCGGAAATCCGTAACCACCTACCGAGACGATTTCCTCGCCAATGCGACCGAAGCCAATGCTGCCGGTACCCACCACGACGATGCCGCCGTCGGCCCCATCATGGGCGCCGATGCAGGCGATCGAGGCGTCGCTGGCGATGGCGAGGGTCTCGAAGGGGAAGGGGTGGGCGCGAAGCCCCGGGAGCACGCCGCGCCGGTTCAGTCCGGCAATGCCAAGGCCCGCGCGAATACCGGCGCTCGCCGCGCCCTCGACTCCTGCGGCTGTTGCCGCAGCACGCCAGGCCAGGTTGATTTCATGCAGGCAGCGATCCAGCCCGAGCCGCGTATTGGCGGGGCCCGCTTCGCCCTCACCCATCACGGTTCCGTCCTCGTCAACCAGCCGGGCACGGGTATGGGTGCCTCCCGCATCAATGCCGAGATACAGGCTCATGGCTACAATTCTAGCCCACGGAGGGCAGATGGCGACTGAGGGCATCGACGAACGCTATGCGGGCCTGGACAACTGGCCGGCCGAAAGGTTGGTCAGCGCGTTATTGGAAGCCAAGATCGCGGCGCTGGATACGGTCCGGTCTCAAGCCGTGCTGGTGGGGAGGGCCATCGAAGCCGCGGCAGCCCGTCTGGAGCGGGAGGGACGCCTGATCTATGCGGGTGCCGGCACCTCCGGGCGGGTGGCGGTGCAGGACGGGGTCGAATTGCAGCCGACCTTTGGCTGGCCGCGCGAGCGGCTGGCCTATCTGATGGCAGGCGGCACGGCGGCGCTGGAGCGCAGCGTCGAGGGTGCGGAGGACGACGCCAGGGCCGGACGTAAGGCGTTGCTGGCGCTCGCGCCCGGGCCGGCCGACGTGGTGCTGGCCGTGGCGGCCAGCGGGCGCACTCCGTACACGGTAGCGGTGGCCGAGACCGCTCGCGCCGCGGGCGCGCTGGTCATCGGCATTGCCTGCAACCCGGACACCCCGCTGCTGGCCGCGGCCGACCATCCCCTGTGTGTGGGAGGTGCTGCAGAGATCGTGGCAGGTTCCACCCGACTGAGTTCAGGCACTGCGCAAAAGGCGGCGCTGAACGCGATCTCTACCGGCGTGATGGTCCGCCTGGGACGGGTCTACGGCAATCTCATGGTCGGCATGCAGGTGACCAACGACAAGCTGCGGCGGCGGGCAGTCGCCATGGTGGCGCGGCTGGCCCGCGTCGATGAGCGGCAGGCGGCCACGCAGCTTGGGATAGCCTCTGACGACATTCGGCTGGCCGTTCTCCTGGCGCTGGGTGTTCCGGGCGATCGTGCGGCGTCGGCGCTGGCTGACGCCGGGGGGCGGTTGGGTGAGGCGGCCCGCTTGCTTGGCCTCGACGCGCCATGAGGATGCAGCTACTGGCAATCGGCACCGGCGTACTCCTGTCGAGTCTTGCACTGGCCGAGACGCCTGTCGCGCCCTTCGGCGAACTCGATGCAACGATCGAGCAGGCCATCGAGGCGGGGGCCGCGCCCGGCGCCGTGGTGCTGGTGGGGCAGGGAGAGCGGGTCCTGTATCGGCGCGCCTATGGCTGGAGGTCGCTGTCCGACCCGCGCGAGCCGATGACCGAGGACACGATCTTCGACTTTGCCTCCTTGACCAAGGTGCTGGCCACCGCGACGGCCTTGATGGTCCTGGTCGACGAAGGCGGGCTCTCGCTGGAAGATCCCGTCTCGAAATGGCTGCCGGATTGGGCAGGCTCCGACAAGGCAGCCCTGACCGTGCGGCAGTTGGCGACCCACGTGGCAGGGTTTGCACCCGACGTGGACCTCGAGGCCCCATGGGTCGGGCGCGAGACGGCGATGCGGCTGGCGCGTGAGACGCCGCTGGCGGCGCCCCCGGGTGAGCGCTTCATCTATAGCGACATCGGCTATTTCGTGCTGGCCGCAGTCATCGAGCAGGCGGCTGGCGTACCGTTCGAGACCTTCGTGACGGAACGAGTGCTCCGCCCATTGGGCATGAACGATACCGCCTTCAGCCCGGCACAGGGCCTGCGTTCGCGCGTTGCGCCCACCGAGCCGGGGGTGGAGCGCGGTGTGGTGCATGATCCCACCGCGCGGCGCATGGGCGGGGTGGCTGGTCACGCAGGCCTGTTCTCGACCGCCGAGGACCTCTCGCGCTTTGCACGGATGATCCTGGCCGGGGGCAGTCTGGAGGGTGTTCGGGTGCTGTCCCCGGAAGCGGTCGGCGTGATGACCTCGACCCAGACACCGTCGGGCATGCAACAACGCCGCGGCATTGGCTGGGACATCGACACGGCTTTTTCCACCCCGCGAGGCGAGCGTTTTCCCATTGGCTCGATCGGGCATACCGGGTTCACTGGCACCTCGATGTGGCTGGATCCTGATAGCGGTGCCTACCTGCTGCTGCTGACCTCGCGATTGCATCCTGATGGCAAGGGCGACGTCCGTTCGTTGCGCAAGCAGGCGGCCACCCTGGTGGCCCGGGCGGTCCTCGACGAAGGCGCCGGTCAGGCTTCCGGGGGTGGGGGCGGATCGGCTAAGGTGGCGCCCGGGAACACACCATGAAAATAGAACAGCCTTACCTGCTTTTTCTGGGCGATGCCCCCGATATCCTTGCTGCCAAGACCGCCATCGGCGTGTGGTACTGGCGCCCCGAGCATTGCGTGGGTCAGCTGCGCCTGCCGGGCTGCGTGCCGAGGCTCCCGGCCCCCGAACTCGACATCGCTGCCGCGGTGGCGGCCGGTGCGCGGACGCTGCTGATCGGGGTGGCGAACCGGGGTGGCAGGATCGGTGAGGCCTGGGTGCCGACCCTGGTGGAGGCCCTCGATCGGGGTCTCGACCTTGCCAGCGGCCTGCACGTACGCCTGTCCAGCGTGCCCGAAGTGGCCGAGGCGGCGAAGCGCAATGGCCGTCGCCTGATCGAGGTGCGCGAACCGGGCAGGGAGTTCCCGGTAGCCAATGCGAAGCCGCGCAGCGGCCACCGCCTGTTGGCCGTCGGCACCGACTGTTCGGTCGGCAAGATGTACACCACGCTCGCGCTGGAGCGGGAGATGCGCGCGCGGGGCATGAAGGCGAACTTTCGCGCCACTGGTCAGACCGGCATCATGATTTCCGGTGAGGGTGTGCCGGTGGACGCGGTGGTCTCCGACTTCATTGCGGGCTCCATCGAGGAGCTGTGCCCGGCCAACGACGCGGATCACTGGGACCTGGTGGAAGGCCAGGGTTCGCTCTTCCATCCCTCCTTCTCTGGGGTCAGCCTGGGCCTGCTGCATGGTGCGGCGCCGGACGCCCTTGTCATGTGTCACGAGCCTACGCGCACACACCTGCGCGGATTGCCCCACTGGCCGGTGCCGAACCTCGCCGAGTGTCTCGAGCTTCACCTGCGCTGCGCGCGCCTGATGAACCCCGAGGTCCGTTTCGTCGGCATGGCCGTGAACACGTCCGCGCTGGCCGAACCCGAAGCGCAGTCGTTGTTGGCCCGCCTGCAGGAGACGCATGGCCTGCCTTGTGTCGACCCGGTGCGCACGGGCGTGGAGCCCATCGTCGACCTGCTGCAGTCCTGATGCGCGAGGTGCAGCTGCGCCGCGAGCGCTGGCCGCTCAGGGAGCCGTTTCGGATCTCGCGTGGCGTGAAGACCGCCGCCGACGTCGTGGTGGTCGAAGTGATCGAACAGGGTGTCACGGGCCGCGGTGAGGGCGTGCCCTACGCACGCTATGGCGAGTCGGTGGAGGGTGTACTGGCCCAGCTCGAGTCTGCGGCCGGTGCGCTGCGCGAGGGTATGACCCGCACCGAACTGCAAGCCTTCATGAAGGCAGGTGCCGCGCGTAACGCGCTCGACTGCGCGCTGTGGGACCTGGAGGCGCAGTTGGCCGGCCAGACGGTCTGGCAACTCGCCGGCCTGCCAGAGCCGGCTGCTCTGGTGACCGCTCAGACCATTAGCCTGGATACCCCCGAAGCGATGGGGGCGGCCGCAACACGCCATGCTCATCGACCGCTCCTGAAGCTCAAGCTCGACGCCCACCTGGTGGCCGAGCGCGTGGCCTCGGTGCGTGCCGCGGCGCCGGCCGCACGGCTCATCGTGGATGCCAACGAGGGCTGGACGCCCGAGGTGCTGGAGGAGGCGCTGCCGGCGCTGGAGTCGCTGGGCATCGAGTTGCTGGAGCAGCCCTTGAAGGCCGACCAGGATGGCCCGCTGGACGGCATCGGACATGCCCTGCCCATCGCAGCCGACGAGTCCTGCCACACGCGTGCCGACCTGGAGGCACTCAGTCGGCGCTACGATTTCGTCAACGTGAAGCTGGACAAGTCTGGCGGGCTGACCGAGGCGCTCGCCATGGTGGGCGAGGCGCGTCGTCTGGGCCTCGGCGTATTCGTAGGGTGCATGATCTGCACGTCGCTCTCGATCCGCCCGGCCCTCCTGGTCGCAGCGCAGGCCGACTACGTCGACCTGGACGGCCCGCTATGGCTCACGAACGACCGCGAGGGCGGAGTTCGCCTCGGCCAGGATGGCAGGCTGGAGCCAGGCGACGCCGCACTGTGGGGCGGGCTCAGCCCGCGTCTGGCGCTCCAAACACCGACTTGATCTCGACAAACTCCTCGAAACCGAAGGCGCCCCACTCACGGCCGATGCCCGATTGCTTGAAGCCGCCGAAGGCGGCGCGGGTATCCAGCCTGGCCCCATTCAGGTGGACGTTGCCGGCCCTGAGACGTGCTCCGATGCGCGCGGCTTCCGCGGAATCGGCGCCGTACACGTAGGCCGATAGGCCGTAGGGCGTGTCGTTGGCGATCCGCACCGCTTCCTCCACGTCGTCGTAGGGCAGCATGCACAGCACGGGGCCGAAGATCTCTTCGCGCGCAATGGTCATGTCGTTGGTCACGTCGCTGAACAGGGTCGGGCGAGAGTAAAAGCCCCTGGTGAGCCCCTCCGGCCTACCGGTCCCGCCCGCCACCAGCCGCGCACCTTCCGAGATGCCCTGCTGGATAAGCGACTGGACCCGCTCCCACTGCTTGCCGTTGGCCTGCGGACCGAGCGTCGTGGAGGCTTCGAGCGGGTCACCCACCACCAGCTTCGCCATCACCTGCACGGCAATGGCCTCGGCCTCGGCCAGCTGAGCGCGGGGCACGAGCATGCGCGAGGGGGCGTTGCAGCTCTGGCCCGTGTTGTTCATCAGCGATCGCACACCATGGGTGACGGCCTTCTCCAGCGGTGCCCCGGGCAGGATCAGGTTGGGCGACTTGCCGCCGAGTTCCAGGGAGATTTTCTTGACGGTGTCCGCTGCCGCCTTCGCCACCAGGATGCCGGCGCGGGTGGAACCGGTGAAGGACATCATCTCGAGGCCCGGGTGGGCGGCCATGGCCGCGCCCACCGAGGGGCCATCGCCATACACCAGGTTGAAGACGCCGGCAGGCACGCCGGCTTCGTGCAGGATCTCGGCGATGATCTGGGCCGAGAACGGCGCCAGTTCGCTGGGCTTCAGGACCATGGTGCAGCCGGTGGCGAGCGCAGGCGCCACCTTGCAGGCGATCTGGTTGGCCGGCCAGTTCCAGGGGGTGATCAGGCCGCAGGCGCCGACCGGCTCACGCACGATGCGGGTGCTGCCGAGCGGCTTGTCGAATTCGTAGCTTGCCAGCACGCCCATGGCAGTGGCGAGATGGCCGAGGCCGGAGGGCGCCTGCTGGGGCTTGGCCACGGTCTCCAGCGGCGCACCCATCTCCTCACAGATGGCCAGCGCCAGGTCATCCATGCGCTGCTTGTAGACTTCGATGACGCGCCCGAACAGCGCCAGGCGTTCCTCGCGGGTGCTGCGTGACCAGCCCTCGAAGGCCTCGCGGGCGGCCGTCACGGCGGCCTCGACCTCCGCGGGTCCACCCATGGCGACCCGGCCGGCGGCCTGCTCGGTCGCCGGGTTGATCACCTCGTTGAACTGATCGCCGGAGGGGGCGACCCAGCGGCCACCGATGTAGAAGCTGTCGAGTTCGCGCATGCCGCCCAGTCCTCATGCCTGCCAGACCAGCTCACAGTCTAGCGACCGTCACGCCGGCCTGCTGCGCTAACATGGCCGCATGAGCGCGACGGTGTTTCAGCAGGCGGTGGCGGCGTTCCAGGCTGGCGACATGGCTGCGGCGAAGCGGCAGGTGGACCGGGTGCTGGCCGCCCAGCCGCGCCAGCCGGATGCCCTGCACCTCGCGGCGCTGATTAGTCGCCAGTTGGGTCGCCAGCTCGAGGCGCTGACGCAGTTCGAGGCGAGCCTGAAGGCAAGCCCGCACCAGCCGGTCGTACTCTCGAACCTGGGCAACCTGCTACGTGACCTCGGCCGCCATGATGAGGCGGAGCAGCGTTATGGACGAGCCGTCGAACTGATGCCCCAGTTCGCCGATGCCTGGTACCAACGCGGGTTGCTCGCCATGGAGCGGCACCGGTCGGGGGATGCCGTTCTGCACCTGACGAAGGCGCGCGAGCTGGATCCACAACCCCGGGTACTCGCCGCGCTGGCGAGCGTGCAACTGGAGGGAGGCAAGCCCGCCGATGCGCTGCTCACTGCCCGCGACTTCGGGCGTATCGCCCCCATGGATGCCCGTGCCGTCGCGCTCGAGGCCAGGGCGCTCGCCAGGCTGGGAGACGAGACGGCTGCTCAAGGGCTGTTGCAGTCGGGACTCGGCAAGGTGGACGATCCAGCCAGCCTGCATCATGAACTCGGCCTGCTGGCCCTGGAGCGGGGTGATGCCCGGGAAGCGATGGACTGTTTCCGGGCGGCCATTCGGGCCAGGCCGGAGTTCATCGATGCGCATCGGGCGCTCAATCGCTTGCAGTGGGAGCGTGGCGATGCGACGTTCATGGAGTCCTACCGGCAGGCGCTCGAACAGACGCCTGCCTGCGCGCCCCTGCATCACAACCTGGCCGCCGCCTGCATCGCCAGCGGCGATGAAGACGGCGCAACAACGGTGCTTGAACGGGCTCTGGACACTGCAGGCTCCGACCCGTTCCTGCTGCACGGCCTTGCCGTTCAGTATCTGAAGGGCGGCGACCTGGGCCGCGCGCGCGAGGGCTTCGATCGCGCGCTGGCCTCGAGGCCGGACGAGGTGCGCTTTCTGATCGACAGCGCCAACCTGTGTCTCCGCGAACAGCAACCCGATGCTGCCCAGCAGGCCATCAGCCGGGCACTGGCCGTCTCGCCGCATCACCAGGAGGCCTGGGCTTACCAGGGGGTGCTCTGGCGGCTCGCTGGCGACGCCCGTCACGACTGGTTGAACGATTACGATGGCCTGCTGCGCGACTACGCGCTGCCCGTGCCGGCAGGTTTTGCCTCACTGCCCGAGTTCATGCAGGCCTTGGCCTCCGAGCTGGCGGGGCGGCATACCGCGGTGCGCCAGCCACTGGACCAGAGCGTGCGTCATGGCACCCAGACCACCGGCGTACTGCTGGACGATCCCCATCCGCTGCTGGTGGCCCTGCGCAGCGCCATCGATACCTGCCTGCAGGACTACCTGGGCAGGCTGCAGCGGGAGTCCGAACACCCGCTCAGTTCGCGGTTGGGTCGCGGCGCGCGCTTTGCCGGCAGCTGGTCGGTGAGTCTCGGTGGAGAGGGCTATCACGCCAACCACGTCCATCCGCTAGGCTGGCTGTCCTGCTGTACCTACGTGATGCTGCCGGAGGCGATCGGCGCAGGGGGCGAGGATCGGCGAGGCTGGATCAAGTTCGGCGAAACCGCGCTTGGTCTCGGTGACCGGGAGCAGGTGGCGCGTGCCATCCAGCCGCGCGTGGGGCACTGCGTGTTCTTCCCGGCCTATTTCTGGCACGGCACCTTTCCTTTTCAGGAAACCGGCCGCAGGTTGACCGTGCCCTGCGATTTCGAGCCGGGCTGAGTGCCTCAGGCCCGAGGGCCTGACTCTTCGAAGGTGGCGTCGAAGGTGCTCTGGAAGCGTTCCCAGCGCCCGATCGAGCCAGCGTAAAGAGGTTGCCTGACCTGCCAGACACTCGCTGTGCGGACGGTATTCGACAGCGTATGAAACTCCAGGCAGGCGTCATCCCAGGGCTCGCCCAGAAACTCCAGCAGGCGTCCGATCTGTGCTTTCGGTTCGGCGACCACCTGCTCATAGTCGACGACCAGCAGGTCTTTGCCGAGCAGCGCCTGCCAGTGGGCGATCAAGCGGTCATGCTGCGCGATGAAATGCCGGATGTGCGCGAGGTCGGTGGCATAGGGCGCCATCGGGCCGAGTCGGGTGGCGAAGATCGAGGTGGCGACGTCGCGCCAGTCGCGGCGGGTGACCACGACCCGTGCGGCGGGAAACAGCGCCTTGATGAGGCCCAGATACAGGAAGTTGTCCGGTCGCTTGTCGGTGATGCGGGTGTCCTTGCCGAAGATGGCCTCGGTCTCGCGCTGGTAGCTGCGGGCCCAGGACTTCAGGCGGCCCGCGTCGACGCTCGCGATCTCGCGCGGATAGCCCGGCAATTGCGCGGCGACCAGCCGGGGGAAGAACTCGCGCTCCCCTCCTGGGGTGAACGCCGGATGCGCGGCCAGCGCCTGCTCGAGGAGCGTGGAGCCGGAACGCAGCATGCCGCAGATGAACACCGGCGAGGTCGCCTGACCAGTGGAGAGGCGGGCCAGCCACTCGGGCGTGCAAGTGGCGATCAGCGTGTCGATTCCCGATTCCACCCGCCCGGGTGAATACGCGGGCATCACGCTTCGATCAAGGCGGTTGGCCTCGGCATAAGCTTGCCATGCGGCCTCATACTGGCCACGTTGCTCGCGCGCCCGCCCGACCGCGAAATGCAGGTCCGGATCGCGGGAGCCCCCTGCAGCGGCCTCAAGGCGCTGGAGCACCGGCTCACCGTCCACGTTGAAGTCGAAGGTGTCGGCCAGTCGGGCGAGGGAGGGCGTGGCCGCCGGATCGATTTCGAGACACCGCCCGAACAGTTCGCGGGCACGCTCCAGTTGCCCCTCCTGTTCGGCGAGGCCGCCGAGATTGTGCACGGCCGGCAGGTAGGCGGGATTCAGGCGGAGGGCTTGCTCGAGGTGCTGCTTCGCGCGACGGTCGTCGCGCAGCACCGAGGAGTACAGGTTGGCCAGGTTGGTATGTGCTTCCTCGGCCCGCGGGATGCCAAGCTCGATGGCTTTCTCGTAGTGGCGCACCGCCACCATGGGCTGGCCCTGGCGGGCGCTGAACCAGGCGAAGTTGAAATGCCCCAGCGAGGAGCGCGGGTGGGTGCGCAGGTACTGTTCCCAGGCCGCGGCCGCGGCATCCAGCCTGCCGCTGCGCAGGCACAGCTGGCCCAGCTGGTTCAACAGGGGCAGCGGTTCCGGAGACTGGCGGATGGCACGCCGCAACTCGCCGATGGCCGCTTCGAGGTTCGCTCCAGTGGGGGGCTTTCCTGCTGCGTCGTTCATGGTGCAAGGATACCGTCCGAGGGTTTTTCAGGCACAAAAAAAGAGGCGGGCCGAAGCCCGCCTCCAGGTGTCACGAGAGGACGCCTTGCGCTTAGAAGCGCAGGGTGGCCTTCATGAACAGGTAACGACCCAGCGTGTCGTAGAAGCCAGCGACGGTGTTCGCGTTGCTGGTCAGGGTGGCGCCCAACAGCGGCGGCTCCTCGTCCAGAACGTTATTGACACCCATCACGATGTCGGAGTTTTCCATGAACCGGAACGTGGCGTTCAGGTCCAGGTAAATTTCCGTATCCAGATTATCCGCTGCGATTCTATCGGTGGTTCCCACGTACTTGGTCTTGTCCATGTAACGGATACGCGCGCCCACAGCCCACCACTCGTTGGAGTCGTAGGATGTATTCAACACGAACCGGTACTCAGGTGTGGGGAAACACCCAGAGCTGATGATGCCGACGCAGTCATTCTTCGTGGCGTTGTCGGTAGGAATGGGCTGGGATTCCTTGGTCAGCATGTAGGTGCCGATCAGGTTCACCGAAATGCTGCCACCGAGTGCATCCGTGCGGTAAGCAGCTGCAATGTCGATGCCCTCGTAGGTGGCTTCACCGAAGTTCTGCAGCGTGTTTTCCACGTACCCCGCCTGACCCAGCCACAGGCTGCCGCCCTGCGGCGAACGCGTAATGGCTCCGCAGAGATTGCCGTACAACCCGCACTGCTCCAGGATCAGCGCCGGACCGAGGGTGCTGATCGTATCCTCCAGCGCGATGCTCCAGTAGTCCACTGAGAGCGTCAGGTTATCCATCGGGGTCACCACCACGCCGAAGGTGACCGTATCCGCCTTTTCAGGCTTCAGTCCGAGGTTGCCGCCAGACAACTGGTTGTACTGGCCCGCTGGGCTGAACGAGATGCTCCCGTACTGGGCAGCCGTTACACCGGTGTTGGCGCACTGAGCCTGGGTGTACAACGGCGTCGCGCCAGCGCAGGGGTCAACGCCCTGCCAAAGTCCAAGCTGGTTGGCCGTGTACAGCTCGCTGATGTTCGGGGCGCGAACCGCACGGTTGTAGCCGCCGCGTACCCGCAGCATGTCCAGCGGGCTCCAATCCAGCCCGACACGATAGGTGTCGGTGCCCCCGGCAGTGCTGTAGTCGGAGAACCGGTACGCCGCATCCAGTGTGAGGTTATCGAGAACCGGCACACTGAACTCGGTGAAATACTCCATGACGGTAAAGCCGCCCCTCAGGCTCACGAACGGCCCGCCCTGGCCTGCCAGCTCGCCGTCGGTGTATAGCTTGTCGGTTACGCGGTCGTAAGTATCCTGACGGTGCTCAAAGCCAAACACCGCCTGGATGTTGTCTGCTCCCGGCAGGCCGAACCCGAGATCACCGCTGACGTAGCCGCCGAGCACCTCGGTCGAGGTGTCGCCGGTGGCAATCGCAGTGCCGCCCAAGGCCGAGGCCTGGGTCGAGGTGACACCACCGAAGGTGAACACCTGATAGCAGCCCCCCGGAGTACTGGCACAGTCGACGCCGATCGCGTTCCTGATTGCCGAGAACAGCAGGTCATTCTGGTAAGCAGAACTGGAGGCCGTCTTGCCGAGCTGATAGAACAGGTCATAGCTCCAGTTCTCGGTCAGCTGGCCACGGCTGCCGCCCACCAGGCGGAAGCTATCGTAGTCGGTATTCTCCGCTCGCGGACCGCCTTCCTTGTTCCGCTTGCCAACGTACACCAGCCAGGCAGCCGCGTTAGGATTAATGGCCGCCAGAGACGCCTGGAAGGCGGCCGGGAACAGGAAATAATCACCCGGAAGAACATAGCCTTCGCCAAAGAAGGTCCCTGATTCCGCAATCTGCGCGCGAGACGCAGAGCTGGTGAAATTCACCTCCATGTACGGGGTGAAGTGTTCATTGACCTCGAAATCAACAAACGCACCGAGGGAGTACTTCTCGTCAGGCCGCATGAAATAGTTGATCGGCGCAAAGTTGTAACGATTTGAGCCGTCGAACGGCGCCAACGAGCTGTCGGGCTGCAGCGTGAAGAAAGAAGTGTCGTAGTCCAGATAGCTTCCGTCCGGCCCGAGCGGGTACAGGAAGTAGTTGGGGTTTGGGGCCGTGCCCGAACCACCGCAACTTAACCCAGAGTCGCCCAGGGCACAGGAGGAATAGTCGCGGGAACCCTCAAGGAGGGCGTCGCCCTTACGCCAGGTGGCGTAGGCGGTCGCGTTACCCCGACCGTCAGCGAAATCCGACCCGATCAGGACGTCGAGGTTGTAAGACCGACCATCAATGTCCGTGCTCCCTGTGGGATAGTCGAAGCCGCGGGCGTCCATGCGGCCCTGGATGTACGTGTTGTCGTTCTTGTGCTGATAGCCGCCAGCACCAAGGCTGACTTCCACGCCGTTGACGCGCCGGGTGATGAAGTTCACCACGCCGGCGACCGCGTCGGCGCCGTAGGTAGCAGATGCACCGCCCGTGAGTACCTCAATCCGCTCGACAATGGCCGCCGGGATCTGGTTGATGTCGGGGATCTGTGTGTTCACGCCGCCCGGTTGCAGGCGCTTGCCGTTGAACAGCACCAGGGTGCGGCTCGCACCCAGCCCGCGTAAGTCGAGCGAGGCGGTGCCGGTGGCGCCGTTGGAGATGAACGAGTTCTGGGCGGCTTCGATGGAGGGCAGGCTGTTCAGCACGTCCTCCAGACGGGTCATACCGGTGAGCTTGATGTCCTCGGAGGTGACCACCGACACCGGGGCCACCTGACCGAAACCGTCAGCGGCCGCGATACGCGAACCGGTGACCATGACTTCTTCGAGTTCCTGCGCCGCGACGGTAGACGACAGGCCTGCTGCAGCAAGGCCGAGGGTCGTCGAGACCGCGAGGGCAAGAGGTGTGTTCTTACGCATAGGTCATACCTCTTCCATTTGTGAACTAACAACGAATTCGGTGCAGCGTTCCGCTTGACCCCTCGCCGCACCGGACCAATTTGGATCCAAAGGCCAAACTGCACGAGACGTTAGTCGAATTCCTTCGGCTAATCAATACATTGTGGCCAAAATACAACAGTCGGAAGGGGCTTTTGTGACTCGTATCATCGCGCCCGGGGCCGGGAAACGTTATGTCGAAAACCCTAGCGGACGAACTCCACGCCTACGGACCGGCCCGTGGCGTTCACGGTGAGCACGTGGAAGCCGAAAAAGTTGCGGCGAATCGTCACTTCCAGGTCGTCACCGGTGTATCTGTAACGGCCGGGCTGGCGCTGCTTCCAGACCTGGCCGTTTTCCAATCGAAACAAGGTGTTACCGTCCCAGCCCTCAAAGGGGCGCTGCACGCGGCTCACGATGCGGGTGTCTTCGGCTGCCTCTCTGACTTCCTCGTTAGTGCGCTGCAGCATCTCCGCCTCGCCTGCGGTGTACCGCAACAGCCAGGCATCGAGCGCCGCAAGTTCCTGGGGGGATAGCTTGTTCAGTCCGGCCGAGTCGAACTCGGCCGGACTCATGAGCCTGCCGACTCCCGGAAATTTTTTCTGATTCAGAGAGTTATCAGCCTGAGCGGCCAATGCCGCAAGGCCCTGAAGGAGGGCCACCGTCAGGCAAAGGAGGGTGATTCGATACAGTGTCAAGCAAAGCAACCGCGGTTCAGCCCCCGGTATTGCCCTGAATACCGTTGGTCATCCGCTCACTCGCCTGCCCCTTCTCGGTCGCTTCCTGGGCAATTTTCCGTGCCTCGTCCCACTGAGCCTGGGTCAAGCAGGTCTTCTTGGCGATCCGTGTGCCGGTTGGCGCTACGGACTTGCAAACCCGACGCTCGTTCTTTGTGGGTTCTGCGGCTGTCGTAGCGGGCCCATCGGCCTGTGCCAGCGCGGCGAAGAGCGAAAGACTGCCCAACAGGCAGGCGGCGGCTGAAAATTTGCGCATGAGCGTCCCCTATTGAGCCCTTGGCCCCGCAGTCGTCCCAAACCGTAGGTTACCATCCCGGCCGATGGTAATTAAGCGAATGCCGTCAAAAGGGGCTAAAAAACGGTCCCGCCCCGGGCTTGACGCTAGCCGCCACCCCCACCGCCGCCTCCGGACATGTTGATCATCAGCGCGCTAACCTGCCCCCTCTCGGTCGCTTCCTGGGCAATCTTTCTCGCCTCGTCCCACTGGGCGACCGTCAGGCAGGTTCGTTTGGCAATTCGTGAGCCGGTTGGAGCGACGGTCTTGCAAATCCTCCGCTGATTGGCGGTGGGGTTCTTCACGCCTTTAGGGACGATTTCCACGCTGTCGTCGGCGTGAGCGCCGCCAGTCAACAACACTGCACCAACGGCCAGGGCGACAAGTCTAAATTTGGTTGGTCCCATGCTGGTACGGCTCACGGCCAAACGGGTTAACCTACGGCGATGCAAGGTAAGGTACCACGGCCAGGACACCCCGAGTGGTTGAGGGACGGAATCCGTCGCGCTGAGGCTCTGATGTCGACCGATCCCGCAGCTGCGGCGGCGGAGGCAGAGGCGGTGCTGCAGAGGCAGCCCGGATACCCGGTTGCCATGCTGCTCGTGGGGGTGGCCAACCGCCTGCTTGGGAAGCATGACAAAAGCCTCGGGGTCCTGGGGAACCTCGCGCGTGCGCAGCCCAATTCGGGGGTTGCCCAGTTTGAATTTGCCCTGAGCCTTGCAGCCGCTGGCCAGGACGAGGCCGCGATGCAGGGCCTGAAGCGCGCGGTCGAAGCCAATCCCCAGCTCGCTGCCGCGTGGCTAGAGTTGGCGAGTCGCCTCCACGCGATGGGTCAAGCATTGGACGCGAGAAATGCCTACGACAATTATGTGACTGCATCGTCGAGGGATCCCGATCTTTCCAGCGGATCCGACGGAAACGAGGGATACGAGCAGCGGCTCTGGAATCGCGTCACGGCCCGGCCAGATGACCTCGCCGCCTTGAAAATCCTTGCCGACCTAGAATTTTCCCTGGGCAGGAATGCGGATGCCCGAAACCTGTATGCGCGTTGCCTGCTTCTGGCGCCGGGCTTCATGACAGCAGCCTATGGGCTGGCACAATCCCTGCTGCGGATTGGAGATTACCCGGCAGCTCAGGCGCAGGCGGAACGCCTGCTTGAACTGGAGCCTGATAGTCCGTCGTATCTAATGCTGCGCGGCGCGATCCACGTGCGAACCGGCAACACGGATGCGGCGTTGCCGGTCTACCAGCGCGCGGTTGAAGTTAACGGCGGTGCCGGTAGGCCGCTTCTGTCCTACGGCAACGCTTTGCGTGCCGCAGGCAAGACGGAAGAGGCCATCGACGCCTACCGGCGCTGCATTGTTGACCAACCCGCCTCGGGGGAGGCCTGGTGGGGGCTCGCGAACCTCAAGACATACCGCTTTACCTCGGAGGAAACGTCGCAGATGGAGTCACTGCTGGAAACGGCGGGACTTTCGGATCATGACCGCCTGCATCTCGCGTTTTCCGTCGCTAAGTCCCTCGAGGATGCGGGCGAGTATGAACGCGCCTTCTCCCGGTATTCGCTCGGCAATGCCTTGCGCAGGGCAGCCATCGGACACGATTCCGGAGAGACGACCTCACTAGTTGAGGCCTCGCGCAGGCTTTTCACCGCAGAGTATGTGGACGCGGCGGCCGGGTTGGGCTGCGAGCGGTCCGATCCGATCTTCATCGTGGGCATGCCGCGGGCTGGCTCGACGCTGCTCGAGCAGATTCTTGCCAGCCATTCCCAGGTGGAAGGCACCATGGAGTTACCCAACGTGATGGGGATCGCTCGCGACCTCGGAACCGAAGGCGAAGGACGCTGGCCGGGCAGTTTGTGTGGGGTAATGCGCAGTCTGGACGGGCGACGCTGGAAAGAACTGGGCGAACGGTATCTTGCCGAAACGATGGTGCAGCGCAAGACGTCTGCGCCACACTTCGTCGATAAGCAGCCCAGCAATTTTCTTCACGCCGGGCTTATCCTGTTGATGTTGCCGCGCGCCCGGATCATCGATGCTCGCCGTCACCCCATGTCCTGCTGCTTTTCGAACTTCAAGCAGCATTTCGCGCATGGCCAGAAATTTGCCTATGACCTTGGCGACCTCGCCCGGTATTACAGCGATTACGTGGAACTGATGGCCCACTTCGACCAGGTGTTCCCGGGGCGCATCCTGCGTGTGCACTACGAGGACATGGTGAGCGATACGGAAGCGCAGGTGCGGCGTCTGCTCGATTACTGCCGGCTGCCCTTCGAGGAGTCCTGCCTGCGTTTCTACGAGAATCCGCGTTCGGTCCGCACGGTCAGTTCCGAACAGGTCCGCCGGCCGATCTACCGGGAGGGCGTCGACCAGTGGCGGCACTTTGAGCCCTGGCTGGGGCCACTGAAGGAGGGCCTGGGGGAGGTGCTGGAGCGCTACCCCGCCGTGCCGGAATTCCCGGAGGTCTGAATCCGAGCCTGAGTCCTAGCCAAACCTGAGCGCTGGATCGGCCACAGGTTTTAGCCGGGTATCAAGCCAGTCCCGCAGGTAGTTCTGGTGCACTCGCCACGGAAAACGATCGCCCTGGCTGGGCAGTTCTTTAAGCGCGCGCTGGATGTAACCCGGATTGAAGTCGACGAAGGGGCGCTCTTCCACCGAGGGATCGCGCTCCGGGCGCACCGACGTAAGGCCCTCGCGGTCGAGATGACGGATCAGGCGCCGGACCAGTAAGGCGACCAGTTCAGCCCGCAGGGTCCAGGAGGCGTTGATGTAGCCGAAGGTGTAAGCCAGGTTTGGCACTCCGCTCAGCATGGCGCCGCGATAGACCATGGTGTCGGCGAGTTGTACGGGCCGTCCGTCCTCGGTCAGGCGCATCCCGCCGAGCGGACGGATGACCAGGCCCGTGGCGGTGACCACCACATCGGCTGCGAGCAGGCGGCCGGAGCGGGTCAGGATCCCTTCGGGCAGGAACCGCTCGATGTGGTCGGTGACCATTTCGACCGTGCCCGCCGAGATGGCGGCAAACAGGTCGCCGTCAGGCACGGCACAGACGCGCTGGTCCCAGGGGTCGTAGCTCGCCCGAAAATGTTCCTCGACGGGATAGCCTGCGGGCAGCGCAGCACGGGCCATCCTGAGGATCTGCCGCTTGATGAAATCAGGACGCCAGCGAGCCAGCGCATACTGCAACTGGGCCTCGAGGATCTTCTTCCACCTGACCAACTGCCAGGCCACTCGGCCGGGCAGCCAGGGAAACAGCAGACGACCCACCGGGTCCCGGGCCGGCTGGCTAGCCACCCAGGAGGGGGAGCGCTGCAGCAGGGTGACGTGTGCCGCCTCGCGGGCGAGGGCTGGCACCAGTGTCACCGCCGTGGCGCCGCTGCCGATGACCACGATGCGCCTGCCACGGAGATCGAGATCCTCCGGCCAGTGCTGCGGATGGACGATGCGTCCGAAAAAGCGTTCCTCACCCTCGAAGCGGGGCCGGTAG